>NZ_JBFAWY010000031.1:0-79409 GCF_040680575.1 Streptomyces sp. NPDC052020
TCGCATGCCCTGGCCAGCCGGCACCTGCGGCGCCTGGATGCCGTCGGTCTGGTGGAACTGGCCGAGGAACGCATCCGCCGGGACCGGCCGTGCCGTCCCGGAAGAAGGGCCGGACGGCTCCGGCCGGTCCGCCTACTCCGGCGGGGTGGGGGTGTCATGGGTGTGGTACATCGCCTGGACGTCCAGCTCCAGCTGGACGGTCGGCCCGACCACCGCGATGCCGCGCGCCAGCATCGAGCGCCAGTTGAGCGTGAAGTCCTCGCGGTGCAGCTCCGTCTTGGCCAGGGCCGCGCAGCGCAGCTCCTGCTCGTAACCGCCGTTCACGGTGCCGAGGTACGTCGTGTCGAGGCCGACGGTACGGCTGGTGCCGTGCATGGTGAGCGTGCCGTGCAGGGTCCACTTCGAGCCGCCCTGGTAGACGAACCGGGAGCTGACGAAGTCGATGTACGGGTAGCGCTCGACGTCGAGGAAGTCGGCGGACCGCAGGTGGTTGTCGCGGGTCTTGTTGCCCGTGGTGATGCTGGCCGCGTCGATGCGCACCGAGACCTGGGAGTCCGCCATGGTCGGCGCGACGCGGATGGCGCCGTCGAAGTTGGTGAAGCGGCCGTGGACATGGGCCATGCCCACGTGCTTGGCGATGAAGCGGATGGCGGTGTGCGGCGGGTCGAACAGCCAGGTACCGGGCGGCGGCAGTTCCTGCTGCGGCGCGGGCTGGAGCATCACGCGCGTGGGCGGATGGGCCACACCGGCGGCTATCTCCACGGTCTCGCGGGCGGGTGACAGGCCCTCGGCCATCATCCGCACGCTGTAGGTGCCCGGGGGCAGCGTCGCCGTGAAGAAACCGTACGGGTCGGTCGTCCCCTGGGCCGCGACGCGGTGGCTGCTCAGCCCGGTCACCGTGACCTCCGCTCCGCCCATGGGCTGCCCGGTGGGGTCGACGACTTCGCAGCCGAACGCCCCCGCGCCCTCCGGCAGGGGAACCGAGAGGACCGGCGCGGCACCGGACGGACCGGCGGAGCGCCAGCGTCGGAGCAGTCCGAAGGCCATGGTGTTCACCTTTCTTGATACGTGTCACTGCGCGTCGGCCCCGCTGCGCCAAACGCGTTCGCGGTCGCCAAGAGTCTCCGGAAAAACGGGATGCAGGCACGGAGAGGTTGATGCGTTAACGATCATAAAGCCGTCACGACGCAGCGGTTATTCTGCACCGGAGGCACGGGCGCACAGCCCTCCGGGGCGGTCGGCCACGTCAAATCACCACATCCGCAGGCCATATCGCCACACCTCGACCGCGTTGCTTTGCATCACCGCTGTGGTGAAGAACACCCGCGGCGCACAGCACACAGCACGCAACCCCCGGCCCGTGGTCCGGGCCGGGGGCGTGGCGGCGGCGGGGCGTCAGCCGGTGCCCGGCGGCGGCGCCGTGCTCGCGCGCTCCACCAGACGGGTCGACAGTTCCGTGCGGGTGCTCTCTGGGCGGTCGCCCTCCATCAGGCGCAGCAGCAGGCGCAGGGCGGTGGCGGCCATCTCCGCGAGCGGCCGGCGGACCGTGGTCAGGGCCGGGGTGGCCCAGCGGGCCTCGGGCAGGTCGTCGAAGCCGACCACGCTCAGGTCGGCGGGCACGCGCAACCCCCGCTCCGCCACGGCCTCGTACACCCCGAGAGCCATGGCGTCCGAGCACACGAAGACGGCCGTCGGCGGATCCGGCAGGTCCAGCAGCTCCCGCATGCGGTGGCGGGAGGTGGTCCGGTCGGAACCGGCGTGGCGGACGTACTCGGGCCGGTCCGGCAGGCCCGCCGCGGCGAGCGCCGAACGGTAGCCCGCGACCCGGGCGCTGCCGGACAGGGTGCGCCGGTGCCCGGCGATGACGGCGATCCGCTCATGGCCCAGCGACAGCAGGTGCTCGGTGGCCGTGACCCCGCCCTGCCAGTTCGCGGCGCCCACCGACACCACCCCCGGCGGCGGTTCGACGGCCGGGTCGATCATCACGAACGGGATGCGGTGCTGTTCCAGCCAGGCGTACTGCGCCGCGCTCAGCTCGGCCAGCGCGAACAGCGCGCCGGGCGAGCCGCGTTCGGCGAACCGGTCCAGCCGCCCCAGCCGGTCGCGCTCCGGCCGGCCGTCCCGGGCCCGGTCGGGAGCGGCCGAGACCACGACCTCCAGGCCCGCGTCGTACGCCGCCGCCTCCACCCCGTGCAGTACCGCACCCGACCAGGAACTCTCCAGGCAGTGCACGACCAGATCGACCTGCCGGGGCACCCGTGCCGTGTCGAAGCGGGGCCTGCGGACGTACCCCAGGCGGTCCAGCACCTCCATGACCCGGCGGCGGGTCTCCGGCGCGACGTCCTCCCGGCCGTTGACCACCTTGGACGCCGTCGGCACCGACACCCCCGCCTCGCGGGCCACCACCGCGAGGGTCGGCCCGGTGGCCGCGCCCGCTCGCCCCGCCGTACGGACCATCGGACAACCACCTCTCCGGCCCGCCCGAGGGCCTGGGTAGAAGGCGTGCTGGCGTAGAAAGCGCTTCCTACTCTAGTCCGTCGATCGCGAATCGCACCGGGATCCGCAGGAATACCCGCGTACGGCGTGATGCTCTGAGGAGAGCGGCGCGCGCGAGGGCGCGCCAGGCGAAGGGCTGGTGGCGTATGACGGCAGCAGACCGAACGGGCCCCGGGATCGCCGATCCGGTGGTCGCCACGCCCTACGGCGCCGTACGCGGCAGATACGAGCACGGCATCGCCGTCTTCCGCGGCGTCCCGTACGCGGCGCCCCCCTTCGGTCTCCTGCGGTTCCGCCCGCCCGCGCCCCCCGCGCCCTGGGACGGGGTCCGCGACGCCGGGGCCTTCGGGCCGACCGCCCCGAAACCGCCGTACTCCGACGCCTTCGCCCCGTACCTGTCCGACCCGGTCGTGCCCGGGGACGACTGCCTCAACCTCAACGTTTGGACCCCCGACCCGGACCCCCGGGCCCGGCTGCCCGTCCTGGTGTGGGTGCACGGCGGCGCGCTGACCCGCGGCTCGTCCGCCGTCCCCGTGTACGACGGCCGCACCTTCGCCCGCGACGGCGTCGTCTGCGTCTCGTTCAACTACCGGCTGGGCGTGGAGGGCTTCGGCCTGTTCCCGGACGCCCCGCCCAACCCCGGCCTGCGCGACCAGCTCGCCGCCCTGCGCTGGGTGCACGAGTCCATCGCGGCCTTCGGCGGCGACCCCGACCGGGTCACCCTCTGCGGCCAGTCCGCCGGCGCCGTCGGCGTCGGCGCCCTGCTCGCCGCCCCGCAGGCCCAGGGGCTGGTACGGCGGGCCGTCCTCCAGAGCGGGGCGCCCGAGGCCGCCGAACGCGCCGGGGTACGGCGGATGGTGCGCCGCATGGCGACCCGGCTGAGGATCCCCGCCACCGCCGAGGCGTTCGCCGCCGTCGACCGCGACCTGCTGCTGCGCACCCAGGCCGAGGTGGGGAAGCTGAGCAGCCCCGTCCTCGGCGGACCGGCCTTCGGCATCGTCATGGACGGCGACCTCGTCCCCCGCGACCCCCTGGCGGCGCTCACCGACGGCGGCGCGGCGCCCGGCGTCGACCTGCTGATGGGCTGGACCCGTGACGAGTACCGGCTCTGGCTGGTCCCCGGCGGGCTGCTGGAGCGCGTCGACCGGCTCGGCGCGGTCGCCCTGGCCGGGGCCCGCGCCCGCTGCCACTGCGGCCCCGACGTGCCGCGCGGCTACCGCGCCCTGCACCCCGGTGCGGGCACCGCCGAGATCGTCGGCCAGATGGTCACCGACCACCTGCTGCGGGTGCCGCTGCACCGCCTGGCCGACGCCCGGCCCGGCACCTCGTACGTGTACGAGTTCGCCTGGCCCTCCGACCGGCCCGGCCTCGGCGCCTGCCACGCCCTGGAGCTGGGCTTCGTCTTCGACAGCGGCGACCTGCCCGAGTCCCGCGGGCTGGCGGGCGAGGGCGCCCCCCGGGAACTGGCCGACGCGATGCACGCCGCGTGGGTGCGGTTCGCCACCACGGGCGACCCGGGGTGGGCGGCGTGGGACGCCACCCACCCCGTCCGGATCTTCGACGCCGGAACACCGCGTACGATCCTCGGCCCCCGGGACCGGGAGGTGGCCCTGTGGGCGCCGGGGACCGGCGACCGGGTCAGGATTGCGGGCGGGCCAGCGTCAGGAACGCGGTCCAGGCGTCGGGGGTGACGGTGAGGTGGGGGGTGGTGGGGGTCTTGGAGTCGCGGATGTGGATGGCGGTGGGGTGGGTGGCGACTTCGACGCAGGCGCCGCCCTCGCCGCTGCTGTGGCTGGACCTGTGCCAGTCGTGAGCGATTTCGAGGCAGGCGCCGCCTTCGCTGCCGCTGTGACTGGACTTGAACCATGCAAGTGTGGTGCCGCTCATTGGTCTCCCAAAAGACGGTCCAACAGATCCCTCGTATCGGGGGTGAGGGTGGCCCTGTCGGCGCCGGAGAGCGCCGACCGGATCAGCCTTCCGGGCGGGCCAGCGTCAGGAACGCGGTCCAGGCGTCGGGGGCGACGGTGAGGTGGGGGGTGGTGGGGGTCTTGGAGTCGCGGATGTGGATGGCGGTGGGGTGGGCGGCGACCTCGACGCACTGGCCGCCTTCGTCGCCGCTGTAGCTGGACTTGCGCCAGTGGTAGGCGACTTCGAGGCATTGGCCGCCTTCGCTGCCGCTGTAACTGGACTTGAACCACGCAAGTGTGGTGGCGCTCATTGCTCTCCCAGAAGACGGTCCAACAGGCCCTTCGAATCCTCGGTGTTGAGGGCCTGCGTCCGCAGCATCGCATACTTCTGGGTCAGGATTCCCACCTCGTCGGGATCCCCAATCAGCTGGCTGCCGCGCTGCGACTCCGTATAGGCCAGGCGCTGGTGTTCGGGTGTTTCCAGGAGGACGAAGGGGCCGTTGAGCCCGGCGTGTGAGGTGCGTCCAAGCGGGAGGATCTGGAAGGCGATTCCCGGTACGTCCGCGTACTGGCGCAGCTTCCGCACCTGCTCGACATACACATCCTGGCCGCCCAAGTGGTCCCGAAGCACTGCCTCCCAGATCACGAAACTTGTGGTGGGCGGCACCTTGCGATGGAAGAGCTCCTGCCGCTCCAGGCGCTTGGCCACCAACTGCTCGATCTCGTCCTCGTCGTACACCGGAACGCGACTGCGGAAGACAGCTCGCGCATATCCCTCCGTCTGAAGCTGGCCAGGTACGGCAAGGCTGTCGTAGACGGAGATCGTGATCGCCTCACGCTCCCGATCCAGATACTCCTCCGCCCACAGCGGTACGAGGTCCACCTCCGGCATATGGCGCAGGGCCGCGGACAGCGCTCCCTTGGTGTTCAGGAACTCGTCGAGCTGTTCGGCGAGGTCCGGCTTCAGCGACCGTCTGCCCTGCTCGATGGAGGCGATCTGCTGCTCGCTGACGACGAAGATCTCACTCAGCGACCGCTGGGTATGGCCGGCGGCCTCGCGGTAGAGGGCGAGCAGGGCGCCCACCATCCTCATCGCCGAGGCGTTCCGTCGTGCCCTTCGTGACCGTGTCGTGGTGCTCATGCGGTCGAACTCCCCACCCGCGCGCGTACGTTCACTGTCGCGCGCCCGTACAAAGAAGGTGTACGGGCGCACGCACTGTTCCATGATGGCCACAGAACGTGACACTCGTCGTGTGAACACCGAAAGTCACCACCTGGCCGCCCGTGAGCGGTTCTACCGACGTGAGCGTCAGTCCGTGCCCGCCGCCCGCGCGTTCACGCGCGAGGTGCTCGCCGACTGGCGGGTGCGGGAACGGGCGTACGACATCCTGCTATGTGTGAGCGAACTGGCCACCAACGCCCTCGTGCACGGCGTGCCGCCCGGCCGGGGCTTTCTGCTCCGGCTGCTGCCGTACGCCGAGGGCGACGGCGGCGGCGTACGCGTCGAGGTGCACGACAGCGGCGACGGTGTTCCGGCCATACCGCAGGCAGAGGGCGGGGAACCGGCCGAGGGCGGGCGCGGGCTGCTGCTGGTGTCGGAGCTGGCGGACAAGTGGGGAGTGGGGGAGCGGGACCCCGGCAAGATCGTGTGGTGCGAGTTCGCGGAACGGCGGCGTGAGAACGGGGTCCGCGACGCCTGGGGCTCGCGCACGGAGCCCGTCGGAACGCCGCCGGAGCCGATGTCGAAGCGTGCGCCATAGAGCCGCACCCGGTGGCCGGCGGGCTCCAGGGCGCTCTCGTCGAGGCACTCCACGTCGCCCTGTCCTTCGATGCGCGGCGAGCGCCCCCTCCTGGGCGCTGTTTCCCCGGTCAGCGACCGCCGCTCGCCGGTGGAGGCGATACCTCGTGCGAGCGTACGAGGCGGGCGAGTTGCCGGCCCGCCACCCGTAGCGGTTCCTCGCTGCGGTTGACCTGGGCGGTGACCTCGGCACCTTCCAGGGTGGAGATGACGGTGGTCGCCAGTTCCCGGGCGCTCTGGGAGGGGACGCCTCCTCCCAGCAGCTTGTCGTAGACCAACTGCTCCCAGGCGCGCAGCGCGTCGGCGCACGCCTGCTGGATCTCCGAGTCGGTGCCGAGCGTCTCCAGGGCCGCTGCCGTGACGGGGCAACCGTCGGTCCAGCCCGACGCGCGCAGTTCGTCGGCGAGTTGCCGGGCGCAGGCCAGCACGGCGTCCGCCGGGTCTTCCTCGCTGCCCAGTGCCTTCCGCAGGAGCGACGCGAACTCCTCGGTGCTGTGCCTGATCGCGGCGACGGCGACGGCCTCCTTGCCACCCGGGAAGAAGTGGTAGAGGGAGCCGAGAGTGGCCTGCGCCTCCTGGGCGATCTGTTTGATTCCCGTGCCGACGTAACCCTGCCGCTGCAAGAGGCGTGCTGCGGCGACGACGATCCGGTCCCGTGTGCTGGTCTGCATGCGGCCACCCTATCGATCCATTGAGTAGAGCGCTCGTTCTAGAGGTGTGATACGTTCTCGCCCAGGCTCTAAATAGAGCGCTCGTTTTAGTGAGGGGTGGAGATCTCATGATGCGCAGCACCAAGCAGTCGGTCACCGTCATCGGCCTCGGCCCCATGGGGCAGGCCATGGCCGGGGCGTTCCTCGATCGCGGCTACGACGTCACCGTCTGGAACCGCACCGCGTCCCGCGCGGACGCCCTGGTCGCGCGCGGGGCGGTGCTCGCGCCGAACGTGGAGGAGGCCCTTGCCGCCAATGAGCTGGTGATCCTCAGCCTCACGGACTACGACGCGATGTACGCCGCGCTCGAGCCCGCCGCGGCCGCGCTGGCCGGCCGGATCCTGGTGAACCTCAGTTCGGACACGCCGGAAAAGGCCCGGGCCGCGTCCCGTTGGGCGGCCGAGCGGGGCGCCGTCCAGCTCACCGGTGGCGTCACCGTGCCGCCCTCCGGGATCGGGCAGGCCGAATCGTCGACCTTCTACAGCGGCCCGCGTCAGGTCTTCGACCAGCACCGGCCCGCGCTCGAAGTCATCACGGGGCGGACCGACTACCGGGGAGAGGACCCGGGGCTCGCCGCGCTCATGTACCAGATCGGCATGGTCATGTTCTGGACCTCCATGCTGAGCTACTGGCAGGCCATCGCCCTCGCCGACGCCAACGGCCTGACGGCGGCGGACATCCTGCCGCACGCCGTGGAGACCGCGCATTCCCTGCCGGGATTCTTCTCCTTCTACGCCGAGCGCGTCGACGTCGGCCGGCACGTCGGAGACGTGGACCGCCTCGCCATGGGGATGGCCAGCGTCGAGCACGTCCTGCACACCAACGCCGACGCGGGAGTCGACACCACGCTTCCGGCCGCGGTCGTCGAGCTCTTCCGGCGCGGCATGGACGCCGGTCACGCCGCGGACAGCTTCTCCACTCTGGTGGAGTTGATGAAGAAGGCCGAGGTGTGACCGGGCCTGTCCGACGAGCCGATCACCGAGCCGGAATCGACTGGACATCGCTCGACGCGGCCCCAGGGCGGGGTTCGGCTCAGGCAGGCCCCGCCACGGCCCGGGCGATCTGTCCGATCGTCTCCGGCCCCACCCGGCAGCACCCGCCGATCAGCCGTGCCCCGGCCTCCCGCCACACCCGTACCCGCCCGGTGACGAAGGCGGAGCCGCCCGTCCAGGCGCGGGCCCCGGCGTCCCATGCCTCGCCGCTGTTGGGGTAGACGACGACCGGCTTGCCGGACACCCGCGCCGCGACGGCGACGGCGTGGTCCGCGTCCCGTGGCGCGCAGCAGTTGACGCCCACCGCGATCACCTCGTCCGCGTCGGCGGCCAGGGCGAACGCCTCCTCCAGCGGCTGCCCGGCGCGGGTGCGGCCGTCCGCGACGGTGTACGACAGCCAGGCCGGTACGCCGAGCCCGCGCACCGCGCGCAGCAGCGCCGCCGCCTCGTCGGTGTCGGGGACCGTCTCCAGGGCGAGCACGTCGGGGCGGGCGGCGGCCAGGACCTCCAGGCGGGGCCGGTGGAAGCGCTCCAGTTCGGCGACGGTGAGCCCGTAGCGGCCCCGGTACTCGGAGCCGTCCGCGAGCATCGCCCCGTAGGGGCCCGCCGACGCCGCCACCCACAGCGGGCGGCCGGTTCGGGCCCGCCGGGCCGCCTCGCGGGCCAGCTCCACGCTCAGGGCCATGAGCCCGGCGGCCTCCTCCCGGCCGATGCCCCGGCGGCCGAACCCCTCGAAGGTGGCCTGGTAGCTCGCGGTGATCGCGACGTCCGCGCCGGCCTCGTAGTAGGCGAGGTGCGCCGCGACGACCGCCTCCGGCCGGTCGGCGAGCAGCCGGGCGGACCACAGCGCGTCGCTCAGGTCGTGCCCGGCGGACTCCAGCTGGTTGGACAGGCCGCCGTCGAGGACGAGGGGCCCGGCGGCGAGGGCTTCGGCGAGGGGCGGGGCGGTGCCGGTCATGGTTTCGACGGTAGGGCACGGCGGGCGGGCGGCCACGGGGACGCGAGGCACCGTGGCGTGAGACGGCGGGACCGCCGGGCCGGACGGGGGTCCGGTCCGGCGGTCCCGCCGTGGTCACCTCGTCACCGGACGGAGGCGCTGAGCTCGCCGTCGAAGGTGAGCACGAGGAACAGGCCGTTGCCGTTCACGCCCGCGTCGCGCTTGTTCGCCTCCAGCGTGGCGTACACAAAGCCGCGGTGGATGATCCGGGCGATGTAGTGGTGGTCCCCGACCTTCGTGACCTCGGCGGTCGAGCCGCCCGGGAGGGAGAAGGTGCCCGGCCCCTGCATGCCGCCCCCGACCCAGGAGTGCATCTCGCCGTCGAAGGTGAGCACGACGAACATGCCGTTGCCCTTGACGGCGGCGTCGCGCTGGTTGGCCTCCAGGGTGGCGTACACGTAGCCGCCGTGGATGATCCGCGCGACATAGTGATGGGCGGCGCGCTTGGTGATCACGGCCGTGCTGCCGTCCACCAGCTTCTGGGTGCGGACCACGGACCCGATCTGCGCCTTGGCGGTGGCGGAAGCGGTGCCGCTCAGGCCGCCGGCCGGGGTCGCGGCGACCGCCGTCGCGGCGGGCACCACCAGAGCGGCCGTCAGGGCCGCCCCGGCCAGGGCGCGGAGGGCGGTCCGGCGGCGGGTCTCGAACGTCGACATAAGGGTCTCCTCGGAGAAGGTGTGCGGGTGAGCCTGGTCGCGCACGCCACCCGCCTCCTCTCGTGTGGGGCCATCGGAGGTGGGGCCTGCCTGATCAAAATTAGTGATCTTCTTTACCGGACCCGTCCATTCCGTGTCACAGGCGGGAAACGGGCCCCCTCGGCGTCGTCGGAAGGGCGGCGGTGTCGGCGGCCGTACCGTCCGACCCGTTGACCTCTTCGCACCACGCCTTTACCTTTTCGGCGTTCGCAATGACAGATGCCGTTCGCGATCTCGAACACACTCGACCGAGAGGCCGCCCGTATGAGCCGCGCCGACGACCTGCCCGACGCTCCCGACCGCCGACTCGTCCTGAAGGGCGCCGCCCTGGCCGCGGGCGCCCTGGTCGCCGCCCCGGGGGCCGCCCACGCCGCCGCCCCCGCCCGGCGCCCGAAGGCGGACCCGTATGTGAACCCGCTGGTCCGCAACCGTGCCGACCCGCACATCCACCGGCACTCCGACGGCTTCTACTACTTCACGGCGACCGCCCCCGAGTACGACCGCATCATCCTGCGCCGCTCCCGCACGCTGAACGGCCTGTCCACCGCCGCCGAGTCCGTCATCTGGCGGGCGCACCCCGCCGGTGAGATGGCCGCGCACATCTGGGCGCCGGAGATCCACCGCATCGGCGGCAAGTGGTACATCTACTTCGCCGCCGCGCCCTCCCACGACGTGTGGGCGATCCGCATGTGGGTCCTGGAGAACGCCCACGCCGACCCGTTCCGGGGCACCTGGGTGGAGAAGGGGCAGATCACGACGGCGTGGGAGACCTTCTCCCTGGACGCCACCACCTTCACCCACCGGGGCACCCGCTATCTGGCCTGGGCCCAGCACGAGCCCGGCATGGACAACAACACCGCCCTGTGGCTGTCCAGGATGGCGAACCCGTGGACCCTGACCGGACCTCAGGTACGGCTGTCCACCCCGGAGTACGACTGGGAGTGCGTCGGCTTCAAGGTGAACGAGGGCGCCTCGGTGATCGCCCGCAACGGCCGGCTGTTCATGACGTACTCGGCCAGCGCCACCGACGCCAACTACTGCATGGGCCTGCTGACCGTCGACGCGGACGCCGACCTCATGAACCCGGCCAACTGGTCGAAGTCGCCGGTGCCCGTCTTCACCAGCAACGACACCACCAGGCAGTACGGTCCCGGCCACAACAGCTTCACGGTCGCCGAGGACGGCCGCACCGACGTCCTCGTCTACCACGCGCGCCAGTACAAGGAGATCGAGGGCGACCCGCTGCACGACCCCAACCGCCACACCCGGGTGCAGAAACTGGGCTGGAAGCCGGACGGCACCCCCGACTTCGGCGTCCCGGTCGCGGACACGGCCGCGGGGAGCGCGTGAGATGAGCGTGGCGTCCGCACGCCTGCGGGCCGGCGCGGTGTCGGCGCTGGTCGTGCTGAGCACCGTACTGTCCGCCGGGCCCGCCCGGGCCGGGCAGGCGCCCCGGCCCCTCGGCATCGAGCACTGCACGGGCGGCGCCTGCCATTTCGACGTGCCGCCCGGCACGTACGACGTGACGGTGCTGCTCGGCGGTGACACCGCGTCCGCCACCGCGATCAGCGGCGAGACCCGGCGGTCGCTGCTGGCGCAGACGGAGGTCCCGGCCGGCGAGCGGACCGCCCGCGGCTTCACCGTGGACGTCCGCACGCCCGAGGGCGAGCCCACCGGGGCGGACGGCACTCCCGGCCTGGACCTGGTCATCGGCGGCGCGGCGCCCGCGCTCGCCGGTATCCGGGTCACCCCGGCCCGGCACGCCCGCCAGATCTTCCTCGTGGGCGACTCCACCGTCTGCGACCAGCCGGGCGAGCCGTACACGGGCTGGGGCCAGCAACTGCCGCGCTACCTGCGCAAGGGACTGTCCGTGGCCAACCACGCCGACTCCGGCGAGAGCACGGTGAGTTACCTGGCCGACCCGCGCCTGTGGGAGACCGTGCGGTCGCGGATCCGGCCCGGCGACCTGGTGCTGATCCAGCTCGCCCACAACGACAAGACCACCGACGAGCCGACCTACCGGGCGAACCTGGAGACGCTGGTGGCGAGCGCCCGGGAGCGGGGCGGGCGGCCGGTGCTCGTCACACCGGTGGTGCGCCGCTGGTTCAACGCCGACGGCACCCTGGACAACGGCACCGCGCTGCTGGTCAACGGCCTCGGCGTCGACCACCCGGCGGTCATCCGCTCGGTCGCCCGCTCCCTGGACGTGCCGTTGATCGACCTGACCGCGCGGACGAAGGAGCTCGTGGAGTTGCTCGGCGCGGAAGACTCCAAGGCGCTCTACCTGACCAACGAGAAGCGCGACAACACCCACACCTCCGCCCGGGGCGCCACCGTCTACGCGGGCCTGGTCCGCGACGCGCTCGTCGCCCAGCACCTGATCCCGCCCGGCCTACAGGGTTGAATCAGTCGCAGTAGGGGCTTCCCTGCGGGTTCGAATTGCATTCGATCACTTTGCCTTCGTGCGGGTCCATCACCCATTGCTGACGGGGGCGGCGAGGGACACCTTCCGTGACCAGCGCCTTCCCCTCGTCGCCGATCTCCGATCGCCTGTTCTTCTCGTCGGAGGTGTTGTACGTGGCGAGGATTTTCCATTCACAACGCGAGTGGGTGCGGGAGTAGCCGGTGACATTGAAGGTCACCGGCTCACTCGAGCCTCCCACCGACACTACTTTCTGGCTGAAGTAGGGCTTCCCGCCGTCCTCGTGATCGGGGCTAAAGGGGATCTTCGCCCGGGTGTCACCCAGTTTCTGAAGGGTGAACTCGATGCTTTCGATCGCACTCGCCCCGTCGGCCGGGATGGTGAGCACCGCCTGTGCTCTCGACTCGGTGCACCTCTCCTCCTTGGCCCTCAGGTCGACGATGTGGACCGGGGAGTCCCGGTCGCTCGTCAGGTCGAGGAAGAACGGCTGGCCGTATCCGACGGTGGAGTCCACCATTTCGCCAAGGGCGTTGCGCCGCACCTCGAAGACCTGGGCGACGGCCGGCCGGGCTCCGTGACGGGTGATGAGCTCCATCACGCGATCCCAGTCGGAAGCGTCGAGGCGCAAACTCTTCAGCTCGGAGCTCTCCGAGGCGCTGAAAGGGGCATCGTAAATGATGTCGAACGAGTCGATCTGCTTCCACACGTCCATGACGTCTTGGTATCTGACGTTCGCGGAGAACGGGGGCTTTTCGGATTGAACGCGGTCCTGGGCCTCGTCGTCCGTCTTCGCTTCCCGGGTCTTCAGGGACGGATGGAGAGCCGGAACGAGGGAAACGATCGTCGATGCCGCGAGAGCGAGCACGGCGACGAAGGCGGTCCACAGAATCCTGTAGCGCCAGGCCTTCCAGCGGGTCTCCCTCGGCAGCTCCGCGATGTCGGGAGCGCTGCCGCGGAGAAAGGCGTCGCTCTCTCTGCGCCATCCGCTCTCCGCCTCAGCGGGCGAAGGCCCCGCCTCGGCCCCGCCCCCGGCCCCGGCCGCGGACCCGCCAGAGCCGGCATCGGGAGCGCCGCGCTCCGAGCCGGTGCCGGCCGCGACGCGAGCGGCACCGGTACCGGCGCTGGTACCGGTGCCGGAAGGCTCCTCGCCAGGGAGACCCGGCGGTTCAGGCTGTCCCGGTGACGACATCTCTCCCCCTAGCGATGCCACGCCACAGCGACGCTCACGGCAGGCGGCCCCAGGCCCGGCCCTCGATCCCCGGCGTCACCACACCCCGCCCGCGGCCCGTAACGTATACGTCTTCGTGTCCCCAGTGTGACCCACGGTGACACAGGCGGGTCAAGACCGGGGACCGGTCTCACGCGCGCGGCGACCGGAGATCCCCGCGCGGATCAGACGCGGCCGCCGTCCGGCGCGCGCCCCAGCGCCGCCACCGCCAGGGCACCTGCCGCAAGGGCCCCGCCCACGTACATCACGGCCCGGACGCCGGCCCCGTCCGCGACGAGGCCCCCGGCGAACGCTCCCACCGCGATCGCGCCGTTGAACACGCCGGCGAACAACGCCGAGACCGCCTCGCGTGCCTCACCGGCCGCCGTGAGCAGCCACGCCTGGGTGGCCACCGAGACCCCGCCGTACGCCAGCCCCCAGACGGCGAGCAGCACCGCCGCCGTGATCACCGAACCGCCGATCAGCGGCATCAGGCAGACCGCCGCGGCGAGGACCAGGCTGATCACCACCAGCACACCGCGCGGCGAGCGCGAAGCCCCCGCCCCGGCGGCGAAGTTGCCCAGCACACCGGCCACCCCGTACACCAGCAGCAGCGTGCCGATCACCGGCGCTTGCGCCGCGAAGAGCCTCTCCAAAGCGGGCCGTACGTAGGTATAGGCGGCGAAGTGACCGGTGACCAGGAGCGCCACCACACCGAGCCCGGTCGCCACCGGCGGACGGGCGCCAAGCCGCAACACGCCGCCGAGCCGGACCTCCTGGTCGGCCGGCAGCCTCGGCAGCGACACCGCCAGCGCGGCCAGCACCACCAGCGCGAGAGCGGCGGCAGCGGCGAACGCGGCGCGCCAGCCCGCCAGTTCACCGAGGTAGGTGCCGGCCGGGACGCCGAGCACCGAGGCCACCGAGATGCCGCCGAACACCAGCGAGGTGGCCAGGCCCACCGACCTCCCGGGGACGAGACGGACCGCGAGACCGGCCGCGACGGCCCACACCCCGCCCATGCCGACGCCGACCAGGACCCGGGCCACCACCATCACCGCGAAGTGCGGGGACCACGCGGCCAGCAGATTCCCGGCGGCCAGCACCGCCATCAGAGCGCACAGCACCAGCCGGCGATCCAGGCGGCCCAGCGCCGGGGTGAGCAGCGGCGCGGACACCGCGCCCACCAGCCCCGTGACCGTCAGCGTCAGCCCGGCCGCACCCTCCGTCACCCCCAGCGCCCCGCCGATCGGCGTGAGCAGACCGACGGGCAGCATCTCGGAGGTGACCACCATGAACGTCGCGCCCGCCACAGCGGCCACCGCGGGCCACCCCCCGCCCCGCCCCCGCGGCGGGCAGTCGCGGGCCACGTCTGTGAGTTGCTGACTCTGTGACATGACTTCAGCCAACCGGCCGCAGACCTGCGGAACAACGGCCGATCCCTCATGGTTCCATGAGCTGGGCTACTCGACCGGCACCGCGCACAGAGGGACAGCCATGAGCACGCTGGAGATCCGCGAACTGGAGGCATTCCTCGTACTCGCCGAGGAACTGCACTTCGGCCGCACGGGCGAACGCCTGTATGTGTCGCAGAGCCGCGTCAGCCAGTTACTGAAGTCCCTGGAAGCCCGTATCGGTGCCCCGCTGGTGGAGCGCACCAGCCGCCGCGTGAGCCTGACACCGCTCGGGCAGACCTTCCTGTCGTCGCTGCGTCCGGCGTACGAGGCGCTGCGGGCGACGGTCGAGGAGGCGCGAGCCGCCGCCCGCGGCATGGGCGGGGTGCTGCGGATCGGCTTCCAGGGCACGATCGACGACCAACTCGCCCGTGCCATCGCCGTCTTCGAGGAACGCTGCCCCACCTGCATGGTCGAGGTCGCGGAGATCGCGCTGTCCGACCCGTTCGGGCCGGTGCGCCGCAAGGAGGTGGACTGCGCGGTGGTACTGCTGCCGGTGGCGGAGGACGACCTGGTGCTCGGGCCGGTGTTCTCCCGGCAGCCGCAGATCCTGGCACTCCCCGCCCGGCACCCGTACGCGGCCCGCGAGTCGATCTCGGCGGAAGAACTGGCCGACTGCCCCTTGATCGGCGTCCAGGACGGCGCCCCCGACTACTGGCGCCGCGCACAATCCCCCCAGCAGACCCCGAACGGCCGGCCCATCCCGGCCGGCCCTCTCGTCAACACCCTCCAGGAGGGCCTCTCGCTCACCGCGGCGGGGCGGGGAGCGATGCTGCTGTGCCGCTCGAGCGCCGCATACCACGGGGGCGGCCGCAGCTCGATCGCCTTCGTCCCCGTCGAGGGTCTGCCCGGCTCCCTGCTGGGCCTGGTCCTGCGCCGCACCACCAGTGCCCCCCAGGCCCACGCCTTCGCCCAGACCCTGGGCGAGACCCTCGCCGAATCGCCGCCGCACGGCCTCCGTGCCTAGGCTGACGTACATGGAGTCGATCCAGCGGCGGGTACGGCGCCTTGTGGAGCAGGCATCGGCCGCCCTGGCCGCGCACGGCCTCTCGGCGCGCTGCGACGGCAGGGGCGCCGGACCGTTCGGCCGGTGCCGAAGCGACGGGCCCGTACCGTACGGGGCATGAGTGACTCCGTACGGCACGACCCTGCCGCGGCCGCCGCCGGCTTCGCCGCTCTGCACCGTTCCGGTGATCCGCTGCTGCTGCCCAACGCCTGGGACCATGCCTCGGCGTGTCTGCTCGCCGCCCGGGGCTTCCCCGCGATCGGCACGACCAGCCTGGGGGTCGCGGCCGCCGTAGGGGTGCCCGACGGCACCTCGGCGACCCGCGACGAGACGCTCCGGCTGGCCCTCGCCCTCGGTTCCGGGCCGTTCCTGCTGAGCGTCGACGCCGAGGGCGGTTTCAGCGACCACCCGGACGAGGTGGCCGCGTTCGCGCGGGAGCTGGCGGCCGCCGGAGCCGTCGGCATCAACCTGGAGGACGGGATGGGGCCCGTCCAGCGGCACGCCGCGAAGATCGCCGCCGTGAAGTCGGCCGCGCCCGGGCTCTTCGTCAACGCGCGCACCGACACCTTCTGGCTCGGCGACGGCGACGGGAGCCTCGCCGCCACCCTGCGGCGCCTGGACGCCTACCAGGAGGCGGGCGCGGACGGGGTGTTCGTCCCCGGGCTCACCGACGCCGCCCGGATCGCCGCTCTGGTGGACGCCCTCGACGTCCCCCTCAACATCCTCTACTCGCCCACCGGCCCCCCGCTGCCGCACCTCGCCGACCTCGGGGTACGCCGGGTCAGCGTCGGTTCGCTGCTGTACCGGCGGGCGCTGGGCGCGGCCGTCGAGGCGATGGCCGACATCCGGGCGGGCCGGGAGCCGCAGGGGACGGCACCGGCGTACGCCGAGGTCCGGGCGCTGGGCGAGGGCTGAGGCGGCGGAACGGGCTCAGGCCACCGGGACCATGTCCTCCCGGGTGGGCACGGCGCCGGTCAGCGGAGTCGGGCTCGGCGCGGCGGCCAGCACCCCGCGGTAGACCGCCTCGTACCCGGCCGCCATGGTGTCCGGCTGGAAGTGCTCGATGACGTGGTTGCGGCAGTCACGCGGGTCCAGCGCGCCGGCCGCCTCGATCGCCTCGGGCAGTTCGGTGACGTGCTCGCGGACGAGACCGGTCACCCCGTCGACGACGACCTCCGGGACCGAGCCGCGGCGCAACGTGACCACCGGCGTGCCGCACACCATCGCCTCGATCATCACCATGCCGAACGGCTCCTCCCACTGGAGCGGGAACAGCAGGCAGCGCGCCCGCGCCAGCAGCCGCTTCTTGCGCTCGCCGGTCACCTCGCCGAGCCATTCCACGCCGGGCCCGAGCCGCGGCTCGATCTCGGCCTCGAAATAGGCCCGTTCGGCGGGTTCGCTGCACTTGGCGGCCAGCTTGATCTCCCGGCCCGCGGCGAGGGCGGCGTCGATGGCCAGGTGCATGCCCTTGTCGGGGGTGCAGCGGCCCAGGAAGAAGACCCAGTCCTCCTTGTCGCGCCGGTAGGGGAAGTCACCGGCGCGCAGCGCGTTGTGCACCGTGCCCGCCCAGTTGAGGTCGGGGGCCTGGGAGCGCTGCGACTCGGAGATCGCCACCAGATGCACGCCGTCGCCGAGCTGGCGGTAGTACTCGCCCGGTTCGCCCTCCAGCGGGCCGTGCGTGGTGACGACGGTCGGGACGTTCCGGCCGCGGGCGAGCAGCGGTCCGGCCAGGGTGTGGTCGTGGACGACGTCCACGTCGAGGTCGTCCAGGAGACGGCCGGCCGCGGCGGTGTGCAGCACCTCGGGCAGCGGCTCGCCCAGGCGGGGGCCCTGCGGCACGTCGTAGGTGCGCAGCATGCGGTGGGCGCGGGTGCCGTTGCGGCCCGCCGCGATCAAGGTGACGTCGTGGCCGCGGGCCACCAGCGCGTCGGTGAGGTCGGCGCACATCGCCTCGATGCCCCCGTAGCCGCGGGGCGGGAGCTCGAACCACGGCGGCGCGACCATGGCGATACGAAGCGGCCGGTTGCTCAACGCAGCTCCTTTCATTCGGTTGTCCGCCCGTCCGCCCGTACCTCCGCGCACGGCACGGCGGTGCCCGCGTGCCTCGCCGGGGCGCGCCATGCCATGCCCGGATGCGCGGGCAGGCGGGATGCCTGTGCGTCGGGATGGGTGGGGCCGGCCGCGAACGGCGTCGGTCGCGGCGGCGCTCGAAGGGGAGGGAAGTCGGTTCGGTCCGGGTGCGGTCCGGTCAGCCCGGGTGCGGCGGATCGACCGCCGGGCACGCGCACGGCGTCTCGGACAGCCGCATGCCGGACGGCAGGCCGCTGACGCGGACACCGCCGTCGCGGGCCACCGTCACGCCCACCCGGGCGGTGCCCACCGGCACGTCGGTCAGCCGCAGCGCCCCGTAGCGGGCCGGGAGCGCTGGGTCGAGGCGGAGCACGCCGTGCGGCACGCACACCTCGGCGCCGAGCAGCACCCGCAGCAGGTGCAGCGGCGTGGCGGAGGCCCACGCCTGCGGGGAGCAGGCCGCCGGATAGGGCACCGGCTGCGTGTACTCGGTGCGGTCGAAGCCGCACAGCAGTTCCGGCAGGCGCCCGCCGAAGGCCGCGGCGGCGTCGAGGACGGCCTCGGCGACGCGGCGGGCGTGGGCGGTGAAGCCGTAGCGCCTGAGCCCCGCCGCGACGATGCCGCTGTCGTGCGGCCACACCGAGCCGTTGTGGTAGCTCATCGGGTTGTACGCGGCCATGGTGGTGGCCAGCGTGCGCACGCCCCAGCCGCTGAACATCTCGGGGGAGAGCAGGAGTTCGGCGACGGCGGGGGCCTTGTCCGCGTCGACGACGCCGGTCCACAGGCAGTGCCCCATGTTGGAGGCCAGCGCGTCGACGGGGCGTTTGGCGCCGTCGAGCGCCTCCGCGTACCAGCCGCGTTCGGGCAGCCAGAACCGCTCGTTGAAGCGTTCCTTCAGCAGCCGCGCCCGCTGGTGCCACTTCTCCGCGCCGACCGGGTCCCCGGTGTGCTCGGCGAGCAGGGCGCGCGCCCGGTAGGCGGCGTAGACGTACCCCTGGACCTCGGCGAGCGCGATCGGCGGCTCCGCGAGCCGGCCGTCGGCGCTGTTGACGCCGTCCCAGGAGTCCTTCCAGCCCTGGTTGGCCAGGCCCCGGTCGGTGGAGCGCCGGTACTCCACGAACCCGTCGCCGTCCCGGTCGCCGTACCTCTCCACCCACTCCAGCGCCCGGTCGGCGTGCGGCAGCAACTCCCGTACGGCCTCCGGGTCGACGCCCCAGCGGCACAGTTCGCCGAGCAGCATCACGAACAGGGGGGTGGCGTCGACGGTGCCGTAGTACACGGTGCCGCCCAGGGCGAGGGACGCCTCGACGCCGAACCGCAGCTCGTGCGGGATCTTGCCGGGCTCCTCCTCCGTCACCGGGTCGGTCTTGGTGCCCTGGTAGCGGGCGAGCGTCTGGGCGGTGCCGAGGGCGAGCTGCGGGTCCAGGGGCAGCGCCATCAGCGCGGTGAGGAGCGAGTCACGGCCGAACAGCGCCATGAACCAGGGGGCGCCGGCCGCGACCACGGGCGTGTCGGGGCGCTCGGGGTCGAAGACGCGCAGGGCGCCCAGGTCCTGGCAGCCGCGGCGCAGGGTCACCGCCAGCGACTCGTCGCCCACCTTCACCCGGGGCCCGGTCTCGCGCCACTCGGTGGTGCGCACCGACGGCCCGGCCTGCTCCACGGGCCGCTCCAGCGGGAACGACGTCGGCGTCTCCACCCCGTCGATCACCGGCGTGACCAGCACGGACGCCCGCCAGGTGCCGCGCGGCGGCACGACCGCGCGGAAGGTGAGCCGGCCGGGGGAGCAGATGGCGCCCTCGGCGACGATCCGGACGCCCCGGCTCTCGCCGCGCCACTGCCGGGTCAGGGCGAGCACGCCGTCGCCGTAGTCGACGCCGTACTGCCCGCGCGGCTTCACGCGGCCCTCCTTGACCTCGAACAGGTCGGCGAAGTCCGCCTCCGCGCGCAGGGTGAGCACACAGGCCGCGGCCTCGTTGCCGAGGTTGCGCAGCACCAGGTCCTCGCGCATGCCCGCACCCACGTACCGTCGCCGCTCCACGAGGACGGTCGCCTCGCTGTGCCCGGGGCGCGGCCGGGCCCGGCCCAGGAACAGGGCCTCGTACGGCTCCTCGGCGATGACGGAGAGGGTGTCGACCTCCTCGTCGTCCAGCCGCAGTTGCCAGCCGGACAGAATGCGGGTGTCGCGGTGGAACAGCCCGTGGGGGGTGCCGGGGGCGAGATCCCCGCCCCGCTCGGACAGGCAGAACGACGAACCCTCGATCAGCGTCACCGCATCGCCGCCGCCCTGCGCCGCCTCCCCGGCGAACGTCCAGCCCGCACCCATCGATCACCTTCCCGCCACGACAGTCCACGACAGCCCAGAACACGGGCGCCGCGTCACGGAATACGCACGTGAGCACGAAACCCGTGAGAAGAGGGTTGATCGGTCATGTTTTATACGACGCAGCTCAACTTTCCTGCAAGTGGCCGCGGGTTGCCGCGGAAGGCCCGCCGCCGGCACCGCCCAGCAGCCCGGCGAGGCGCTCCGCGAACTCCTCGGGATGGGAGAGGGCCCCGAGGTGGCCGCCCGGGAACTCGGCGAAGGCGCCGCCCGTGCGCTCGGCGAGGAACGCGGCCGTCCGGTGCGGCGGTTCGCCCCGCGAGCCGGAACCCGCGGCCAGGGTCAGCCGGGAGGCGTGGGCGCGCAGGGCGTCCAGGTCCGGCGGGTACGCGGTGAAGGGGCGCACGACCCGGGCGAGGAAGACGCCCATGGGGTCGGCCGGCTCCCCGCCGCCGGACGGCGGCTCGCCCAGGCTCCGCAGCAGGTCCAGGCGCTCCCGGGCTCCGTCGGGCAGCACGGTGACGGCGGGGGGTTCGTGGGCGACGACGTGCCGCAGCCGCCGCGGGTGCCGGGCGAGCAGGTCCAGGGCCGCGATGCCGCCGGAGCTCATCCCCAGCACATGCGCCGGCGCCCCCTCGGCGAGGACCGCGTCCAGCACCCGCCGCGCGCCCTCGCTCCACCACTCCACCCGCTGTGCGGGAACGGGCAGGCCGAGCCGTCCGTGGGCGAGGCCGAGCGGGTCGTACGTCACCACCGTGAACCGGGCCGCGAGGGCGGCCGTCATCCGCTCCAGCCCCATGGGGTGGCCCGCGCCGCCGGGGACGACGAGCAGGACGGGGCCGCTGCCCGTGACGTCGTAGTGGTCGCGGTGCCGGTCGGGCCGGTCAGTCATCGTGCGTCTCCTCGCGGGGCCAGTTCTCCAGCGTGATGTGCAGGGCGTCGATCGCCTTGTCCCAGGACGCTTGGACATCGCGGGCGGCGCCGAAGCCGCCGGCCGCCTCCAGGGCGCAGTAGCCGTGGAAGGTGCCGCGCAGCAGGCGGACGGCGTCGGTGAGGTCGGGCTCCGCCAGGCCGTAGGCGCGGAGCATGCCGTAGGTGATCTCGGCGGTGCGGTGCAGGGCGGGGGAGCGTGCCACGAGGTCCTGGTC
Source organism: Streptomyces sp. NPDC052020 (assembly GCF_040680575.1). NCBI lineage: Bacteria > Bacillati > Actinomycetota > Actinomycetes > Kitasatosporales > Streptomycetaceae > Streptomyces > Streptomyces sp. NPDC052020. The sequence continues at coordinate 21,220 of NZ_JBFAWY010000031.1, forward strand.
GATGCGGATCTGGGTCGCCGCGTACCGTCCCGGCCGCGTCAGCGCGTACTCCCGGTAGGCACCGGCGAAGGCGGCCAGCGCGTCCTTCCCGGCGCGCCCGGCCACGGCGGCGGCGATGCGCTCGATCAGCTCGCCGCCCGCGAACAGGGCCAGGCGGGCGCGCAGGTCCTTGAGGTTCCTGACGTGCGCGTACAGGCTCGCGTCCTTCACCCCGAAGCGGCGTGCCAGCGCCGACAGGGTGACGTTCTCGAACCCGACCTCGTCGGCGAGGTCGGCGGCGGCCGCGACGAGACGGTCGGCGGTGAGCCCGGCGCGGGGCATGGGATGACCTCCGGAACGGAAACCTAGGGCCCCTAGAAAATAACCTAGGGGCCCTAGAGAGTCGAGGGGGCGGACGCGCCGGACCGAAGCGGACCGACCGAAACGGAGCGGGGGAGAGGAGGAGGGGCCGGCCGTCAGCCGATCGGCGCGTACAGCACTCCCAGCTTGTCGATCTCGTCACCCGACCGCCCCGTGAAGCCGGCGATCTGCCGGCCGGGCGGGGCCGTGAAGGTCCTGGCGTCGGACGTGGCCGTACCCGCGGACAGGGTGCGGCCCCGGTCCGTCGTGAAGGACGCCGAGAAGATCCTCGTACGGCCGTCTTTCCGGCCCTGGGTCAGCTTCACCGAGGTGAGGTGCTCGCCGGGGGCCAGCGTGAGCGACGCCGCCGTGCCGCCCGTACCGCCGTGGCTCAGCGTCGTACCGCCGTCGTGGGTCAGGGAGACCGCGTCGAGGCGGGAGGCGCCGCGCAGTGTCAGCGTGCGCGGGGCGGGGGACGCCGGCAGGTCGTCCGCGTCGTTGAAGGCCGTGCCGTGCGGGCCGCCGAAGAAGTCGCTGGCGCGCAGGGACGCGTCGAGGGTGTAGGAGAAGCCGACCGTGTGCGGGAAGTGGTCGGACAGGTGCGTGCCGTCGGAGCGGAGGAAGGACTCCCATTCGTTGTGGTAGTGGGTCGCGGTGAGGTTCAGCAGCCTGCTGCCCCGGTACAGGACCTTGTCCACCACCTCGCAGTCGTCCGTCGGGGCAGCCGCGTCGCAGACCAGGGCGTCACCGCCCTGCGCCGGAGGCGTACCGCCCTTCACCAGGCGCACCCAGGCGTCCGTCAGGTTGTTCTCGGTGAGCAGCGTGCGGATGTTGTCGCCGGTGCGGGTGTACCGCGTGTTCGTGTCGCCCATGACGATCACCGCGTTGCCCGCGGAGTTCGCCTGGATGAAGTCGGAGAGCTGTTGGATGTTGGCGCGGCGGGCGGCGAGGGCGTCGTCGGTGGAGTCGGCGTTGGCGTGGACGTTGTACAGGTCCACGAACACGCCCTCGGCCAGGCGGACCCGGGCGAGGGTGAAGCCCTTCGGAGTGAGGCAGTTGGTGCCCGTGCACTCCTTCCACCTCACCCGCTCGAAGTCCTCGAAGGGAACGTCCGAGAGGGTGTTGAGGCCGTCGCCGATGCCGGCGCCGCCGCTGGTCGGCGTGCGGTGCGGATGGGCGTCGTGGGCGTACAGGGACGCGTGGTAGTTGAAGTCCTCCTGCACGTTCACGAGGTCGTACGGGGCGAGTCGCTGCCCGATCAGCGGGGTGTTCGTCTCCGGGTCGCTGTCCCCGAGGCCGAGGGGGAGGCCCGCGATGTTGTACGTCAGGACGGTGAAGGAGCCGGAGGCCGCGGCGGCGGCAGGGGGCGCGCCGGTGCCGGTGAGACCGGCGAGGGCCAGTGTGGCGGTGAGGACGCCGATGAGGCTGAGTCGTCCGAGTCCAAGTCGTCTCATGCCGCCCATGGTCGGGTGAACCGCCGTGGCGGACAGGGGTATTCGGGAAATCGGCGGAGAGTGCGGAGAGCGGCCGTTTCCGGGACGTCCGCCGCTCACCTCCGAGTTGTTTAAGATTCACCTTCCGCCTTGATCCTTCTCACGCGCGGCGCATCGGCGCGGCGCGGCGGAAGGCGGCCGCGGAAGGCGGCGGCGATCAGGAGGTTCAGCATGGGACACGGTCATGGTCACGGTCACCGCCACGGACACGGCCATGACCACGAGGCGCCGGCGCTGCCCGCCGCGTTCGACACCTCCGTGCCCGACGAGGCCCTCACCCCCGAGCAGCGGTCGCGCCGCTCGCTGCTGCGCCGCGCGGGCCTGCTCGGCGCGGGCCTGGCCGCCGGGAGCGTCCTCGGCCGGGCGACGCCCGCCGCGGCCGCGGGCGGCGGCCGGAGGGGCAAGGGCTTCCTGTGGCTCGCCGGCGACCACCACATCCACACCCAGTACAGCAGCGACGGCAAGTACCGCGTCGTCGATCAGGTCCGCCAGGGCGCCCGGCACGGCATGGACTGGCTCGTCATCACCGACCACGGCAGCGCCACCCACGCCAGGATCGGCGTCGAGAAGGTCAACCCGGACATCCGCGAGGCCCGCGCCGCCTACGAGGACACCCTCGTCTTCCAGGGCCTGGAGTGGAACATCCCGGCCGCCGAGCACGGCACCGTCTTCGTGCACCCGGGCGCGCACGAGGTCGCCGTCCTCAAGCAGTTCGAGACCGACTACGACGGCGGCGTCAAGGGCGCCACCGACTCCACGCCCGCCAACGAGGCGCTCGCCGTCGCCGGTCTCGCCTTCCTCCACGACCAGGTCAGGCGGCGCAAGGTCGAGGACGCGCTGATGCTCGCCAACCACCCGGCGCGGCGCGGCGTCGACTCCCCGCACGAGATCCGCGCCTGGCGCGACGCGACCCCCGCGAGCCGGCGGATCGCCGTCGGCTTCGAGGGCGCCCCCGGCCACCAGGCCGCCGGGCTGCCCGCGCCGCTCGGCATGGCCCGCGCCCGGGGCATCTACGACAACGGCCCGGGCGCCAACTCCTTCCCCGGCTACCCGCTGGAGTCCTACCGCACCTGGGGAGGCTTCGACTGGATGACCGCCACCGTCGGCGGCCTGTGGGACAGCCTCCTCGCCGAGGGCAAGCCGTGGTGGATCACCGCCAACTCCGACTCCCACCAGGTCTACGCCGACACCGCCGTACGCGGCCCCGGCGGCGACTTCACCGCCCACGGCCGCCACCCGGACCCGGTCTACGGCGGCAGGATCGACATCACCCAGGGCGACTACTGGCCCGGCCAGTACAGCCGCACCCACGTCGGCGCCGACGGCTTCTCCTACGCCGCCGTCATGGACGGCATCCGCGCGGGCCGCATCTGGGTCGACCACGGGCAGCTCGTCGACGCCCTCGACGTGCGCGTGGCGGGCGGCGGCCGCTGGGCCACGCTCGGCGGCGCGCTGCACGTGAAGAAGGGCGCGCACGTCACCCTGACCGCCGACGTGGCCCTGGCCGGCGGCCCCAACTGGGCCGGTTTCGTCCCGAGGCTGGCCCGCGTGGACGTCATCCAGGGCGATGTGACGGGCGAGGCGAAGGACAAGGACACCTTCACCGCCCCCACCGCCAAGGTCGTCACGTCGTACGAGGTGACCAAGGAGACCGGCACGGTCCGCCTCACCTACCACCTCGGCCGCGTCGACCGCCCCGTCTACGTCCGGCTGCGCGGCACCGACGGCAACCGCACCGCCGTCGGCGCGATGGGTGCCGCCGTCGACCCGGCGGGACCGGCCCTCGACGTCGTCGGCGACGCCGACCCCTGGCGCGACCTGTGGTTCTACTCCAACCCGGTGTGGGTCCTGCCCTCGTGACACCGCCGTACGCCCTCACCGTGGACGCGGGAACGCCGGACCCGCGCGCGGCCGACCACCTCCTCCACGCGGTGGCGGCCGAACTCGCCCTGCCCGGGGACGTGTTCGGCTGCACCCACCTGGTGCGCGGCGACCGCCCGCACGTGGCGGTGTCCCTGGCCCGGCCGGCCGGGCCGCTCCCGCGCACCGTCCCGGAGCGGCTCACGGAGCGCGGGTACGACGTGACCCCGGGCGTGCCGGAGGCGGCGGGCCGCGCGGTGCTCTACCCGGGCGCCGCCTCCCTCACGGGCACACTGACGGTCGCGGACCTGCTGGCGCGCTCCGCGATCGACGCCGTGACGGTGCTCGGCACCCCGGAGCGGCCCGCCCCGCACACCCTGCTGGTGACGCGGGACCACGTACGCCCGCAGTGGCGGGACGGCCGGCTCGTACTGGCCGCCGTACCGGCCGCCGGAGGCACCCTCGTCCCCTTCGAGGTCCCCAACCCGACGCCGTGCTGCGCGGACCACTGAGGCTCCTTCGGCGAACCGGGCGGATCGTCCTCCGGCTGTCCCGGCCTCCGGCCGTCCCACCCGGTTCACCCGCGGTCCGCGTCCGCCCGCAGCGCAACCAGCGCCGACCAGACCGCCCCCTCCTCCTCGACCGGGAACAGCCGCGGCGGGACGGGCCGCCCGGCGGCGAACAGGACGTACGCCCGGGTGAGGTGGGACCAGGCGCCCCACTCCTCCCACCAGTGCGCCCGGGCCAGGACCCGGTCGCGGGACCGGCAGGCGATCCACGGCAGGAGGAACAGCTCCTCCTGCGGGTGGTCCGGCAGGACCGACCGCACCGGCAGCGGCTCCTCGGCGCCGTCCGCGAGGACCCGCGGCGGCGCGGGCCGGGCGGGGTCCCGGGGGAGGGCCACGATGGTCTCCCCGAGCCGGTCCCCCTCGCCCCACTGCCCGGCCATCGCCGCGAGCTCCGCCCGCTCCGCGTCCCCGATCGCCAGGCCCTGGGCGCGGAGCCGTGCCACCAGGACGTCCAGTCCCGCCTCCTGCTCCCCGATGTCCCAGCACGCCCGCACGTCGTCCACGTCCCCGGGGTCCGGCAGCAGGCGGGCCAGCCGGGGCCACACGGCGCCCTCGGCGGCGTAGGCAGCCATCCGTCGGTCACTCACCGGGGAAGCGTATCGCCGGGCGGCCGGCAGCCCGCCGGGGTCTGACGGCATCTGACGGCAGTCCACCGGGGGACTGACGGGGAACTGACGGCACTTCACCGGAGGACTGACAGGGTGTGTGCCGAGGGAGGTCACCCGCCCAGCACGTCCCGCACGAACGCGTTGGTGAACTTCCCCGCCGGGTCCAGCTCCCGCGCCAGCGCGCGGAAGTCGTCCAGCCGCGGATACCGCCCGCGCAGCCGTGCCGCCGGAGTCGTGAACACCTTCCCCCAGTGCGGCCGCGGCTCGAAGGCGCCCAGCACCTCCTCGACCCGCCGCACCACCGGCAGCACCGCCCGGGTGTCCTCGACCCAGGTGAAGTGCGCGGCCACCGTGTCCCGCCCGTAGGACGGGCTCAGCCACTGCTCGTCGGCGGCCACCGCGCGCACCTCGCAGATCTGGAGCACCGGGGCCACCGTCGCCCGTATCGCGTCCAGCGCGCGCAGCGCGCCGAGGGCGTGCCGGCGCGGCATCAGATACTCCGACTGGAGCTCCGCGCCGCTGCTCGGCGTGAACTCGGCCCGGAAGTGCGGCAGCCGTTCGTGCCACGGCCCGGGGACGCCCAGCTGCTCGGTGCAGTTGACGGCGGGCATGCCGGGGACGGGGTGCGCCTTCACGGTGGCGGGCGCGGCCCAGGGGAAAGCGGGCAGCGGCTGGTCGGTGCGCCGCTTCAGCCACACCTGCCGGAAACCGGGCGCCCGCCAGTCCGTGAACAGGCTCACACTGTAGGCCGCCGCCATGACCGCCTCGAAGGCGTCGGGGTCCAGCCCGTCGAGCGGCAGTTCGGTGAAGACGTACTGCTCGACCTCGAAGGCAGGCTCCAGGTCCAGGGTGAGCGCGGTGACCACGCCGAGCGCGCCCAGCGAGGTGACCGCTCCGCCGAACCGCGCGTCCCCCCGCCCGATCACCACCGACGAGCCGTCCGCCGTCACCAGCTCGACCTCTCGCACGGCGGCGGCCAGCGGGCCGTTGCCCACCCCGGAGCCGTGGGTGCCGGTCGCGACCGACCCGGCCACCGAGATGTGCGGCAGGGAGGCCATGTTCGGCAGCGCGAGCCCGTGCGCGTGCACCCGGCGGGCCAGTTCCGCGTACCGCACACCACCGCCGACGCGGACCGTGCGGGCCGTGGTGTCCACGTCGATCTCCGGCGGCAGCGCGGCCAGCGACAGCAGCACGCCCTCGGCGCCGGGCTCGGCGATGTCGTTGAAGGAGTGCCCGCTGCCCAGCACCCGCGCGGCCGGGCTGCGCGCGACCAGCGCCCGCAGCGCGTCGAGGGAGTGCGGCCGGTGCAGTTCCTTCGCCGCGTAGGTGATGTTTCCGGCCCAGTTGGTCACGGTCTCGGTCATCCGGTCGCCCCTTTCCGGGGAGTCGAGCGCCAGGAGGTCACCGCTGGAACCTATCCGGGGGACCGGTCCGGGCCGTCACCCAGGTGGGGGAAGCGGGAACCGGCCGGGCGCCCCCGTGCCCCCGGGCCCGGCCCGGGGCACGCCCGTACCAGGGGCCCGGGGCTCCCGCCCGGCACGCCCGGACAGGACACGCCGCGCGGTCCGGGGGGACCCGGCACGGACGGCGCGAAGGCGGGGGCATACCGTGAGATGTCGTACGCCTGAGCCGGGAGGAGAGACGGATGGACAGCCGTACCGCGCTGGTCGAGGATCTGATGGAGCGGTTTCCGCATGTGCCGCGGGAGGCCGTCTTCAAGGAGGACCTGCTGCGGGGCGGCGTGGCCTTCGACCCCTCGGCCCTCAGTGACAACGAGTCCGGGGAGGTGAAGCCGAAGTCGTACTTCATCTTCTCCTTCGACCACGGCACCCTGCCCGAGCTGGGCGAGGCCGCGCTGCGCCGCCCGCCCGAGGAGATCATCCTCACCGGCGGCCCCTACGACCTGCGCCGCACCGTCGTCTCGGTCCGCGTGAACCCGGCCTCGCCCTACCGCGTGGCCGCCGACGAGGACGGCATGCTCGGCCTCTACCTGGACGGCAGGCGCATCTCGGACGTCGGCGTGCCGCCCATGCCCGAGTACTACCGGCACAAGCTGTCCAACGGGAAGTCCGTCATGGAGGTGGCCCCCACCATCCAGTGGGGCTACCTGATCTACCTGACCGTCTTCCGCGTCTGCCAGTACTTCGGCGCCAAGGAGGAGTGCCAGTACTGCGACATCAATCACAACTGGCGCCAGCACAAGGCGGCCGGGCGGCCGTACACGGGCGTGAAGGACGTCGAGGAGGTCCTCGAAGCCCTGGAGATCATCGACCGCTACGACACCCAGAAGGCGTCCACCGCCTACACCCTCACCGGCGGCGCCATCACCAAGACGGTCGCCGGCCGCGACGAGGCCGACTTCTACGGCCACTACGCCAAGGCCATCGAGGAGCGCTTCCCGGGCCGCTGGATCGGCAAGGTCGTCGCCCAGGCGCTGCCCAAGGCCGACGTCCAGCGGTTCAAGGACTACGGCGTGCAGATCTACCACCCCAACTTCGAGGTGTGGGACGAGTACCTGTTCAAGATGTACTGCCCCGGCAAGGAGCGCTACGTCGGCCGCGACGAGTGGCACAAGCGCATCCTGGACTCGGCGGACGTCTTCGGCGCGCGCAACGTGATCCCCAACTTCGTGGCGGGCGTGGAGATGGCCGAGCCGTTCGGCTTCAAGACGGTCGACGAGGCGATCGAGTCGACCACCGAGGGCCTGCGCTTCTTCATGTCGCACGGCATCACGCCCCGCTTCACCACCTGGTGCCCCGAGCCGACCACCCCGCTCGGCAAGGCCAACCCCCAGGGCGCCCCGCTGGAGTACCACATCCGCCTCCTCCAGGCCTACCGCCAGACCATGGAGGACTTCGGCCTCTCCTCGCCCCCCGGCTACGGCCCGCCCGGCGCCGGCCGCGCGGTCTTCTCGGTCAGCTCCTTCATGGACAGCCTTCCGGCGGACGAGCCGGTGGGGGCCTGACCTGAGGCGGTGACCCCGCCCCCGGCACTTTGCCGGGGGTTCACCGGGGGGCCAGGGGACGTGAACCCCAGCCGGAGCACCGGGGCGGCCGCGGACGGCCGCGGCCCCGGCACCGGCCGGCCTTCCCGGCCCGGCACCGGGGCCGCGAGACGGGCGGCGTTCGTCGATGCGGGCCAGCACATGGCCGCCCGCAAGGACGGCCTCGCGGCCACCCACATCGCCCAGGTCCAGCGGCTGATCGCCGAGGGCCAGGAAATCGCGGCCACCGCCCGGAAGAACGCCGCCCTCGCCTCCCAGGCCGCCGCCGAGGCGAAGGGGGCCGCCGCCGACGCGGAAAAGGCCAAGCAGGACGCCGCGCAGAGCGCAAGGGAGGCCGGGAACTACGCAGCCGACGCCGACGCCGCCGCCGGCCAAGCAGAGAGCAGCGCCGCGCGGGCCAAGGCGTCCGCGGCTACCGCGCGCGCCGCGGCCAACCGTGCGAACCAGGACGCCATCGCAGCCGAGGAGTCCGCAGCCCAGGCCGAGTTCTCGGCCGAGTACGCCCGCACCTCGGCCTACGAGGCCCGGGTAGCGAGCGACCGCGCCCAGGCCGATGCGCTGGCAGCAGGCGAGAGCGCCGAGGAGGCCAAGAAGGACGCAGCCGCGGCGTGGAAGGACATCGCGGCCAAGCACACGGCTGAGGAAGCCGAAGCCCGGCGCCTCGCCGCGGAGAAGCGGAAAAAGGAAAGCGAAAGCAAGCCGAAGTGCTACATCCCGACAAACCGGGACGATGGCGACATCGTCACTGTCCGGGCCAACCGCTTCTCCAGCCAGTACGCGCGCACCTGCAACCTTACGGTCAAGGACCTGCACTCGTACTACGTACTGGTCGGCGACACCCCAGTGCTGGTCCACAACAGCCGGTGCCTGATCGGCAACGTCGTCGGGCCCAAGGGGGGGGGGGGGGGGGGGGACGCCCTGGCTGCCCAAGGGGCGAAAGGCCGTCGCTGTGACAGACAAGGGCAAGGGCTGGGTCTACGAGATCAAGGAGAGCGAGGCCATCGCCAACGGGCTCAACAAGAAGGTGAGGTGCGTCCGTGTGATGGACCCGGTCGCGAAGGGTAAATACCCGTACCCGAACGGGTGCGTGATCTACATGAACGAGGGCCAGTCCATGAACCCCATCACGGGTCAGGTCGGCATCCCCAACAACGACCCCTACAAGCACATCCCGATTCCATGACTTCCATCGAAGACCTCTTCAGAGGCTCCCAGGACGGCACGCCGGCGGATCCCGTCGACTGGGACCCGCTGCGGGAGTCCGATGCGTTGCAGGAGACCGGCCTCCTCGACTGCAGGGTGTGCCCCCTCACCGGCAGGGCCGGGCTGCTCCTCGACATGCGCAGCGCCCTCCAGTACCGCACGGGCAACGCCGCCCTGCTCGTGGTCCGGGGGCTTGCGTCATTCCAGTGGAATGAGGAGCCCCTGGAGCGTGACCTGCTGTCCTTCGCGATCATGTCGAGCACACCATCGGCGGCACGAAAGGGATGGCGGATGGACCTCGACCTCTTCCCGGGCGGCGAGCTTTCCGTCACTGGCCAAGGGGCGGACTTCTATCTCCTTGAAGCCGAGGGTGTCCCCGACGCTCCGCCGGACTATACGGGGCGCAAGCTGAACGAGGTACGCGAGGGTCTTCCGTGGTGGGTTTCCGACTGCACCGTGCTGCAGTTCGCCACTACGAGCGGCAAGTGACATAACAGTGCGGTCGAAGCGGCCCGCCAAGGTCTCTCCTTGGCGAGCCGCTTCAATTCAGTTCTTGAGTGATCCAGGCCAGCTCGATCTCCGAAGGAGAAGTTTCTGATTTCAGCGTGAATCCCAAGGTGCACTGACGCAGGCTGTCTGGCGGGGTACCGCCAGCCCCGCTTCACGGCGTCCAGCACGGCACCGCGCACGCATGCAGGTGTTGCTCCGGGCGCCGCAGCCGCCGCGAGGGCGGGCCGCCGACGTGACAGGGCTGCCACTTCGGTGGGCACCGCCCTCTCACGCTGCCTCCCGCAGCGCTGCGGCGACGGTGCCTCCACCATGACGCTGCTGCGGATGTCGCCGCTTGCGCCGCCGCAGGCCGTGTGACCTCATCAGGCCGGAGTGTGGTGCCGGTAATTAGCTGGTGCATACCCAAGAGGGGTGGCTAGGGTTATGCACGATCCGGTGGATGCTCTGCCGCCGGTAGTCGTTCTACGTGCTCGGGAGGTGTTGACCGATGGCTGTCGCTGCGACGGGCGTTGCCCGCATCCGGAAGTTCGTCAAGTCCACCTCTGTGGCCGCCGGCTGACCTCACACCTTTTTCCGCGCCAGCGCGCGGTGCCGGGGCCACCCCTCTGAAGGGTCACCCCTTGTCTTCCTCCTCTCTCCAGAGTTCGTCCTCCTCGCATCCGCTCGTGCCGTACGGCTGGGACACGGGCTGGGAGGCTGAGTTCGCTCCGTATGCCGAGCGGGGACTCGTGCCCGGCCGTGTCGTCCGCGTCGATCGCGGGCTCTGCGACGTCGTCACCGCGGTCGGCACCGTCCGGGCCGACACCGAGTTCGTCGTCCCCCGGGACCCGATGAAGGTCGTCTGCACGGGGGACTGGGCCGCCGTCGATCCCGAGGGGGGTGATCCGCGGTATGTGCGGACGCTGCTGCCGCGCCGTACCGCCTTCGTGCGCTCCACCTCCTCCGAGCGGTCCGAGGGGCAGATCCTCGCCGCCAACGTCGATCAGGCGATCATCGCCGTGTCGCTGGCCGTCGAACTCGACCTCGCCCGCGTGGAGCGGTTCCTGGCCCTCGCCTGGGAGTCCGGGGCGCAGCCCGTGGTCGTGCTCACCAAGGCCGACCTCGTGCCGGACCCCGTGACGCTCTCCCACCTCGTCCAGGACATCGAGAGCGCCGCCCCGGGCGTGCCGGTGCTGCCCGTCAGCTCCCTGCGCGGCGAAGGGCTCGACGTCCTGTCCGCCGTCGTCGGCGGCGGCACGGCCGTGCTGCTCGGGCAGTCCGGAGCGGGCAAGTCCACCCTCGCCAACGCCCTGCTCGGCGAGGATGTCATGGACGTGCGGGCCACCCGCGACGTGGACGGCAAGGGACGCCACACCACGACCACCCGCAACCTGCTGCCCCTGCCCGGCGGGGGCGCGCTGATCGACACCCCGGGACTGCGCGGCGTCGGACTGTGGGACGCGGGTGACGGCGTCGGCCAGGTCTTCGCGGAGATCGAGGAACTGGCCGCCGAGTGCCGCTTCCACGACTGCGCGCACGAGAGCGAGCCCGGCTGCGCGGTCCGCGCCGCCCTCGACGCCGGGGAACTGCCCGAGCGGCGGCTGGAGAGCTACCACAAGCTGCTGCGGGAGAACCAGCGCATCGTCGCCAAGACCGACGCCCGGCTGCGCGCCGAGATCCGCAAGGAATGGAAGCGCCGGGGCGCCCAGGGCAGGGCGGCGATGGAGGCCAAGCGCGGCCGTCTGCGCTGACGGACGGCCACACCGGCCGACGCCATGTCCGATTTCCGCCAGCCCGATCCGCCCGGTCTGGCGGAGACTGGACAGCGTGATGGACGAGGACACCCGATACGAGGCCGTGCGCAGCCGGGACGCCCGGTTCGACGGCGCGTTCTTCTTCGCCGTCGAGACGACCGGCATCTACTGCCGGCCCAGCTGCCCGGCGGTCACGCCGAAACGGCACAACGTGCGGTTCTTCCCGACGGCCGCCGCCGCGCAGAGCTCCGGGTTCCGGGCCTGCCGGCGGTGCCGTCCGGACGCCGCGCCCGGCTCGGCGGAGTGGAACGTGCGCGCCGACGTCGTCGGCCGCGCCATGCGGCTGATCGGCGACGGCGTCGTCGACCGGGAGGGCGTCGCCGGCCTCGCCGCCCGCCTCGGCTACAGCCCCCGGCAGGTGCAGCGGCAGCTGACGGCCGAGCTGGGCGCCGGGCCGGTCGCCCTGGCCCGCGCCCAGCGCGCGCACACCGCACGGGTCCTGCTCCAGACCACCGGACTGCCGGTCACCGAGATCGCCTTCGCGTCGGGGTTCGCCAGCGTGCGGCAGTTCAACGACACCATCCGCGCCGTGTACGCGGCCACCCCGAGCCAACTGCGCGCCGCCGCGCCCGGCGGCGGACGGGCGGCCCGCCGCCGGGCGACCCCGGCCGCCGGGATCCCGCTGCGGCTCGCCCACCGCGGCCCCTACCAGGCCCGGTCCGTCTTCGACCTGCTCCAGCGGGAGGCCGTCCCCGGCGTCGAGGAGGTGACCGGTACCCCCGGCCGCCGCGTCTACCGGCGCACCCTCCGCCTCCCGCACGGCACCGCGATCGCCGCCGTCCACGAACGCCCGGGCAGCCCGGGAGCCGCCTCGCGCGGCGCCCACCCCGGCGGCTGGCTGGACGCCCGGCTGCACCTCACCGACCACCGCGACCTGACCACCGCCGTCCAGCGGCTGCGGCGCCTGTTCGACCTCGACGCCGACCCGTACGCCGTCGACGAGCGGCTCGGCGCCGACCCCCGGCTCGCCCCGCTGGTCGCCGCCCGCCCCGGACTGCGCTCACCCGGCGCCGCCGACCCCGAGGAACTCGCGGTGCGGGCGCTGACGGGGAGCGCGCGGGCCGCGCGGCTGGTCCAGCGGTACGGCAAACGGCTGGACGCCCCGTGCGGCGGCCTGACCCACGTCTTCCCCGAGCCGGCCGCCCTCGCCGACGCAGAGCCCGGCCCCCTGGGCGCCCTCGCCGCCGCCCTCGCCGACGGCGACGTACGCCTGGACCCCGGCGCCGACCGGGACGACGCCCACCGGGCCCTGCTCGCCCTGCCCGGCCTGGACGCCGCCACGGCCGCCGCCATCCGCACCCGCGCCCTCGGCGACCCGGACGTCGCCCCGCCCGGCGCCGACCTGCCCGACACCTGGCGCCCCTGGCGCTCGTACGCCCTGCACCACCTGCGTGCAGCCGGAGAGCTGGAGTTCTCGTGACGACCTACGGCACGATCACCGACGCGGCGGCCCCCGGCACCGCGGACGCCCCCACGTACTGGACCGCGCTCGACAGCCCCGTCGGACGCCTGCTCCTCACCGCCGGCCCGGACGGCGCGCTCACCTCCCTGTCGGTCCCCGGGCAGAAGGGCGGACGCACCGTGCAGGACGGCTGGCGGCACGACCCCGGGCCGTTCCGCGAGGCCGCCGACCAGCTCGCCGCCTACTTCGCCGGGGAGCTCACGGAGTTCCGGCTGCCGCTGCGCGCCGAGGGCACCGCCTTCCGCACCCGCGTGTGGGACGCCCTCGACGCCGTGCCGTACGGCCGGACCACGACCTACGGCGAGATCGCCGCGCGGATCGGCGTCTCCCGGGCCGCGGTGCGCGCCGTCGGCGGCGCGATCGGCGCCAACCCGCTGCTCATCGTGCGGCCCTGCCACCGCGTGATCGGCGCGGACGGGACCCTGACCGGGTACGCGGGCGGGCTCACCCGCAAGACCTGGCTCCTCACGCTGGAGGGCGCCCTGGGCCGGGCGGACGCCCCCGCGCACCTCAGCCCGCGATGACCGCGACCAGCCACGCCGCCGCGACCAGCAGGCAGGCGAACAGTTCCGCCAGCACGCTGGAGCCGCCCGAGCGCATCGCCGTGCGCAGCGCCGCCACCGCCTCGCCGTGCCGGCCCAGCCGCAGCCGTTCGGCGAGGTAGACACCGCCCAGGAAGCCGGGGATCGCCCCCACCACCGGGATCAGCAGGAACCCGAGGAGCGCCCCCGCTCCCGCGAACGCCGTCAGCCGCCGGCCCGCGCCGCTCGCCCGCAGCCGCCGGGGCGGCAGGGCCCAGCGCACCGCCTGGGACAGCAGCAGCACGGCCGTGGCCCCCACCAGCACGCTCCACGCCACCGGGCGGGGATCCCGCAACGCCCACCACGAGACCCCGGCCCACACCAGCCACGAGCCGGGCACCCCGGGCAGCAGCACTCCGCACAGCCCGAGCACGATGACCAGGCCGGCCAGCAGGAGTTCCACCACTCCCATCCGACCAGAGTGCCGGAGGCCCGGCGGGATCGCAGAACCTCCGGACGGCGGCCGCGGGTGGGCCGGACAACGGCTGTGTCCGGGCGGGGCGGCGGCCGCGCGCGGGCCGGGCGGCGTCAGTGCTCCCGCGCCACCCAGCCCCGCTCGTACGCGTGCCAGCCCAGCTGCAACCGGGTCGTCACCCCGGTCAGTTCCATCAGCCGCTTCACCCGGCGCTGCACGGTGCGCAGCCCCAGATCGAGCTGCTTGGCGACGCTCGCGTCGGTCAGACCGGCCAGGAGCAGGGAGAGGATCTCCAGGTCGGTGGGGTCGGGACCGTCCGGCTCCCGCTCCGTCATCCCGGACGCGCCGAGCCGCAACGGCAGCGCGCTCCGCCACACCGACTCGAACAGCCCGGCCAGCAGCTCCAGCAGCCCGCTGGCGTGGACGACCAGCGCGGCGGGCTCCGCGCTGCGCCGCGTGAGCGGCACCAGGGCCAGCGACCGGTCGGCGATCACCAGCTTGGTCGGCACCCGGTCCACCACCCGCACCTGCTCCTCGCGGCCGAGCGCGGCCGTCAGCTCGGTGAGGCTTTCCGGCAGGTCCAGCACCGCGCGCTCGACCACCACCCGGTAGCGCACACCGCGCCCCGCCGCCTGCTCCTCCGCGTCGTTCTCCATGCCGCTGACGGCCATCGGATTGCCGGTGACCAGCGCGCACACCTCCTCGCTCGCCCCGAGCTGGAGCTGGAGGAAGCGCTGCGCGACCGCCGCCGCGCCGATCACCACCTCGACCAGATCGTGCACCGCGGGCTCGGCCGCCGCCGCCCGGTACTCCTCCGCCAGCAGGGCCGCCGCCAGCTCCGCCCTCTCCAGCTCATGCCGCTGCTGGGCGAGCAGCGCGCCCAGCGCCACGCCCGGCGGCGCGGCGACCCAGCGGCCGGGCCGCGCCGAGGACTGCGCCGCGAGCCCCTGCCGTTCCAGCCGGCGCAGGGCGCGCTCGGTGGCCTGCTCGCCGAGCGCCAGCCGCCGCGCGAGATCGGGCACGTCGGCGGCGCCCGCAGAGACCAGCGCCCGGTACGCCGCCTCATGCGTCTCGTCCAGCCCCAGCACTCCCAGCATCAAGCGTCGCCCCTCCCCAGAACCGGCCCGCGCTGCCGCCCGTGGCGGGAAACGGCCACGGCGCAAACCCGCCTCGGGACATCATCGCCGTACCGGCCGTCCCTCCGCCAAGGTGGGGGCGCCGCGGCGCCGGGGGTCCGGGTCACCTTCGCTCGCCGGACGGTCCTTCGGTGGGGGGGCGGCCGCCCGGCGACCGCACCGCATGGCTGTTCGACGCCTCACCCGACGCGGTGTTCCCGCCGGTCGCCGCCCGGCGCAATTTCCGGATGACCCGTTTTCCCACGGCTCGTGCGGTGGACAATCGGGGACATGAGCCAGCAGGGGGGAAGTCCCACCGGTCACGACGACGACTGGTGGGGCCAGTTGTACGACGACACCACCGGCGACACGGGTCCCGCGGCCGCGGCCGATTCCCTGGACGACCGGTTCGCCTCCGCGGCCGGGGCGGTGACGGAGACGGACGGACCGCCGGCGGACGGCACGGGCGGGGCCACCGGCTCACCCGCCCCCGGCGAACGGCCGCCCCGCACGCCGCACACCACGAACGGCGTCCCGGCACCCCGCGCCGCCAACGGCGTCCCGGCACCGCGCGCCGCGGACCCGCGCATCCCCGCCGGGAGCACCGGGGAGCCCGGGGGAAGCGCAGGGCGTACCGGGGATTCGGCAGACGTTTCGTACGGTTCCGGGGACCCGGTGGGGGCCGCGCCGGATGCCGGGGGTTCGGTGGGTGTCTCGCCCCGCGCCGGGGATCCGGCCGCCCCGCCGCGCGCACCCTGGGAAGGTCCGCGCGCCGCACCGGCCGGTCCCGTCACCTTCCCGCCCAGTCCGGCGCCCGGAACCCCGGACACGCCGCCGGGAGCGCCGTCCCGCCCCGCCGGGACACCCGCCGCGCACGTCCCGGCCGCCCGGAGGCCCCCCGACCCGCGCACGTCCCCGCCTCCGCCCCCACCCCCGCCCTCGTTCCCCCTGCGGACGCCCGCCCCGCCGGAGTCCCCGTCCCCTGCCTCGGGGCAGGACGCCCCCGAGGCCCCGGGCGAACCCCCGATCGACCAGCCCCCGCCGGCCCCCGGGGACGGCCGGGCCGCCGGCCGGGCCGCCGTCGTACCGCCCCCGTCCCCCGACTACGTCGGCTCCGGCCCGCCCACCTACGACCCCGAACCGACCGCGCTGCCGGCCGCCGACCCCGACGGCCTCGACGACCTGATCCCGGACACCGTGCTGGACGGCGCCCGTTACGGCACCTGCACCCTGCGCGCCCTCTCGCTGCGCGGGGACTCCCCCCGGTTCCGTGGGGAGCGGCGCCGCGACGCCCTGCTCACCGCCCGCTTCGGCACGGGCGACCAGGCACTGATCGTGGTGGCGATGGCCACCGGGGCCCGCGCCGCTCCGGGGGCGCACCGCGCCGCCGCCGACCTCTGCCGCTGGATCGGCCGGGCCGTCGGCCGCAGCCACCTCCAACTGCTGGCGGACGTCCGGGCCGGGCGGCGCGGCGACCTGAAGGCCGGGCTGCACCGCCTCACCGACCGCAGCCTCGGCAAGCTCCGCGCCGACGCCGCCGAACAGGACCTCGCCCCCGACACGTACACGGCCACCCTGCGCTGTCTGCTGCTGCCGGGCGACCCCGACTGCCGTACGCGCGTGTTCTTCGGCGTCGGCGCGGGCGGACTGTTCCGGCTGCGCGACGGCACCTGGCAGGACCTGGAGCCGGACGCCGCCGGCGTCACCGGAACCCCGGCCGCCGGGTACGGCCCGCCGCCGGACCGGACACCCGAGGGCGACCGGCCCACCCCTGACCCGGACCTCGCCACCCCGCCCGCTCCGCACGGCGAACCGGCCGGAACGCCGCCCCGCGAACCCTTCCGCTTCCGCGTCTCCCTCGCCCGCCCGGGTGATGTGCTCCTGATGTGCACCGCCGGTCTGGCCGAGCCGCTGCGCGGCGAGGACGAACTGCGCGAACACCTGGCGCGGCGCTGGTCCGGCCCCACCCCGCCGGGCCTGGCCGCCTTCCTCGCCGACGCCCGGGTCAGGGTGAAGGGCTACGCCGACGACCGTACGGCCGCCGCCGTGTGGGAGGCGTGACGGCGCCCGCTGTGGATTCATGGGACCCAGAGGAACCCGGAGCAACCCGAGGACCCAGCGGACCGGAGGGCACACCACAGCCATGGCCAGACAGAACGTCGCGGAACAGTTCGTCGACATCCTCGCCCGCGCCGGAGTCCGGCGCCTGTACGGCGTCGTCGGCGACAGCCTCAACCCCGTCGTGGACGCCGTACGCCGCAACGCCGCCATCGACTGGGTGCACGTCAGGCACGAGGAGAGCGCCGCCTTCGCCGCAGGCGCCGAGGCGCAGATCACCGGCAAGCTGACCGCGTGCGCCGGCTCCTGCGGGCCGGGCAACCTCCACCTCATCAACGGCCTGTACGACGCCCACCGCTCCATGGCCCCCGTCCTCGCCCTCGCCTCCCACATCCCCTCCAGCGAGATCGGCCTCGGCTACTTCCAGGAGACCCACCCCGACCGGCTCTTCACCGAGTGCAGCCACTACTGCGAACTCATCTCCAGTCCGCGCCAGATGCCGCGGGTGCTCCAGACCGCCATCCAGCACGCCGTCGGCCGGCGCGGCGTGAGCGTCGTCGCCCTGCCCGGCGACATCGCGGGGGAGCCCGCCCCCGAGCGGGCCGCCGAGACCGCCCTGGTCACCTCGCGGCCCACCGTCCGCCCGGGCGACGACGAGCTGGACCGGCTGGTCCGGTTGATCGACGAGGCCGACAAGGTCACCCTGTTCTGCGGCAGCGGCACGGCAGGGGCGCACGCCGAGGTCATGGCGTTCGCGGAGAAGATCAAGGCGCCGGTGGGGCACGCGCTGCGCGGGAAGGAATGGATCCAGTACGACAACCCGTTCGACGTCGGGATGAGCGGGCTGCTCGGCTACGGCGCCGCCTACGAGGCCACCCACGAGTGCGACCTGCTGATCCTGCTCGGCACCGACTTCCCGTACAACGCCTTCCTGCCCGACGACGTGAAGATCGCGCAGGTCGACATCCGGCCCGAGCACCTGGGCCGCCGCTCCAAGCTGGACCTCGCCGTGTGGGGCGACGTGAAGGAGACCCTGCGCTGCCTGACCCCGCGGGTGAAGGCCAAGAAGAGCCGGCGCTTCCTGGACAAGATGCTGAAGAAGCACGCGGACGCGCTGGAGGGAGTCGTCAAGGCGTACACGAAGAAGGTCGACAAGCACGTCCCCCTCCACCCCGAGTACGTGGCGGCGGTCCTGGACGAAATGGCCGACGAGGAGGCGGTGTTCACCGTCGACACCGGCATGTGCAACGTCTGGGCGGCGCGCTACCTCACCCCCAACGGGCGCCGCCGCATCATCGGCTCCTTCTCGCACGGCTCGATGGCCAACGCGCTGCCGATGGCGATCGGCGCCCAGCTCACCGACCGGCGGCGGCAGGTCGTCACCCTCTCCGGCGACGGCGGTTTCTCCATGCTGATGGGTGACTTCCTCACCCTGGTGCAGTACGACCTCCCGGTGAAGGTGGTGCTGTTCGACAACTCCTCCCTCGGCATGGTGGAGCTGGAGATGATGGTCGCCGGGCTCCCCTCCCACGGCACCGCCAACACCAACCCCGACTTCGCCGCCGTCGCCGAGGCGTGCGGCGCCTTCGGCGTGCGCGTCGAGAAACCCAAACAGCTCGCCGGTGCGCTCAAGGACGCCTTCCGGCACAAGGGCCCCGCCCTCGTCCACGTCCTCACCGACCCCAACGCCCTGTCCATCCCGCCGAAGATCAGCGCCGAGATGGTCACCGGCTTCGCCCTGTCCGCCTCGAAGATCGTCCTGGACGGCGGGGTCGGCCGCATGCTCCAGATGGCCCGCTCCAACCTCCGCAACATTCCGCGCCCGTAAGCGGTGTGACCGCCCCTCGCGGCGCTGTGGCAAGGGGGGCGGAGTTCGGCCAACTTCGCCCCCGGACATCCGGCAGGACTGCCGGGCGCCGGATCGGGCAAGGATCCTCGTGAACGTGTTCGAGCAGGAGGGAAACCGACATCGGCACGCGGGCGGGGGCATGAAGAGGCAGGCAAGAGGGGGCGGCCCCACGACGGCCGGGGCGTCCTCGGCACACGGCACGGCACAGCGGCAGACCGGCACCACCGACGCGGCGGCGCCCCAGCTCAGGCGAAGACTGGGACGGGCGGACCTGCGGGCTGTCCCCGAGGCGCGCCGGGCGCTGCGCGAACTGCTGCGACACTGGGGCAGGCCCGGACGCTCCGAGGTGGCGGAGCTGCTGACGAGCGAACTCGTCACCAACGCGCTCATCCACACCGACGACGACGCCGTACTGACGGCCACCGTCGGTCCGCGCGGGGTGCGGGTGGAGGTACGGGACTTCGTGGCCGGGCGGCCCCGGCCGTGTGCCCCCGGCTCCGGTGAGGCGACGAACGGCAGGGGACTGGTGCTGCTGGAGTCCCTCGCGGACGCGTGGGGTGTCCGGGCACACGGGGTGGGCAAGTCGGTCTGGTTCGAACTGGACGCCGAGGCGGCGTGAACACCGACGCGCAGCGTGAACACCGAGGCGGCGTGAAGCGAAAGGGGCGTGAACGCCGAAGGGGCGTGGCCCGTGGCCACGCGCCCTCGCCCGGAAAAGCCGTACTCACGGCCGGGGGCGCCGGCCGCCCTCAGGGGCCGGTCAGCCGAACTGCTGCTCCAGGTCCTTGAGTTTGCGCTCCAGGGAGTCCAGGCGCGGCAGGGCCTGGGTGTCGTCCTCCGCCGTGAGGTCGACGGTGACCCGGTCACCGCCGCCGCGCACCGGCTGGAGGGAGGGACGCGTGGGCGGCGCGGATATGGCAGGCTCCGCGGCGGCCCGGTCCGCGCCCCGTTCCACCGCCTGCACCTCGATCTCGACCTGGGGTCCGTCGCCCCGCCCGGGGAACCCCGGGTGGCCCCGGCGGATCGCCTTCAGCCGGGCCCGCTCCAGGCGCTGCCGCTCGCGGCGCCGCTGCCGGGTCTCCTCCTTCCGCCGCCGGTCCTCGCGCACCTCCTCGACCGCCTCGTCCAGGCTGCGCACCCCCTCCAGGAGCATGAGCGACCAGGCCCGGTAGGTCTCCCGGGGCGCCCGCAGCCAGCGGACGATGCGGATCTGCGGCAGGGGGCGCGGCACCAGCCCCTGCTCGCGCAGGGCCGCCCGGCGCGTCTGCTTCAGGGCGCGGTCGAACAGGACCGCCGCCGACAGGGACATGCCCGCGAAGAAGTGCGGGGCGCCCGCGTGGCCCGCGCCCCGCGGCGCGTGCACCCAGTTGAACCAGGCCGCCGCCAGGGCGAACGTCCACACCAGGATCCGGGAGCCGAGGGCGGCGTCACCGTGACTGGCCTCGCGCACCGCGAGTACGGAACAGAACATCGCCGCCCCGTCCAGACCGAACGGGACCAGGTACTGCCAGCCCCCGGACAGCCCGAGGTTCTGCTCGCCGAAGCCGACCAGACCGTGGAAGGAGAGCGCCGCCGCCACCGCGGCGCAGCAGAACAGCAGAACGTAGGAGACGGTGCCGTAGACGGCCTCCTTGCGTCTGCGGCGCTCCTCGGCGCGCTCCCAGGAGTCGTCCGCGCTCGCGCGCTTCACCGGGGAGCGCTTGCCGCGCGCGAGCACCGCAACCGCCGCCAGCATGCCCAGGAGCAGGACGGCGCCCGGAAGCAGCCAGTTCAGCGATATGTCGGTCAGTCTCATCTGGGTCCCTTGCCGTGCGATAGGGCGTGACGCCCGCCATGGTGGCCCAAAGCCGGTGGCGCTCAGGCAGTTTCCCGGCAAGAGGCCGCCAAGGGAGTGCGACAGGGGTGCCCAGGGTGGCTCGGCTATCGAACTAGCGCTTGAAGAGGGCGAATTGGGTTCGAGTGAGACCTGCCTGTGCGGGTGATCGCGCAGGCGTTTTCGGTGATCTGTCAGGCGGGCGTGGTAGCGGTGTCAGCGCGCGGCGGCGGTCAGCCGGCCGACGCGGTCCGCGTCGCAGGTGCGCGGGCAGGTGGCGCAAGTGTCCTCGGGGCGCACCGTATAGAACATGCAGCAGCTGGCCCGGTCCCGGGTGCGCAGCGGCTCGCCGTCCGGCCCGGTCAGCTCGCGGAACGCCGCCGCCCCGACGTACGGCCGGGTCGCGCCCGGCAGCAGCAGCTCCAGCTCGTGCCGCGCCCGCTCCTCCTCGCCGAGCAGATGGGCCACGTACCACAGGCCCTCGACGATCTCGTCGGTCGCCATGCCCCACAGGGCGCGCCCGCGCCGCCGCATCCGCGGCCCGAAGCCGGCCAGCACCGGCTCCAGGTGCTCGGCGACCGCCGCCCGCACCTCGGCCCGCAGCGCCTCCTCGCCGGCGACCACGCGGGCGCCGGGGAGCGCGGCGGCCGGATCGCCGGGCAGGCAGGCGAAACCCTCCGTCCGGACGGCCATGCGGCCCAGCGAGAGGCCGGGGGCGGTGCGGTCGAACGAGACGTGCGTCACGGGCAGCCGGGGCACCCGGCGGTGCAGGAACCACGGCACGGTGACGAGCAGGCAGGCCGGCCAGGCGTACCGGTGGAGCCCGAAGCTCGCCACCACGTCCGGGCGGGCCTTGAGGCCGTAGTCGCGCAGCACCTGCGCGTCGTCCCAGGCGAGGAACTCCGCCAGCGCGGTCCCGCCCTCCGCGAGGGAGGCGGCGGCGACCCAGCCGCCGCCCCGGGGGGCCGGTTCGCCGGGGCCGAGCACGGTGACGGCCAGCCCGGGGAAGACCTCGGTCAGACGGGCGTACGCGTCCGCGACGGCCGAACGGGGCACGGGCATACGGGACCACCGATCCACGTCTCACAACGGGCTGACTAAAGGTAAGCCTTACCTTACCCCGCACTCGCCGGAATGTGCACCGTCGGCGCGGGCGCTTATCGTGCTCGACGGGGCGGGTCACCAGCCCGTCCCGTCCCACACACCGACACGTCCCGGAGGAGGACTCGTGAAGCAGGGCACGCAGGGCCCCGCCGGGCCGGACGCCGCCGCGGCCCGCCCGCCGGGGCAGGTCCGGGTGCCGCCCCAGCCCGGCGCGGGGGGGCCCGCGCGCGGCGAGCACCCGCACGGCGGACCGCACGCTCCCCGCACCCGCCCCCTCATCCAGCGGTCCTCCGTGCGCGGACAGATCCTCGACGCCCTGCGCACCGCGCTCCTGGCGGGGGAACTGAAGCCCGGCGAGGTCTACTCGGCCCCGGCGCTCGGCGAGCGGTTCGGGGTGTCGGCGACCCCCGTGCGGGAGGCGATGCAGCAGCTCGCGCTGGAGGGCGCCGTCGAGGTCGTCCCCAACCGCGGCTTCCGCGTCCTGGAGCGCAGCGGCCGGGAGCTGGCCGAACTGGCCGAGGTGCGGGCTCTGATCGAGGTGCCGGTGATGCTGCGCCTGGCCCGTACGGTGCCCGCGGCGCGCTGGGCGGAGCTGCGGCCCCTGGCGGAGGCGACCGTCCGCGCCGCCTCCGCCGGGTGCCGGGCCGGCTACGCCGAGGCCGACCGCGCCTTCCACCGGGCGGTGCTGGCCCTGGCGGGCAACGAGCAACTGGTCCGGATCGCCGAGGATCTGCACCGCCGCGCCCAGTGGCCGCTGGTCGGCCTGCCCGCGGCGCCCGGACGCGCCGATCTGGTGGCCGACGCCCACGAGCACACCGCACTGCTGGACGCGCTGATCGCCGGGGACCCGGACGTGGTGCGGGACCTGGTGGAGGACCACTTCGCCCCCTCCTGAGCGGTTGCCTCCCCCGCGGCCATGTCCCCCCTCACGCCGTCCGAGTCCGCCGCGCCCGACGACCCGGTGGTGCCGCCCGGCCGCTACCCCGCGCGCCGGACGCCGGTCCGCCCGGCACCGCGCCGGTCCAGCGTGACCGCGACGGGGGCGGCCGTGAACACCGACGAGTACGTGCCGACCGCCAGGCCGACGAGGAGGGCCAGCGCGAAGTCGGTGAGCGCGTCCTCGCCGAGGACGGCGAGCGCGCCGACGACGAGCACCGCGCCCATGCCGGTGCTGACGGTCCGCGGCAGCGTCTGCACCACCGCCCGGTCCACGACCCGGGACAGCGGCAGTCCGCGATGGCGTCCGCGCAGCTCCCTGATGCGGTCGAAGAGGACGACCGAGTCGTTGACGGAGTAGCCGACGACGGTCAGCACCGCGGCGAGGAACACCCCGTCGACGGGTTTGCCGAGCCAGGCGAAGACACCGACCAGGATCACCACGTCGTGGGCGAGCGCGGTGACCGCGGCGGTGCCGAACAGCCAGCGGAAGCGGGCCGCCAGGTAGAGCAACTGGGCGCCGAGCGCCACGGCGAGGGCGATGAGCGCGTTGCGCCGCAGCTCCTCGCCGAGGCTCGGGCCGATCATCTCGTCGCGGAGCTTGTCCGCCCCGCCCCCGAGGCCGCCGACGGCCTCGGTGACCCGGTGGGCCTCGGCGTCGGTCAGTTTCTCGGTGCGCACCGACAGCCCGGCCTCGCCCGACGTCTGGACCACCGCGCGCGGCAGGCCCGCGTCGGCCAGCGCGGCGCGGGCCCGGTCGGGGTCGACCGGCTTCGCGGTGGCGTACTCGATGAGGCGTCCGCCGGTGAACTCCACCCCGAGATCCAGACCACGCACCGCGATACCCGAACCCGCCAGGGCCAGCAGGGCGGCGGAGACCGCCAGCCAGCGGCGCGAGCGGCCCATCAGGCGCGGCTCCCGGCGCAGTACGGCCTCGCGGACCCGGCCGGGGGTGGCGATACCGGTGAGGCGGGGGCGGCGGCGCACCGCCGGACGGTTCACCGCGAGGTCGGCGAGGACACGGGTGACGACCAGGGCGCTGACCATGGACGCCAGGACGCCGATGCCCAGGGTCACGCCGAAACCGCGCACCGGTCCGGAGGCGAGGAAGAACAGCAGGGCGGCGGCGATCAGCGTGGTGACGTTGGAGTCGGCGATCGCGCTGAAGGCACCGCGGAAGCCCGCCGTCAGGGCCGACCGGGGACTGGGGCGGGTGCGGGCGGCGTACTCCTCCCGGGCGCGTTCGAACACCAGCACGTTGGCGTCCACGGCCATGCCGATCGCCAGGACGAACCCGGCCAGGCCCGGCAGGGTCAGCGTGGCGCCGAGCGCGGCCAGCGCGGCGTAGGAGATCAGGCCGTAGCAGACCAGGGCGAGGGCCGCCAAGGCGCCCATCAGCCGGTAGACGACGACGATGAACAGGGCGGTCAGCGTGGTGCCGACGACCGCCGCCCACGCCCCGGCCTCGATGGCCCGTTCCCCGAGGGTGGGGCCGACGGTGCGCTGTTCCACGGTCTCCACCGGCACCGGGAGCGCGCCCCCGTTGACCAGCAGGGCCAGCTCGCGGGCCTCCGCGTCGTCGAACGAGCCGGTGATCTGCGTGGAACCGCCGGTGATGCCGGCGCGGCAGGCGACCGACGGGTCGACCTCGGGGGAGGAGATCACGGTGTCGTCGAGGGTGATGGCGACCCGGCGCCGCGGGTCTCCGGCCGGATGGCAGGCGGCCTCCCCGGTCAGCCGGGCCCAGCCGGCGCGGCCCTCGCCCTTGAAGTCCACGGTGACGTGCCATCCGGCGCCGCTCTGCTGGTCGAACCGGGCCTGGGCGCCCTCGACGTGGCGTCCGGTCAGCTCGGCGGGCGCCAGCCGGAGTCTCGTGCCGGACTCGTCCGCCAGGACCCGCTCGCGCGGACGCTCGGCGTCCGGGGGCGCGGACGCGCCGGTGCCGCCGGTCCCGCCGGCGGCCTCGGCCGTGCCGAGCACCGCGTGGAAGGTGAGCTGAGCGGTACGGCCGAGGACCTCGGCCGCCTTCCTCGGGTCCTGGACCCCGGGCAGTTCGACGACGATCCGGTTGCTTCCGGAGCGCACGAGGGTCGGCTCGGCGACGCCCAGCGCGTCGATGCGTCCGCGCAGGACCTCCACCGTGCGGTCGGTGGTCTCCGCGTCGGCGGTGACCGCGGGCGTGGAGCGGGTCTCCAGCACGATCTGGGTGCCGCCGCGCAGATCCAGTCCGAGGCGGACCGGCACGGTGACGGCGATGTACAGCGATACGGCGATCACGGCGAGGGCGAGGGACGCCCGCACCCGTGAGGAACGGTTCACAGGGGCCTCCGGCAGGCATGCCGCGGCAGCGGCCTGCGCGGGCCGCGGCGGGGGAGGCGGCGCGAGGCGCCGCGGAAGAAGACGGGGAAGGGACGGGACGTCAGATGCCGGAGGAGACGGGCGGGGCCCGCCCGCGGTCGGGCCGCGACGGGAGCGGACAGGCGGGCGGGGCGGTAGACCGGGCCGGGCGCCGCCCGTGGCCGTGTGCGGCGACGGCCGTACCGCCGCACGCGGCGGCCACCGCGTGGCCCGGGGCCGCCGGGCGCTCCCCGGGGTGCTCGTGCCGGGCCCCGGCCCGCGCGGCGCACCCCGCGCCGCACCCGTCGTCGGCGTACGGGCCGGGCTCCGCGTGGGAGACGGCGACGGCGGCGGGGACGGTGACGGGGGCCGGGAGGGCCGAGGCGGAGGGGACGGGGACGGGCTCGGCGGGGGCGGCGACCAGGGCCGCCAGCAGGGCCAGCAGTGCGGCGAGCACCCACGCGGCCCCGCGGTGGGCGGAGGGGGCGGTGCGAGATGCGGGGCGCATGCGCCGTTCCCTTTCGCGAGTGGCGGGTGTGGCCCTCAGGCCCGGGGCCCGGCCGGGGAGTGACGGCCGGGCCCCCGGGCGGCCGGGGCGAGGTCAGGGTTCGACGAGACCGACGCGGATGGCGTACCTGGTCAGTTCCAGGCGGTCGCGCAGGCCCAGTTTGTGCAGCAGGTTGGCCCGGTGCCGCTGGACCGTCTTGACGCTGATGAACAGCAGCTCGGCGATCTCCTTCGAGGAGTGGCCCTCGGCGACGAGTTTGAGCACCTCCTCCTCGCGCGGCGTCAGCAGGCCCCCGGCGCCCTCCTCGCCCTGGCGCACCCGGTCGAGGTGGCTGCGGATCAGGGCGGCGACCGCGCCGGGGTACAGGAACGGCTCGTCGCGCATCGCGGCCCGGCAGGCGGCGACCAGATCCCGGTCGGCGACGGACTTCAGGACGTACCCGCAGGCCCCGGCGCGCAGCGCCTGGAACAGGTACTGCTCGTTGTCGTGCATGGTCAGCATCAGCATCCGCAGCCCCGGCTTCAGCGCGGTCAGCTCCCGGGCCGCCTGAAGACCCGTCAGGCGCGGCATGGCGATGTCCAGCACGGCCAGGTCGACGTCGTGGGCGCGGGCCAGCTCCACCGTCTGCGCGCCGTCCCCGGCCTCGGCGACCACCCGCAGGTCCGGCTCCCGGTCGAGGATGAGGCGCACGCCGCGCCGCACCAGGGCGTGGTCGTCGGCGAGGAGGATGCGGATCGGGGACGTGCCGGGCGCGGTCACGGCCGCCTCCCGGACACCGGCGCGGTCAGCCGGACCCGGGTGCCGCACCGCGCGGCGCGGGCGATGTCCAGGTCCGCGCCGACGAGCAGGGCCCGCTCGCGCATGCCGCGGATCCCGGCCCCCTCGCACACGGCGTCGATGCCGCGGCCGTCGTCGGTGACGCAGAGCTCCACCGCGCCGTCGGCGTGCCGCAGGCTCACCTCCACCCGCTCGGCGTCCGCGTGGCGGGCCGCGTTGGTCAGGCTCTCCTGCGCCACGCGGTAGAGGACCAGTTCGGTCTCCCGCTCCAGGGCGGGCAGAGCGGGGTCGAAGCGGCGCAGCACCCGCAGACCGGTGTGGGTCGCGAAGTCGTGGGTCAGCGAGGTCAGCGCGCTGACCAGGCCGAGGTCGTCCAGGACGCCGGGCCGCAGCCGGCGCACCAGCCGGCGGACCTCGTCCAGGCTCTCCCGGGTGATCTCCTGCGCCTGGTGCAGCTCGCCGCGCAGCGGCTCGGCCGCCTCGTCCGCGGCCCGTTTGAGCACCAGCAGGACCGCGGTCATGCTCTGCCCGACCTCGTCGTGCAGTTCCTGGGCGATGCGCCGCCGCTCCGCCTCCTGGGCGAGCAGCACCCGGGCGCTGCTCGTGGCCCGCTCGCGCTCCAGCCGGTCGAGCATGGCGTTGAAGGTGCGGATCAGCTCGCCGACCTCGCCCCCGCCGGGCACCGGCAGCCGCTGGCCGGGGCGCAGCAGGTCGACGGTGGTCATCAGCCGCGTCAGCCGGTCCAGCGGGGACAGGCCCCAGCGCAGCAGGGCGGCGTTGGCGACCAGCATGACGGCCAGGCCGCCGACCAGGATCACCGCCTCCGTCAGCAGCACCGGCACCGAGACGGTCACCGGCGCCCACAACAGCAGCGCCGTGGCGGTGCCCAGCACCAGGGCGTTGAGCCCGAAGATCCGCCAGAACAGGGACACCCGGAAAACGCCTCCTCACCGCTCCTCGCGCGGCGCGGTGCGCCACGGTTCGCCTCAGGTGCCGGACTTCACGCACCCGGGCGGGAGCAGCGGCCCTCGGCCCGACCGGGCCGGCAGCCAGCCTGCACCCGGCCGGGCGGGCGCGTCGATGGGCGGTGACACCCATTTCCCGGGTTCGGCACCACCCACGGCGCGGACCTCCGCCGTCCACGGCGCGCACCTCCGCTCCCCCTCAAGGGTGGGCGTGGCGCCCACCGGTAAATGGGGCCTGCGCCCGATGGGTTTCCGCCGCGGTGACGGCCAGGGTGGACGAGAACCGTTCACGTACCCGTGACAGTCCCGTCAGAAAGGGGCCCGCCGTGCCGCTCGACGCCTCCCGTTCCGAACCCCGCACCCACCGGCTGAGCGCGCAGGAGGCCCGCCGGCGCCTGGAGCACGCCCGTGACACCCGCCTGGCGCAGCTGCGCGCGCTGGCCGGGACCGGGCGGACGGCGGACGACCGGTTCCTGGCCGAGCAGAAGGCCGCCGTCGAAGGGGTGCTGGCGGAGATCGACGCGGCCTTCGCCCGGGTCGCCGACGGCACGTACGGCAGGTGCGAGGGCTGTGCCAAGCCCGTGCCGGCGGAGCGCCTGGAGATCCTCCCCTACACGCGTCACTGCGTGGCCTGCCGCGCGCGCACCGCCTGACCGTCCTGTGACCCCGGCTCCCGCCCTGCCCGAGGGGTGAAGTGGTGAACCATCAGACTCTCGGCGGCCCTCCGGCCGCGCTGTCGCCCGAGGATCTCGCCGCGCTCCGCGCCGATCTGCTGGAGCAGCGCCTGTTCCGGCGCGAGCAACTGCGGCAGCTCGCCGCCCCCCGCCCGTCCCGCGCCGGTGGTCCCCGGCGGGAGGCCGCCGCCCGGGCCGAGGTCCGGGCGAAGCTCGCGGCGTCCGCGCGCATGGTCCTCGCCGACGTCGAGGCGGCGCTCACCCGCATGGCCGAGGGCCGCTACGGCGTCTGCCACCTGTGCCGGCGGCCCCTTCCCCTCGAACATCTGACGATCGTCCCGCAGGCCCGCTACTGCGACGGCTGCCGGCGGGGACGGGACGCCGAGCGGTGACCGCGGTCTCCCGCGTCCGCGCCGGTTTCGGCAGGCACCGCCCCTGGCCGCTGTGCCGGCAGTGCTGCGGCGTCGCCCTCGACCTGGGCAGCGCCCGCACGCGTGCCTGGGTCGCCGGCCGGGGACTGGTCGTCGACGTGCCCACCGTGACGTTTCCCGGTGCCGTGTATCCGGTGCAACGGGGCACCATCGTCGACCTGCCCGGTCTCGCCCGGATGATCGACCGGGTGATCGGCCGGCGTCTGCCCCGCCACGCCCGGCCGCTGATCGTCGTCACCACGCCCGTACTGGGCGGCACCAGGCAACGGGACACGGTGCGCGCGGCCGTGCGGGGACTGCGCCCGCGCGGGGTGCTCACCATCACCGGCGCCCGGGCCGTCGCCCTGGCCGCGGGCGCCGGTCCGCGCCGGTCGCGGCTGGTCCTCGACATCGGCGCGCACCTGACCGAGGTGGTGCTGCTCGCCGACGGGGCCGTCCTGGACGCACGCCGCACCGCCCTGGGCACCGGTGATCTGGACGCCGGCGCCACCTGCGCCGACATGGCCGAAACGGTGGCCGCCATGGTGGCGTCCGTCCTGCGCCAGGACCGTACGGGGCTGGCCCTGGAGGCCCTGCGCTCGGGGGCGCTCCTGGCCGGGGGAGGCGCCCTGCGCCCCGAGCTGACCAGCCGGCTCACCGGCCGGCTGCACGGGCCCGTGCGCATCGTGCCGGCGCCGCACACCGCCGCCGTCCGCGGCGCCGCCCGGCTCCTGGAAGCGGCCCACACCCACCCCTGGGCCGCCGCGGCGTCCGATGCCCCCTGCCCGCACCAGCGCCTGACGCCGGCCGGCCGCCGCCCGCCCGCAGGCCGGAACGAGGGGTGACCGCCTACCGCCCGCCCCGGTCCCGCCCGGGCGGTGGCGCCCGTGCCGCCGGGGCGGGCCGCCCGGCCGCACCGCCGTATGCCGGACACCGACGGAAGGAGAAGGGACCGTGGCAGGCGAGATGGCGCGTGCCGAGCCGCCGCCCGGGCCGCCCCCGCGCGACGCGCTGTGGCGCTGGCGGCGCAACCCCCTGCGCCGACCCGCCGACGTCGCGCTGGCGTGGACCGGCCTCGTGCTGCTGCTCACCGTCCTGGCGGGCGCGCCCGCCGCCGCGCTGTGGGCCGGGGACACCGCCCTGCGCCACTACCGGGAGTCCGCCGAACGGCAGGCGCGGACCCGCCACCTCGTCACGGCCGTCCTGCTGCGTGACGCGCCGCGGCACCCGGAGCCCGGTTCGGCGGAGGCCCGGGAGACCCGTTACCCGGTGCCGGTCCGGTACGCGCCGCCGGGCGGCCCGCCGCGCACGGCGCGCACCGAGGTCGTCCCCGGGCTGCGCGCCGGGAGCACCGTCCGCGTCTGGGCCGGGCCGGACGGCCGGCTCGCCGAGCCGCCGCCAAAGCCCGGCGAGATCCGCAGCCGCGCCGCGGGCTGGGCGCTGCTGGCCGCGGCGGGCGTCGCGGCCGCCGGCGGCGCCGCGTACCACATGGCGGGCCGGGCGGTGGAGCGGCGCCATCTCGCCCGGTGGGACGAGGCGTGGGCGGCGGCGGCCCGCGGCTGGACCATCCGACCCTGACGCCGCCTCAGGCCGTCGCCGCTCCCGCCGCCGGCGGGGCCAGCTGCCGGGCCAGCCAGGTCGGGACACCCCCCAGCAGCCGGTACAGCCGCCGCGCCTCCTCCCGCAGCCGGGACGCCTCCGGTTCCGCCTCCGTGTCGGCGAGGGACACCAGCGCGGGGGCCGTGCCGACGAGGTAGCCCAGTTCCTCGCGGATCCGCAAGGACTCGGCGAACCCGTGCCGGGCCTCGGCCAGATCGCCGTCCCGCAGGGCGAGGCCGGCCAGATGCCGCCAGGTGAACGACATCAGCAGGGCGTCGGAGTGCGCGGTGGCCCCGGCGTGCGCGCGCCGGTACGCCGCCCGCGCGGCCTGCGGGGACCGGGTGAGGTTCTCCGCGAGCAGCCCGCGCCGGAAGTCCAGCAGGGCCCGCCGCTGCGCCCCCGGCGGGATCAGCGCCGCCGCCCGGCCGAGCGCGGCCCGCGCCTCGTCGGCCCGGTCCCGCACGCCGTGCAGCGTGGCGGCGTAGGCGAGCTGCCCGCGTTCGCAGGCGGCGCCCCCGCGCTCGTCGTCGGTGTGGGCGAGCGCCTCGGCGGTGCGCAGCGCGTCCTCCGCCTCCTCCCAGCCCTGCTCGGTGTAGAGGCACCGCTCCACCAGCAGCGCGGCCCGCTGGAGCGCGGCCGCCGCGCTGACCGGCCGCAGCAGGGCCGCGGCGTCCGCCCAGCAGGCGCGCGAACGCAGCCGCCATACCGCGGTCTGGAGCGGATCGTCACCTGCGGTCGTTCCCGTACCAGACATGGCGGTATGCGCCACCTCGCCCTCCCCAAGCACGCCGTCGAGCCGTCGAGTGGTGGCCGCATCTCAGCACGAACCGACCGGCCGGGCCAAGAGGGTGGGTGAAGGATTTCACAAAGTCGTGGGACTCCCGGTCCCCGGAGGTTTCGCCCGGCGCACCGCCCGAAGGTCAGCTCATCCGCAGCGCCAGGAAGAAATCGAGCTTGTCCTCCAGCCGCGACAGATCGCGCCCCGTCAACTGCTCGATCCGCCCGACCCGGTAGCGCAGCGTGTTGACGTGCAGGTGGAGCCGGGTGGCGCAGCGCGTCCAGGAGCCGTCGCAGTCCAGGAACGCCTCCAGGGTCGGGATCAGCTCGGCGCGATGGCGGCGGTCGTAGTCGCGCAGCGGGTCCAGCAGCCGGGCCGTGAAGGCGCGGCGGACGTCGTCGGGGACGAACGGCAGCAGCAGGACGTGCGAGGCGAGCTCCTGATGCCCGGCGGCGCACACCCGGCCCGGCCGGGCGGCGGCCACCCGCCGCGCGTGCCGCGCCTCCTCCAGCGCGCCGCGCAGCCCCTCCGCCGAGTGCACCGCCGCGCTGACGCCGAGCGTGACCCGCCCGTCGTCGTCCAGCCCGGCCGTGAGCGGGTCCCTTACGGACGCCAGCAGCGCGTCGGCGAGGACCCCGGCCTCGGAGCCGTCGTGCTCGCTGGAGACCGCCGGGAGCGGGACGAGCGCGACGGCCTCGTCGCCGGTGTGGGCGACGGCGATGCGGTCGGAGTGCTCGGGGCCCGTGGACCGGGGGTCGACGAGGATCTCCTCCAGCAGCGCCTGGGCGACCGGCCCCGCCTGGACCTGCCCGTCCTCCCACTCGACGCGCGCCACCACGACCTGCCAGTGCGGGGCCGCGCCGAGGCCGGGCAGCAGGACCGGCGCCGCGACCCGCAGCCGGGCGGCGATCTCGGCGGGCGCCGCGCCCGTCTGCACCAGCTCCAGCACCTCCTGCGCCAGCCGCCGCCGGACCGTGCGCGCCGCGTCCCGCCGGTCCCGCTCGACCGCGATGAGCTGGGTGACCCCGTACAGCAGGTCGAGGCGTTCCTCGGCCCAGTCCCCGGCGTCCGCCTCGACCGCCAGCAGCCAGTCCGACAGCACCGTCTCCCGCAGGTCCCGGGCGGCCTGCGGGGAGCGTCCCGCCCCGGCCGGCGCCGGGCGGTGCGCCCCGCCGCGGACCGGGAAGAGGCTGAACGTCCGCGGCGGCGCGGTGCCGAGCGTCACCCGGTGCGGCGCGCGCCGGCCCGCGCGGGTGGCCGCCAGGTGCTCGGCCGCCAGCTGTCCGCACACCTCGGCGGGCAGGGCGGGGCCGGACACCTTCGGGCCCGCGATCAGCCGCCCCGTCGGCGACAGCACCCAGGCCCTGAGGTCCAGGTCGGAGCGGAGCAGGTCCAGCACCACCTCCGGGCCGCCGCCCGCCGGGCCCGACGTCATCATCCGGCGGTGCCGGTCCACGACCGCCGCCAGGTCCCCCGCGCGCTCGCCGGAGACCTGCCGGACCACATGCTCGGTGATCGTGGCGAACGCCACCGACTCGTGCACCGCGAACAGCGGCAGCCGGTGCCGGGCGCACGCCACCACCAGATCGTCCGGCACCGCGCCCAGCTCCGCCTCACCGGCCGCGAGCGCGGCCACCTGGGCCTGCGCCAGGATCCGTACGAACGGCTCGGAGTCGGCGGCGTCCCGGCGCCAGGCCAGGCCGGTGAGCACCAGTTCCCCGCCCGACAGATAGCGGCTCGGGTCCCTGAGGTCGGTGGTCATCACGCCGCGTACGCTGCGGTCCAGCTCGTCCTCGCCGCCGAGCAGCCTCAGGCCCAGCGCCTCGGTGTCCAGCAGTGCGCGCAGCCGCATTCTCGTCGCCGCCGTTCCTTGTCTAGAAAAGTTCGTCGCATGGTCGATGGGGGGTGGGCGCGGGCCCGTTCGGCGGCGGATGAGCGGGGGCTCGCCGTCTGCCGAGGTGTGTGTCCCGTGTCACGCCGCCGAGTCGCGCGTTTCCACAGGAAAACGCGGAGGTTACCGAGGTCCTCCGTTCATACGAATCTACAAGATGCCCGACGTGGCCAGCCAATTCCTTCATGGTTTCCGTGACTGACCCCCGGGGAGCACGCAGCGGTGTACTGACACCACTCCGCGTTAACAGCACAGGAACGAGCCGCGCCCGCCGCACACGGATTGGCTCAATCTGTACGACTCACGAGACGAAGAAGAGAGCCGGTCATGGACTTCCTTCGCCCCGCCAGCTGGGAGGAGGCGCTCGCCGCGAAGGCGGAGCACCCCACCGCTGTGCCGATTGCGGGCGGCACCGACGTGATGGTCGAGATCAACTTCGACCACCGCCGTCCCGAGTACCTCATGGACCTGACCCGCATCGGCGACCTGACCGAGTGGGAGGTCGGCGAGGACACGGTACGGCTCGGCGCCTCCGTGCCGTACACGAAGATCATGGAGAACCTGCGCGCCGAGCTGCCGGGTCTCGCCCTGGCCTCGCACACGGTCGCCTCCCCGCAGATCCGCAACCGCGGCGGCGTCGGCGGCAACCTCGGCACCGCCTCCCCGGCCGGTGACGCCCACCCGGCCCTCCTCGCCGCCGGCGCCGAGGTGGAGGCCGAGTCGGTGCGCGGCTCCCGCCGTATCCCGATCGACGCGTTCTACAAGGGGGTGAAGCGCAACGCCCTCGCCCCCGACGAGCTGATCCGCGCCGTGCACGTGAAGAAGGCGGACGGGCCGCAGCAGTTCTCCAAGGTCGGCACCCGCAACGCCATGGTCATCGCGGTGTGCGCCTTCGGGCTCGCGCTGCACCCCGAGACGCGGACCGTGCGCACCGGGATCGGCTCGGCCGCCCCCACGCCCGTCCGCGCCAAGGCCGCGGAGGAGTTCCTGAACGCGGCGCTGGAGGAGGGCGGCTTCTGGGACAACGGAAAGATCATCACCCCGTCGGCCGCCAAGCGGTTCGCGGAGCTGTGCTCGGCCGCCTGCAACCCGATCGACGACGTCCGGGGCACCGCGAGCTACCGCCGCCACGCGGTCGGGGTCATGGCCCGCCGGACGCTGACCTGGACCTGGGAGTCGTACCGCGGCACCCGCCGCGCCGCGAAGGGAGCCGCGTGATGCGCGTCAACTTCACCGTCAACGGCCGGCCGCAGGAAGCCGACGACGTCTGGGAGGGCGAGTCCCTCCTCTTCGTGCTGCGCGAGCGGCTCGGCCTGCCCGGCTCCAAGAACGCCTGCGAGCAGGGCGAGTGCGGCTCTTGCACGGTCCGCCTGGACGGCGTGCCGGTCTGCTCCTGCCTGGTCGCCGCCGGGCAGGTCCAGGGCCGCGAGGTCGTCACCGTGGAGGGCCTGGCGGACTACGCCAGGCAGCGCGCCTGCGGTGACGGCGGCTCCTGCGGCACCTCGCTGGACGAGGCCACGGGATGGCAGGCCGAGGGCAGCGACGCCCGGACCGGCGAGGGCGGCACCTCCCCGCGTGCGACGCTCTCCCCGATCCAGCAGGCGTTCATCGACGCCGGCGCCGTGCAGTGCGGTTTCTGCACGCCGGGCCTGCTGGTCGCCGCCGACGAGATGCTGGAGCGCAACCCGAACCCGACCGACGCCGACATCCGCGAGGCGCTGTCGGGCAACCTGTGCCGCTGCACGGGCTACGAGAAGATCATGGACGCGGTCCGCCTGGCGGCCGCCCGCCAGTCCGAGGGGGTCTGAGCATGCCGGCCAACGGCGCACCCACCAAAATCACCCAGGGTTCGCAGACGAAGGGCGGCATCGGCGAGTCCACCCTCCGCCCGGACGGCACCCTGAAGGTCACCGGCGAGTTCGCGTACTCGTCCGACATGTGGCACGAGGACATGCTCTGGGGCCAGATCCTGCGCTCCCCGGTCGCCCACGCCGAGATCGTGTCCATCGACACCGGTGAGGCGCTCGCCCTGCCGGGCGTGTACGCCGTGCTGACGTACGACGACCTGCCGGCCGACGTGAAGCACTACGGCCTGGAGATCCAGGACACCCCGGTCCTCGCCCACGGCAAGGTCCGCCACCACGGCGAACCGGTCGCGATCGTCGCCGCCGACCACCCGGAGACCGCCCGCCGCGCCGCCGCCAAGATCAAGGTCGAGTACCGCGAACTGCCCGTCGTCACCGACGAGAAGTCCGCGCTGGCGCCGGACGCGATCCTCGTCCACGAGAACCGCGACGACCACCACGCCGGCCATGTCCCGCATCCCAACATCGTCCACCGCCAGCCGATCGTCCGCGGCGACGCCGACGAGGCCGCCGGGAAGGCCGACGTCATCGTCCGGGGCGAGTACACCTTCGGCATGCAGGACCAGGCCTTCCTCGGCCCCGAGTCCGGTCTCGCCGTGCCGGAGGAGGACGGCGGCGTCCACCTCTACGTCGCCACCCAGTGGCTCCACTCCGACCTGCGCCAGATCGCCCCCGTGCTCGGCCTGCCGGAGGAGAAGGTCCGGATGACGCTGGCCGGCGTCGGCGGCGCCTTCGGCGGGCGCGAGGACCTGTCGATGCAGATCCACGCCTGCCTGCTGGCGCTGCGCACCGGCAAGCCCGTCAAGATCGTCTACAACCGGTTCGAGTCCTTCTTCGGGCACGTCCACCGCCACCCCGCCAAGCTCTCCTACGAGCACGGCGCCACCAAGGACGGCAAGCTCACCCACGTCAAGTGCCGCATCGTGCTGGACGGCGGCGCCTACGCCTCCGCCTCCCCGGCGGTCGTCGGCAACGCCTCCTCACTCGGTGTCGGCCCCTACCGGGTCGACGACGTGGAGATCGAGGCCATCGCCCTCTACACCAACAACCCGCCCTGCGGCGCCATGCGCGGCTTCGGCGCGGTCCAGGCGTGCTTCGCCTACGAGGCGCAGATGGACAAGCTGGCCAAGAAGCTCGGCATGGACCCGGTGGAACTGCGGCAGCTCAACGCCATGGAACAGGGCACCCTCATGCCCACCGGCCAGCCCGTGGACTCCCCGGCACCCGTCGCCGAACTCCTGCGCCGCGTCAAGGCGATGCCGATGCCCCCGGAGCGCCAGTGGGAGTCCAGCGAGGGCGCCGACGTACGGCAGCTGCCCGGCGGCCTGTCCAACACCACGCACGGGGAAGGCGTCGTACGGGGGGTCGGGTACGCGGTCGGCATCAAGAACGTCGGCTTCTCCGAGGGCTTCGACGACTACTCCACCGCCCGGGTGCGGATGGAGGTCGTGGGCGGCGAGCCGGTGGCGACCGTGCACACCGCCATGGCGGAGGTCGGCCAGGGCGGCGTCACCGTCCACGCGCAGATCGCCCGCACCGAGCTGGGCGTCGCCCGGGTGACCATCCACCCGGCCGACACCCGGGTCGGCTCGGCGGGTTCGACGTCGGCCTCCCGGCAGACCTACGTCACCGGCGGCGCCGTGAAGAACGCCTGCGAGCTGGTGCGCGAGCAGGTGCTGGAGATCGGGCGCCGCAAGTTCGGCTCCTTCCACCCGGCCTGGGCCACCGCCGAACTCCTGCTGGAGGGCGGCAAGGTCGTCACCGACGGCGGCGAGGTCCTCGCCGATCTGGTGGACGTCCTGGAAGGCGAGGCCGTGGAGGTCGAGGAGGAGTGGCGGCACCGGCCGACCGAGCCCTTCGACCTGCGCACCGGCCAGGGCAACGGCCATGTCCAGTACTCCTTCGCCGCCCACCGCG
This sequence comes from Streptomyces sp. NPDC052020, assembly GCF_040680575.1. Classification (NCBI taxonomy): domain Bacteria; kingdom Bacillati; phylum Actinomycetota; class Actinomycetes; order Kitasatosporales; family Streptomycetaceae; genus Streptomyces; species Streptomyces sp. NPDC052020. The sequence goes on from NZ_JBFAWY010000031.1 coordinate 57,653, forward strand.
CGGTCGTCGAGGTCGACACCGAGCTCGGCCTGGTGAAGGTGATCGAGCTGGCCTGCGCCCAGGACGTCGGCAAGGCGCTCAACCCGCTCTCCGTCGTCGGCCAGATCCAGGGCGGCACCACCCAGGGACTGGGCGTGGCGGTGATGGAGGAGATCGTCGTCGACCCGAAGACGGCGAAGGTGAAGAACCCGTCCTTCACCGACTACCTCATCCCGACCATCCTCGACACGCCGACCATCCCGGTCGACGTGCTCGAACTCGCCGACGAGCACGCCCCCTACGGCCTGCGCGGCATTGGCGAGGCCCCCACCCTGTCGTCGACGCCGGCGGTCCTCGCGGCCATCCGCGACGCCACCGGCCTCGAACTCGACCGGACGCCGGTACGGCCGGAGCACCTGACCGGCACGGCGTAACCACTCCCCGAGTCCTCCGGGCGGCGCACCGCGGAACGTCACGCCTCCCCGCGCCGCCCGGAGCGGCCCCGTCCCGCACCGCTCGCGGGACGCGCCGCACCGGCAGCACCCCGTTCGTTCGTCTCGGGCCGTCCCCCGGGTCGTGCGGCCGAAGCACCATCCCAAATCCCGTGACCGCGCCATGATGTGAGCGACCGACAGGGCGGTTCCACGCGGGTGCCCCTATGAACCTTGGGAGTAGGCCCCACATGACCCAGCAGTCACTGGAGCCGGAGAGCGTCGCGGAGGACGCGGGTGACGGCACCCGCATCCCGGCCGGACGCTCCTGGCTCGACCGGTACTTCCACATATCCCGGCGGGGATCGACGATCGCGCGCGAGGTGCGCGGCGGCGTCACGACCTTCATGGCGATGGCGTACATCCTCCTGCTCAACCCCCTGATCCTGTCCGGCGAGGACGCCGCGGGGGACACCCTGGCCACCAAGGCCCTCATCACCGCCACCGCGTTCGCGGCGGCCCTCACCACGCTGCTGATGGGCTTCGTCGGCAAGGTGCCGCTCGCCCTCGCCGCGGGCCTGTCCGTCTCCGGCGTCCTCGCCTCCCAGGTCGCGCCCGAGATGACCTGGCCGCAGGCGATGGGCATGTGCGTGATGTACGGCGTGGTCATCATGCTGCTGGTCGTCACCGGCCTGCGGGAAATGATCATGAACGCGATCCCGCTCGCCCTCAAGCACGGCATCACCATGGGGATCGGCCTGTTCATCGCCATCATCGGCTTCTACAAGGCCGGCTTCGTCCACCAGGGCGAGGCGGGCACCCCGCTCGTCCTCGGCCCGGCGGGCGAACTCGCCGGCTGGCCCGTGCTGCTCTTCTGCGGCACCCTGCTGCTGATCTTCATGCTCCAGGCGCGCGACGTCCCCGGTGCCATCCTCATCGGGATCGTCACCGGCACCGTCGTCGCCGCGGCGCTGAACGCCGCCGGCGTCATCGACCCGAAGCAGTGGGCCAACGGCGCCCCCGAACTGCACGGCGGCGCCGTCTCCATGCCGGACTTCTCGCTCTTCGGCGAGGTCGAGTTCGGCGGCTGGGGAGAGGTCGGCGCGATGACCGTCGGCATGATCGTCTTCACGCTGGTGCTCGCCGGGTTCTTCGACGCGATGGCCACCATCATCGGCGTCGGCACCGAGGCGAGGCTCGCCGACGACAAGGGCCGGATGCCGGGCCTGTCCAAGGCGCTGCTCATCGACGGCGCGGGCGGCGCGATCGGCGGGGTCGCGGGCGGCAGCGGCCAGACCGTGTTCATCGAGTCCGCCACCGGCGTCGGCGAGGGCGCCCGTACGGGCCTCGCCTCGGTCGTCACCGGGGCGTTCTTCGCGGCCTGCCTGTTCTTCACCCCGCTGACGGCGATCGTGCCGCAGGAGATCGCCTCCGCCGCGCTGGTGGTGATCGGCGCGATGATGCTGATGAACGCCCGGCACGTGGACTGGGCGGACCGCGCCACCGCGATCCCGGTCTTCCTCACCGTGGTCCTGATGCCGTTCACTTACACCATCACCACCGGTGTCGCCGCCGGCGTCATCGCCTACACCGCCATCAAGGTCGCCCAGGGCAAGGCGCGGGAGACCGGGGCCTTCATGTGGGTCCTCACGGTCGTCTTCGTCGTCTACTTCGCCCTCAACCCGATCGAGAGCTGGCTGGGCGTGCACTAGCCGGCCGGCGGGCACCCGTTTTCCGACCATCGCTGCCGAAGGAGACCGACAGATGCTGGACATCGCCGAAGAGCTGCACCGGTGGGTCGAGCGGGGACGCGACTTCGCCGTGGCCACCGTGGTGGCCGTCGGCGGCAGCGCGCCCCGCCAGCCCGGCGCCGCGCTCGCGGTGGACGCCGACGGCACGGTGATCGGCTCGGTCTCCGGGGGCTGTGTCGAGGGCGCCGTCTACGAGCTGTGCCAACAGGCGCTGGCGGACGGGGAGACGGTCCTGGAGCGCTTCGGCTACAGCGACGAGGACGCCTTCGCCGTCGGCCTGACCTGCGGGGGCGTGATCGACATACTCGTCACGCCGGTGCGGGCGGACGCCCCCGCCCGCCCGGTGCTCGCCGCCGCGCTGGCCGCCGCCGCACGGGGGGAGGCGGCGGGGGTGGCGCGGATCGTCTCCGGTCCGGCGGAGCTCATGGGACGGGCGCTGACGGTCCGGCCCGACGGCTCCTGGGAGGGCGGCTTCGGCGCCCACCCGGAACTGGACCGCACGGTGGCCGCGGAGGCGGGCGCCTTCCTGGACGCCGGCCGCACCGGCACGCTGGAGATCGGAGAGCAGGGCTCGCGCTGCGGAGCACCGCTCACCCTGCTGGTGGAGTCCTCCGTGCCGCCGCCCCGCATGATCGTCTTCGGAGCCATCGACTTCGCGTCGGCACTGGTCCGCGTCGGCAAGTTCCTCGGCTACCACGTGACGGTGTGCGACGCCCGCCCGGTGTTCGCCACGCCGGCCCGCTTCCCGGACGCCGACGAGGTCGTCGTCGGCTGGCCCCACGAGTACCTGGAGCGCACGGAGGTCGACGGCCGCACGGTCCTGTGCGTCCTCACCCACGACGCCAAGTTCGACGTACCGCTGCTGAAGCTCGCCCTGCGCCTGCCGGTCGCCTACGTCGGCGCGATGGGCTCCCGGCGCACCCACCTGGACCGCAACCGGCGGCTGCGCGAGGTCGGCGTCACCGATCTGGAACTGGCCCGGCTGCGCTCGCCCATCGGCCTGGACCTCGGCGCCCGCACCCCGGAGGAGACGGCCCTGTCCATCGCCGCCGAGATCGTCGCCGACCGGCGCGGCGGCAGCGGGGTCTCCCTCACCGGCGCGCACACCCCCATCCACCACGACGGGAACTCCACGCCCGCGGGGCGGATCGGGTCGGTGGCCTGAGCCCTCGTCCGGGCGGCACCTCCCGCCGCGCCGGACCCCGCGCGCGGCGGCGCGCCCCGTGGCGGGCGCGCCGTCACGGCTGTCTCAGCAGCCGGTTCACCGCCCGCCCGAACACATACCGGCCCGCTCCCCGCAGTACGCCGTCGAAGGCGCCCGGCAGCGGGCGGACCCGCAGGTCCTCCCGCCAGATCACCCGGGTCCGGCCGCCGGGACCGGGGCGGACCTCGATCTCCGCCCAGCCGCCGACCACCCGGCCCCGCTTCTCCAGCCGGCACCGGCCGGGGGTGCCGTCCCCCGGGGGCTCCCAGACGGTCACCTCCATGGTGTCGTCGAAGGCGAGGGGGCCGAGACCCGTGCGGGCCACCACCAGCGTGCCGGGGCGGGTCGGCGGGGCGGTGCGGACGCGTACGCGGGTCAGCGGCACGGCCTCGCCGTGGCGGGACCACTCGGTGAGCCGGCGCCACGTCTCGTCCAGGGGGAGCGGTGCCGTGCGTTCGAGGGAGAAGGTGACCACGCCACGATCGTAGGGAAGCGCCCCGGCGGTGGCACCCGCGGTGGTCCGGCCCTGCCCTGTGCGGACTCGCCGAGGACCGCCGGGGCTCGGCCCGGGCGCGTTCCGGGGACGGAGCGGATCACCCCCGGTACGCGAGGGTCGTCATCATCCCGGACTCCGAGTGGTAGACGTTGTGGCAGTGCAGCATCCACAGTCCGGGACTGTCCGCGTCGAAGTCCGCCACCAGCTTGCGGTGCGGCAGCACGATCGTCGTGTCCTTGCGGGCGCCGTGCGAGTCGATGCCGGCGAGGGAGTACGTGTGGCCGTGCAGATGCACGGGGTGCCACATGTCGGTGGCGTTGATGACGACCAGCCGCACCCGTTCGCCCCGTTCGACCCGGTGGAGCGTGCCCGGATCGTAGGGCTTGTGGTCGATCCCCCAGTCGTACTCCTTCATCCCGCCGGTCAGCTTGATCTTCAACAGGCGGTCGTACCCGCGGCGGGACAGCGCGACCGACTCGTCCGGCCGGAGCCGGCGGGCGGACGCCAGTACCTTGCGGTCCAGCTCCACGGGGTGCGCGGACGGCTCGGGGACCGCACCGGCGCCCGTGCGCAGGACGGCCATGGCCCGGCCCCGCTTCCCCTCGGCGAGCGCGACGAGCGGGAAGACCCCGGACTTCGCGGTGATCAGCACGTCGTACCGCTCGCCCATGCCGATGACCAGCGCGTCGGTCCGGTAGGGCCGCACGGGGTAGCCGTCGCTGTGGGTGATCGTCATCCGGTGCCCGCCGAGCGCCACCCGGAAGGCCGACTCCCCGCCGGCGTTGATGACGCGCAGCCTGATCCGGTCGCCGGGCCTGGCCCTGAACTGCGTGGGGTCGTCCGCCGTGCGCCCGTTGATCAGGTAGTAGGGGTAGGCGACGTCTCCCGCGTGGCCGCCGAGCAGCCTGCTGGCGGCGCCCGACATCAGTCGTCTCGGCCCCTTCCCGCCGTACGGCGACGGCGGGGGCGTCCTCCCGGGGCCCTTCCCGTCGTCCGTCCACTCGACGAACGAGGTGCCCGCCAGCGCCCCGCCGCCCGCCTCCACCGGTCCCTCCGGCCGCTTGCCGTGGCCCATCGCTGGCTTGCCCCTGCGGAGCTGGTCGAGAACGTCGTCGGGGGTGGAGCCGCCCACGCCGTCGATCCAGTCGTCCAGCATGACGATCCACTCGTGGTCGTACTCGAGCGGTTCCCTCGGGTCGTCGACGATCAACGGCGAGTACATCCCGCGATCGATCTGCACCCCCACGTGCGGGTGGAACCAGTAGGTGCCGGGATACGGCACGGTGAAGCGGTAGTCGAACGTCTCACCGGGTTTGACCGGTGCCTGCGTCACACCGGGCACGCCGTCCATGTCGTTGGGCACCGCGACGCCGTGCCAGTGCACGGTCGTCGCCTTCGGCAGATCGTTGGCGAGCCTCACCGCCAGGGTGTCGCCCGCGGTGACCCGCATCTCCCGGCCGGGCAGCAGTCCCCCGTACGTCCAGGAGCGGAAGGTGCGTCCGGCGCCCAGCTCGACCTGGGACGGGGTGGCCCTGAGGGTGTGCTTGCGCAGCGGTCCGGCGGAGGGCCGGCGTGCCTCGCCGGCCTCCCCGCCGTGGGGCGCGACGGGTCTGCCGGGGGTCCTTGCCGCGGGCGCGCCGGGGCTGCCGCGGCCGGACGAGCCGCCGCTGGAGCAGGCGGCGAGCAGCCCGGAACCCGCGGCGGTGATCCCGGCGCCGAGCACGGTCCGACGTGTGGGAGAGGTGTGACCGGGGTGGTCCGTGCGCATGAGGGTGCACCTCGCTGGTGGGGTGAAGGCAGGTGAAGGCGCGGGTCTGCCACCGCCGCCCGGACAGGACGAGACCGCCGGAGGCGTTCCTGCCGACGGGGCACCCGACGCGGTGGTGAGCGCGATCCGGTGGGTGGCGGAACCGGCCGTCGGGGCACCGGCGGGCGTTCCCCGCCGGTGCCCGGACCGTCGCTCAGAACGGCGGTGCGGATATCCCGGGCGGCAGGGCGCGGAACGTCACATACCGTGCGTACGGGTCACGCCCGTATCCGGCCCCCGGGTCGGTCATCATGCACGGCACCCTACCCCTGTGGGGTATGAAATCCTCGTATATACGTCTTATCAACGCGAGGTGGACATCCTCGGTGTGTGATCTGTCGAACTTCCGTTCGAGATAGTGGGGGTGCTCACCGGGTTACTCGCGCCGACACGCATGTGTCGGCGAGAGTGAGGAGAGCCCCGTGAGCGACAGCCCCGTGAGCGGACGAACCTGGCGCCGGGCCCTGGTGACCGGCGGAGCCGGGTTCGTGGGTTCCCACCTGTGCGCCCGGCTGCTGGACACCGGCGCCGAGGTGGTCTGCCTCGACAACCTGGCCACCGGATCCCGGAGCAACGTGGCCGAATTGGAGCGGCGGCGCGGCTTCCGCTTCGTCCGGGCCGACGCCACCGACCCGCGCGCGCTGCGCGGCCCGCGCGGCCGGTTCGACCTCGTCCTGCACTTCGCCTGCCCGGCCTCGCCCGCCGACTATCTGCGGCTGCCGCTGGAGACCCTCGATGTCGGCAGCACCGGCACCCGCAACGCCCTGGAGCGGGCCCGCGCCGACGGTGCCCGCTTCGTCCTCGCCTCCACCTCCGAGGTCTACGGCGACCCGCTGGAGCACCCGCAGCGCGAGAGCTACTGGGGCAACGTCAACCCGGTCGGCCCGCGCAGCGTCTACGACGAGTCCAAGCGGTTCGCCGAGGCGCTGACCACCGCCCACCGCCAGGTGCACGGCACCGACACCGCCATCGTCCGCATCTTCAACACCTACGGCCCCCGCATGCGCACCGGCGACGGCCGCGCCGTGCCCACCTTCATCGCCCAGGCCCTGAACGGCACGCCCCTGACCGTCGCGGGCGACGGCAGCCAGACCCGGTCCCTGTGCTACGTCGACGACACCGTGGCCGGCGTCCTCGCCCTGGCCGCCTCCGGCGAGCGAGGCCCGGTGAACATCGGCGGCGGCGAGGAGATCACCATGCTGGAGCTGGCCCGGCGCATCGTCGAGCTCACCGGCTCCGGCTCCCGCATCCGGTTCGTCGAACGCCCCGTCGACGACCCCGGGCGGCGCCGGCCCGACACCACCCTCGCCCGGGAGCGGCTCGGCTGGCGCCCGCGGGTCGGCTGGAGCGAGGGGCTGGAGCGGACCATCGGCTGGTTCGCTCACGCCGTGGCGGCGTGAGCCAGGCCATTCACCACAGATGGTGATATGAGCGGACTTTTCCGTAATTGAGCTGTCTCCAAGTGTTTGAGACAGCCGCGCCGCGGCACCCGCGAGCCTAGAGGCATCACCCGGCACAGCAGCCACAGGACCCACAGAAGCCACCGGAACACCGCCGGAGCCCCCGCAAGACCCCGCCGTCCGGGACGGAGCACCGCCCATGCGCATCCTTGGTATCAACGCCCTGTTCCACGACCCGGCCGCCGCCCTCGTCGTCGACGGCGGGACCGTTGCCGCCGCCGAGGAGGAGCGCTTCAGCCGCCGCAAGCACGGCAAGCGGCCGGTGCCCTTCTCCGCCTGGGAGGTACCGGAGCTGTCGGCGCGCTGGTGCCTGGAGCACGCCGGGATACGGCCCGGGGAGCTGGACGCCGTCGCCTACTCCTTCGACCCCGGGCTCGCCCGGCCCGCCCGCGACATGGGCCTGGACGACCCCTGGGACCCGCTGCGCCTGGAGTACGCCCGCCGCGCCCCCGAGTTCCTCGCCGAGGCGCTGCCCGGGCTCGACCCCGAACAGGTCGTCTTCGTCCCGCACCACGTGGCGCACGCCGCCTCCGCGGGCCCCGCCTCCCCGCACCCCGACAACGACGTCCTCGTCCTGGACGGCCGCGGCGAATGCGCCTCCCACCTCGCCGGCCGCTACCGCGACGGCAAGCTCGACACCCTGTTCACCCAGGCGCTGCCGCACTCCCTGGGCCTGGTCTACGAGGAGCTGACCGCACACCTCGGCTTCCTGCGCAGCAGCGACGAGTTCAAGGTGATGGCCCTCGCCTCCTACGGCGAGCCCCGCTTCCTGGAGAAGCTGCGCGAGCACGTCCACGCCACCGGCGACGGGGGCTTCCACGCCCACGGCGTCGACTGGGCCGCGTTCGCCCCCGCCCGCGCCAAGGGCGAGGACTGGACGCGGGACCACGCCGACCTCGCCGCCAGCGCCCAGGCCGTCCTGGAGGAGACGCTGCTGGACCTCGTCCACTGGCTGCACCGCGAGGCCGGCGGCGAGGCGCTCACCATGGCGGGCGGCGTCGCCCTCAACTGCGTCGCCAACTCCGCGATCGCCAGGCAGGGCCCGTACCGGCACGTGTGGGTGCAGCCCGCCGCCGGCGACGCCGGCACCGCCCTCGGCGGCGCCCTGCACCTGGCCGCGCAGGACGGCCCCCCGCTGCCCCTGCCCGGCGCCGACCTCGGCCGCGGCTGGAACGACGAGGAACTGCGCGCCTGGCTGGAGACGGCCGCCGTCCCGTACGAGGAACCGGACGACATCGCCGAGACCGTCGCCGAGGAACTGGCCCGGGACGGCATCGTCGCCTGGTTCCAGGGCCGCAGCGAGTACGGGCCGCGCGCCCTCGGGCACCGCTCCCTGCTGGCCCACCCGGGCCGCGCGGAGAACCTGGAACGCCTCAACCGCGTCAAGGGCCGCGAGGAGTTCCGGCCGGTCGCCCCGATGGTCCTGGCCGACCGCGCCGCCGAGATCTTCGACGGGCCGCTCCCGAGCCCGTACATGCTCTTCGTGCACGACGTCGCCGCCGCCTGGCGGGACCGCCTCCCGGCCGTCGTCCACGTCGACGGCACGGCCCGCATCCAGACCGTCGAGGAGCGCCGCGAACCGCTCGTCGCCCGCATGCTGGGCGCCTTCGAGCGGCGCACCGGACTGCCCGTCGTCGTCAACACCAGCCTCAACACCGCCGGCCGGCCCATGGTCGACGACCCGCGCGACGCCCTGGAGTGCTTCGGGTCCGCCCCCGTGGACCTGCTGGCGCTCGGGCCGTTCGCTATCCGCCGCGGGAAGGCGTTCGCATGACCCCGTACGCCGTCGTGATCCCCACCCTCGCGCGCGACACGCTCGCCGACTGCCTGGCCGCGCTCGCCGCCGCGACGGGGCCGCGCCCCGAGCAGATCGTCCTGGTCGACGACCGGCCCGGGCCGGAGGCCGAGGCGGGCGCGCTGGAGTATCCGCTCAGCGTCCTCGGCGACCTGCGCGCCCGCACGGTGGTGCTGCACAGCGGCGGGCGCGGACCGGCCGCCGCCCGCAACACCGGCCTGCGCGCGGTCACCGCGCCGTGGACCGCCTTCCTCGACGACGACGTCCAGGTCGGCCCCCACTGGTGCGACCAGCTCGTCCAGGACCTCACCGAGGCCGCCCCCGACACCGGGGCCGTGCAGGGCGTGATCGCCGTCCCGCTGCCCGGCGAGCGCCGCCCCACCGACTGGGAACGCGGCACCGCCGCCCTGGCGCGGGCCCGCTGGATCACCGCCGACATGGCCTACCGCACCGAGGCGCTCAAGCAGGTCGGCGGCTTCGACGAACGCTTCACCCGCGCCTTCCGCGAGGACGCCGACCTCGCCCTGCGCGTCCTTAGCGCCGGCTGGCGCATCCGGCAGGGCCGCCGCACCACCCGGCACCCGGTGCGCCCCGCCTCCCGCTGGGTCTCCCTCGCCCAGCAGCGCGGCAACGCCGACGACGCCCTGATGCGGCGCCTGCACGGCCCCGACTGGTGGGAGAAGGCGGTGGCCCCCCGCGGCCGCATCCGCCGGCACGCCGCCGTCACCGCCGCCGCGGCTGCCGCGCTCGCCCTGGCCGCGGCCGGCCGCCCGCGCGCCGCCGCGCTCGCCGGGCTCGGCTGGGTGGCCGGCACCGCCGAGTTCGCCTGGGCCCGCATCGCCCCCGGACCCCGCACCCGGTACGAGGTGACGACCATGCTCGTCACCAGCGCCCTCATCCCGCCGGCCGCGACCTGGCACCGGCTGAGCGGGGCGTGGCGGCACCGGAACGCCCCCGCCTGGCAGGAGGTGGCCGCATGAGCCCGGTCAAGGCCGTCCTGTTCGACCGCGACGGCACCCTCGTCCACGACGTCCCCTACAACGGCGACCCCGGCCGGGTGAAGCCCGTCGACGGCGCCCGCGAGGCGCTCGCCCTGCTGCGCGGACGCGGCATCCGCACCGGCGTCGTCACCAACCAGTCCGGCGTCGCCCGCGGCCTGCTCACCGACGCCGCCGTCCGCGCCGTCAACCGGCGCGTCGACGACCTGCTCGGCCCGTTCGACGTGTGGGCGGTGTGCCCGCACGGACCCGACGACGGCTGCCGCTGCCGCAAACCGGAGCCCGGCCTGGTGCTCTGGGCGGCCGGGCGGATCCGCGCCGACCCGGCCGACTGCGTCGTCGTCGGCGACATAGGCGCCGACGTGGAGGCCGCCCGCCGGGCCGGCGCCCACGGCATCCTCGTCCCGAACGAGCGGACCCGCCCGGAGGAGACGGCGACCGCCGCGCACGTCGCGACGGACCTGCTGACCGCCGTACGCGCGGTGCTCGGCGGACGGCCGCCCGCGGGCCGCGTCGTGGCGGACGAACGCCCCCTGAAGCGGGCCTGGAGGCCGCGATGAGAACCGACGCCGCGAGGCGAGCGGAGCCCGGGCGGCAGGCCGGAGCCGTGCGGAGAGCCGTCGTCACCCGGCTCGACAGCTTCGGGGACGTCCTGCTCGCCGGGCCCGCGATCCGCGCCGTCGCCGCCCGCGCCGCACACGTCACCCTGCTGTGCGGGCCGCGCGGCGCGCCCGCCGCCCGGCTGCTGCCCGGCGTGGACGAGGTGCTGGTGTGGGACGCCCCCTGGGGCGGCTTCGACCCGCCCGCCGTCGACCGCGCCGAGATCGACGCGCTGGCCGACCGCATCGACGCGGACACGGGCCTGATCCTGACCTCCTTCCACCAGTCCCCGCTGCCCACCGCCCTGCTCCTGCGCCTGGCCGGCGTCGGCTACCTCGCCGCGGACAGCGTCGACTACCCCGGCTCCCTGCTGGACCTGCGCCACCGGCGCGCCCCGCACGCCCACGAGGCCGAGGCGGCCCTCGCGCTCGCCGAGGCGGCCGGCTTCCCCCGCCCGGACGACGGACGGCTGCGCGTCCTGGAGCCGCCCGCCACCACCGGGCTGACCGGACCCGGCCCGTACGTCGTCCTGCACCCCGGCGCCAGCGTCCCGGCCCGCGCCTGGAGCCCCGAGCGCTGCGCCGAGGCGGTGCGGGAACTCACCGCCGCCGGGCACCGGGTCGTCGTCACCGGCGGCCCCGGCGAACGGGACCTGACCGCCCGCGTGGCCGGGGAGCACGCCCTCGACCTCGGCGGCCGGACCAAGGCCCCGGAACTGGCCGGGGTCCTCGCCGGCGCCGCCGCCGTCGTCACCGGCAACACCGCCCCCGCCCACCTGGCCGCCGCCGTCGGCACCCCCGTCGTCTCCCTGTTCGCTCCGGTGGTGCCGGCCGAGCGCTGGCGGCCGTACGGCGTGCCGTACGTGCTGCTCGGCGACCAGGACGCCCCCTGCGCGGACAGCCGCGCCCGGGAGTGCCCCGTCCCCGGCCACCCGTGCCTGAACTCGGTCACCGGCACCGACGTGGCCGCCGCCGTCGACAAGCTCCTGGGGGAGACATGAGGATCCTCATCTGGCACGTGCACGGGTCGTGGACCACGGCCTTCGTCCAGGGCCCGCACACCTACCTCGTGCCGGTCACCCCCGACCGGGGACCCGACGGACTGGGCCGCGCCCGCACCTGGGACTGGCCCGAGTCGGTGATCGAGGTACCGCCGGAGCGGCTGCGCGACGAGGAGGTCGACGTCGTCGTCCTCCAGCGCCCGCACGAACTCGGTCTCGTCGACCGCTGGCTGGGCCGCCGCCCGCCGCTGGTCTACCTGGAGCACAACGCCCCCGACGGCGACGTGCCCGACACCCGCCACCCCGCCGCCGGCATCCCCGGCGTCACCCTCGTCCACGTCACCCACTTCAACCGCCTGATGTGGGACGGCGGCGCCACCCCCGCCACCGTCATCGAACACGGCATCATCGACCCCGGCCCGCGCTGGACCGGCGAGCTGGAGCGCGCCGCCGTCGTCGTCAACGAGCCGATCCGGCGGGGCCGGACCACCGGCACCGACCTGCTGCCGGAGTTCTCCCGCGCCGCCCCCCTCGACGTGTTCGGCATGCGCACCGAGGGCCTCGCCGCTCACCTCGGCATCCCCGCCGGCCGCTGCCGCACCCTCGACCTGCCCCAGGGCGAGCTGCACACCGAGCTCGCCCGGCGCCGCGTCTACGTCCACCCCGTCCGCTGGACCTCCCTCGGCCTGTCCCTGCTGGAGGCCATGCACCTGGGCATGCCCGTCGTCGCCCTCGCCACCACCGAGGTGACCGAGGCGGTGCCGCCCGGCGCCGGAGTGGTCTCCCACCGCGTCGACGTACTGACCGACGCCGTACGGGACTTCCTGGCCGATCCGGCGCACGCGCGCGAGGTCGGCGAGGCGGCGCGTGCGGCGGCCCTCGCCCGCTACGGGGTGTCCCGCTTCCTGGACGACTGGGAGCGGCTGCTGAAGGAGGTGACCCGATGAGGATCGCCATGGTGTCCGAGCACGCCAGCCCGCTCGCCGCGCTCGGCGGCGTCGACGCCGGCGGCCAGAACGTCTACGTGGCCCGCCTGACCGAGGAACTGGCCAGGCGCGGTTACGACGTCACGGTGTACACCCGCCGGGACGCGGCCGGCCTGCCCGACCGGGTGCCCCTGCCCGGCGGAGCCGTGGTCGAGCACGTCCCGGCCGGGCCGCCCGAGGCCGTCCCCAAGGACGACCTTTTCCCGCACATGCCCGCCTTCGGCGCCCACCTGGCGCGCGCCTGGGCGCGGGAGCGGCCCGACGTGGTGCACGCCCACTTCTGGATGTCCGGCATGGCCGCCGCCACCGGCGCCCGCCCGCACGGCGTCCCCGTCGTACAGACCTTCCACGCCCTGGGCACCGTCAAGCGGCGCCACCAGGGCGCCGCGGACACCAGCCCGCCCGAGCGGACCGGCATCGAACGGCAGCTCGGCCGCGGCTGCGCACGCGTCCTGGCGACCTGCACCGACGAGGTGCGGGAACTCGCCGCCATGGGCGTGCCGGCCCGGCAGGTCTCCGTGGTGCCGTGCGGCGTGGACGCCGGACACTTCCGCCCCGGCGCGGACACCGGCGGCGCGCCCCCGCGCAGACTGCGCCACCGGCTGCTGTCCTGCGGCCGGCTCGTCCCCCGCAAGGGATACGACCAGGCCATCCGCGCCCTCGCCCGCGTCCCCGGCGCCGAACTCGTCGTCGCCGGAGGCCCGCCCGGCGGCGCGATCGACGCCGACCCGGAGGCCCGCCGCCTGCTGCGGACCGCCGAGGACACCGGCGTCGCCGACCGGGTGCGGCTGCTCGGCGCGGTCGACCCGCACGACATGCCCGCCCTCATCCGCAGCGCCGACCTGGTGCTGTGCACCCCCGTCTACGAGCCCTTCGGCATCGTGCCGCTGGAGGCCATGGCGTGCGGCGTGCCCGTCCTCGCCACCGATGTCGGCGGCCACCGCGACTCCGTCGCCGACGGCGTCACGGGACGGCTCGTGGCCCCGCGGGACCCCGGGGCGATCGCGGACGCCGCCCGCGCGCTCCTCGCCGACGAAGGGCTGCGCCGCCGGTACGGCACGGCCGGCCGCGAACGCGTCCTGGCCCACTACACCTGGCGGCGCGTCGCCGACGGCGCAGAGCAGGTGTACCGGCAGACGCTGGCCGACCACGCACTGTCGAAGGAGGTGGCGTGATGACCGTGCACCCGCCGATCACCGGCCACTGCGACGAACTCCAGGACGCGCTGACCGGATTCCGCGCCTCGGCGCACATCACCGAACGGTGGGGCGCGCGGCTGGCCGCCGTCCTGTCCGGCGGCGGTCGGCTGCTGGCCGCCGGCAACGGCGGCAGCGCCGCCCAGGCCCAGCACCTGACCGCCGAGATCGTCGGCCGCTACCGCGACGACCGGCCGCCGTTCTCCGCGATCGCCCTGCACGCCGACACCTCCTCCACCACCGCCATCGCCAACGACTACGGCGTCGACGAGGTGTTCGCCCGCCAGGTCCGCGCCCACGGCCGCCCCGGCGACGTCCTGATGCTGCTGTCCACCTCCGGCGCCAGCGCCAACCTGCTCTCCGCCGCCGACGCCGCGCGCGCGGCCGGCGTACGGGTGTGGGCGCTGACCGGACCGGCCCCCAACCCGCTGATGGCCGGCAGCGACGAGTCCCTGTGCGTGGAGGCGCCCGCCACCGCCACCGTCCAGGAGATCCACCTGGTGGCGGTGCACATGGTCTGCGCGGCCTTCGACGCGGCGCTGGAACGCGGCGCCGCCGGGGCCGCGCGGGGCGGCCGCGGGGGTGAGGCGCGGGACGGCCACGGAGGTGACCGGACGCATGGCTGACAAGACCCCGCTGCTCGTGGTCGGCGACGCCCTGCTCGACCGCGACCTGAGCGGCTCGGCCGACCGGCTCGCGCCCGACGCGCCCGTGCCGGTCGTCGCCGAGTGCGCCGAACGCGTCCGGCCGGGCGGGGCGGCGCTCGCCGCGTACCTCGCCGCCCGCGACGGCCGCGAGGTCACCCTCGTCGCCGGGACGGGCGACGACGACGCCAGCCGCGAACTGCGCGACCTGCTGGAGCCCTGGCTGACGCTGGTCCCGCTGCCGCTGACCGAACCCCTGTCCGAGAAGACCCGCGTCCTGGCCCAGGACCGGCCCGTCGTCCGCCTCGACCGGGGCGGCGGGCACGTCCGCGAAGCCACCGACGCCGCCCGCGCCGCCGTCCGCGCCGCCCCGGCCGTCCTCGTCTCCGACTACGGCCGCGGCGCCGCCGACGCCCTGCGCGACGTCCTCGCCGAGCGCCCCCCGCTGGTGTGGGACCCGCATCCGCGCGGCGGCCCGCCGGTCCCCGGCACCCGCCTGGTCACCCCCGCCGAGAAGGAGGCCCACGGCTTCGCCCCGCGGGACGGCGGCCCTCCGGGCACCCTGCGCGCCGCCGCGCGCAACGCCGCGGCCCTGGTGCGCGACTGGCGGGCCGCCGCCGTCGCGGTCACCCTCGGCTCCCGGGGTGCCCTGCTCTCCTACGGCGAGCACCCGCTGCTGGTCCCCGCGCCCGCCGTCCACCACGGCGACTCCTGCGGCGCCGGCGACCGGTTCGCCGCGACGGCCGCCGGACTGCTCGCCGACGGCGCGCTGGTGGGGGAGGCCGTCGAGGGCGCCGTCGCCGCCGCCTCCGCCTTCGTCGCCGCCGGCGGCGCGGGCGCCGTCCCCCGCCCCGACGCCCGGCCCGCGCCCGCGCCGCCGCCCGACGGGGACGACCCGTACGCCCTCGCCGCCCGCGTCCGCGCCCAGCACGGCACCGTGGTCGCCGCCGGCGGCTGCTTCGACCTGCTGCACGCCGGGCACGTCGGCCTGCTCCAGGCCGCCCGGCGGCTCGGCGACTGCCTGGTGGTGTGCGTCAACTCCGACGCCTCCGTGCGGCGCCGCAAGGGCGAGGGCCGCCCCGTCAACCCGCTCGCCGACCGGATCCGGGTGCTGCGCGCCCTGGCCTGCGTCGACGCCGTCGCCGTCTTCGACGAGGACACCCCCGAACGCCTCCTGGCCGACCTGCGCCCCGCCGTGTGGGTCAAGGGCGGCGACTACGCGGGCGCCGAACTGCCCGAGGCGGCGCTGCTCCAGGAGTGGGGCGGCCAGGCGGTCCTCCTGCCGTACCTGGACGGCCGCTCCTCCACGGCGCTGATGGCGCGGGCGGCGGAGGGGGTGCGATGACCGAGGCCCCCGCGCCCCGCGCCCCCCGGCTGCTGGTCCTGCGCGCCCTCGGCCTCGGCGACCTGCTCGCCGGCGTCCCCGCGCTGCGCGCGCTGCGCCGCGCCCACCCGGACCACGAGCTGGTGCTGGCCGCCCCCGGGGAGCTGGCGCCGGCCGCGGCGGCGACCGGGGCCGTGGACCGGCTGCTGCCCGCCGCCGCGCCCGGCCGGGCCGTGCCCCGCACCCTGGACTGGACCGGACCGCCCCCGGACGTCGCCGTCGACCTGCACGGCAACGGCCCGCCCAGCCACCGCCTCCTGCTGCGCCTGCGTCCGCGCAGGCTGCTCGCGTTCGCACACCCCGGCACCCCCGGTATCGACGGCCCGCCCTGGTACGCCGAGGAACACGAACGGGACCGCTGGTGCCGGCTGCTGACGTGGTACGGCATCGACGCCGACCCCGCCGACCTGCTGCTGCCCCGCCCGCCCGGCCCGTCCCCGGCCCCCGGGGCCGTCGTCCTGCACCCCGGCGCGGGCGCCCCCTCCCGCCGCTGGCCCGTCGAACGGTACGCCGCCGTCGCCGAGGCGCTGCGCGGGCGGGGCCTGCGGGTCGTGGTCACCGGGGGAGCGGACGAGGGGGACCTCGTGGCCCGGCTCGCCAAGCTGGCCGGCCTGCCCGACACCGACGTCTTCGCCGGCGGCCTGCCCTACGGCAAGCTGTCCGCGCTCGTCGCCGGCGCCCGCGCCGTGGTCAGCGGCGACACCGGCATCGCCCACCTGGCCGTCGCCCACGCCGCCCCGTCCGTCACCCTCTTCGGCCCCGTCCCGCCCCGCCGCTGGGGCCCGCCCGCGCACCCCCGCCACCGCGCCTTGTGGCACCCGGGCCCGGACGGCGACCCGCACGGCCGCGAGCCCGACCCCGCACTGCTGACCATCACCGCCGGCGAAGTACTCGACGCACTCGAAGCACTCGCAGCCCCCGACGCACCAGACGCGCCGCGGCCCCCGGGCGGCCTCGCCGCCCCGCCCGTCTGAGCCCGCCCCCCATCCCTGCCGAGGCACCATGAGCAACGGACTGTCAGCCACCCGCGAACGGGCGTCCGCCGACGCCACGCGCCGCGCCCCCGTCGGCATCGTCATCGCCACCCGCGACCGCTCCGCCAGTCTCGCCGTCACCCTGCGCCACCTGCTCGCCCTGCCGGAGCGGCCCGAGATCGTCGTGGCGGACAACGCCTCCACCGACGGCACCCGCGCGATGCTCGCCCGCGACTTCCCCCGGGTACGGGTCCTCGCGCTGCCGTACAACCGCGGCGCCCTGGCCCGCACCCAGGGCGTCCGCGCCCTGGACACCCCCTACGTGGCCTTCAGCGACGACGACTCCTGGTGGGCGCCCGGCGCCCTCAGCACGGCCGCCCGCCTCTTCGACGAGCATCCGCGGCTCGGCCTGGTCTCCGCCCGCACCCTCGTCGGCCCCGCCGACGCCCCCGACCCCCTCAACGACGTCCTCGCCGCCTCCCCCCTCGGCCCCGCCACCGACCTGCCCGGCACCCAGGTCCTCGGCTTCCTCGGCTGCGCCGCCGTCGCCCGCCGCACCGCCTACCTCGACGCGGGCGGCTACCACCCCCTGCTGTTCTTCGGCGCCGAGGAGACCCTGCTCGCCTACGACCTGGCCGCCCGCGGCTGGGGCGTCACCCACTGCCCCGACGTGGTCGCCCACCACCACCCGGACCCCGGCCCCCGCACCGGGCGCCCCGCCGTGGTCCGCCGCAACGAACTCCTCACCGCCTGGCTGCGCCGCCCCCTGCCGTACGCGCTCGCCCGCACCCGCGACCTGGCCGCCGAGGCCCGCCACGACCCGCACGCCCGGCGCGCCCTGCGCGAGGCGCTCCGCCGCCTGCCCGCCGCCCTGCGCGACCGCAGGCCGCTGCCGCCGCACGTGGAACGGGCCGCCCGCCGCCTGGAGGGCACGCCCTCATGAGCGACCCGCGCACCACCGTCGTCGTCATCACCCACAACCGGCGCCCCGAACTGCTGCGCACCCTCGACCGCCTCGCCGAACTGCCGGAGCGGCCGGCGGTCATCGTCACCGACAACGGCTCCACCGACGGCACGTCCCCCGCCGTCGCCCGCCACCACCCCCAGGTGCGGCTGCTGCGCCCCGGCCGCAACCTCGGCGCGGTCGGCCGCAACCTGGCCGTCCGCCACGTCCGCACCCCCTACGTCGCCTTCTGCGACGACGACTCCTGGTGGGCGCCCGGCTCGCTGTCCGGCGCCGCCGACCTGCTCGACCGGCACCCCGCGCTGGGCGCGGTCACGGCGCGGATCGTCGTCGAACCGGGCGGCACCGAGGACCCGATCGTCAAGGAGCTGCGCGATTCGCCGGTCCCGGGACCCGAGTGGCTGCCCGGCCCGGCCCTCGGCTCGTTCCTCGCCGCCGCGACCGTGCTGCGCACCGGCGCCTTCCGCGCCGCGGGCGGCTTCCACCCCCGGCTGTGGCTCGGCGGCGAGGAGGAGCTGCTCGCCGCCGACCTAGCCGCGAACGGCTGGTGGCTGACGTACGCCGACCACCTGACCATCCATCACCAGGCGTCCGTGGTCCGGGACGCCACGCTGCGCCGCACTCACGGCATCCGCAACACCCTGTGGTTCACCTGGCTCCGCCGCCCCGCCCGGACCGCGCTGCGCCGCACCCTGTTCCTGGCCCGCACGGTGCCCCGCGACACCGCCTCCCTGCGCGCCTTCGCCGAGGCGGCGGCCGCGCTGCCCTGGGTGCTGCGGGAACGCCGGGTGCTGCCGCCGCAGGTCGAGGCCCGGCTGCGGCTGCTGGAACCGGCCCAGCGCGCCTCCGAGGCCCGCAGCTACACGGGGTGACCCCGCGCCGCGGTGGCGGTGGCCGGACCGAACGCCGGGTTACCGCGGCCGCCCCGTGCCAACCGGCGCGTACCGCCCCGCGCCGACCGGCACGCCGGCGGCCGGACCGGTCACGTCATCCGGCGGGCCGCGGCTCCAGCCCCAGCGCCTCGGCCAGTCCGTCCGCGCTGTCGGGGCGGGGGCCCGTCCGGAAGCCCTCCGCGATCCGCCGGGCCCGCTCGCGCCCCTCGCCCAGACACCAGCCCCACCAGCGCTCCAGCCCGGCCGCATCCAGCTCCTCGGCCGCCAGCAGCGCGGGCCAGCCGCAGGCGCGGGCCTGGGCGGTCACCTTCGCGCCGCCCTCGACGGGATCGACCGCGAGGGCCGGTGTGCCCGCCCGCAGCGCCAGCACCAGGCCGTGCAGCCGGTCGGTGACGACGACGTCCAGCCGGGCGAGCACCGCCTGGAGCTGCGCGGGCGTCGCGCACAGCCGCCAGTCGTGCGCGTCGAGCCGCGTCTCCAGCTCCAGCCGCGCGCAGTCCTTCCCGGCCAGCCACCGCGTCACCGCGGCGGCGACCCGCCCGTGCCGGCGCCGGCGCCCGTACTCGTGCTGCCCGTGCGTGAGGATCACCCCGGCGACGGGCCGGGCGGGCAGGGCGGGGGCGCGGGCCGCGAGATCGGCGGTCGGCTCGGCGCCGGGGGCGTCGCGGACGAGTACGCGGTCGAAGCCGGTGACGGCGGGGGACCCGGCATCGACGACGGAGACCCCGACGGCGACGCGCACACAGTGCGCGAACCGCCGGTGCAGCTCCTCGACCTGCCGGCCGTGCACGGGGCCGCACACGAACACCAGCTGCGCGTACGCCGCCGGGTCCAGATCCTCGAAGTGCGGCCCCCCGGCCCGGAACCCCGGACTCCACACCACGTCGTAGGCCGCGCCCGCGCCGCGCAGCACCTCCTCCACCCGGTGCAGCGCCAGCACGTCCCCGGCGGTCGCCTCCCCGTCCAGGAAGCTGAACCACCCGGTCACCACAATCCTTCGCCGTCCGCGCACAGTGCCCATGAGTGCCCTCCCGGCCGGGGACCAATCACCGGGGCCCCGCCCCTCACCCGAGCCACCGCCCGCACGATCGCCCGAACGGTGAAACGCTGCCTCGGGCAACGAAGTTGGTCTCCATCGCCATTCACTTTGTGTGAGGCTATGCCCATGAACCATGTGAGTGACGAAGTCAGGGAGCGGCTGCGGACCGACCGCCCGCACTCCGCCCGGGTCTGGAACTACCTGCTGGGCGGCAAGGACAACTACCCCGTCGACAGCGAGGCCGGCGACGTCATCCTCTCGACGTTCCCGGAATTCGCGGCCGTCGCCCGGCTCCAGCGGGAGTTCCTGGCGCGCGCCGTGCGCTTCCTGGCGGGGGAGGCCGGCATCCGCCAGTTCCTCGACATCGGCACCGGACTGCCCACCGCGGACAACACGCACGAGCTGGCCCAGCGCATCGCGCCGGAGAGCCGCATCGTCTACGTCGACAACGACCCTCTCGTGCTGACCCACGCGCAGGCCCTGCTGACCAGCACCCCCGAGGGGGCCTGCGCCTACATCGACGCCGATGTCCGCGACCCCGAGCGCATCCTGGCCGAGGCGGCGAAGACACTGGACTTCAGCCGGCCGGTCGCCCTGACCATGCTGGGGATCATGGGCCAGATCGCCGACGCCGAACGCCCCGCGGAGCTCGTGGCCAGGCTGGTCGCGGGACTCCCGTCGGGCAGTTACCTCGCGCTGAGCGACGGCACGAACACCAACGAGGCGCTCAACCGCGCCGTCGAGATCTACAACAGCCAGTCGGCCAACACCTACCACCTGCGCGGGCCCGAGGAGATCGCCTCCTTCTTCGACGGACTGGACCTCGTGGAGCCCAAGGTGGTGCCCACCGCCGCCTGGCGCCCGGACCCCGCCCAGGCGGCGCGGCCCGCGGCCGACGTCGCCGTCTCCGGCGTGGCCCGCAAGCCCTGACGGGAGCGGGGCGTGGGCGCGCTCCGGGCACGGGACGCCGGCTCCTCACGGCAGCCACCCCGTCCGGCGCGCCACCGCCACGGCCTCCCCGCGGGTGCGTGCCCCCAGCTTCCGCATGGCGGACCGCAGATACGCCTTCACCGTCTCGGCGCGCACCCCGAGCCGTTCGGCGGCCGCCGCGTTGGTCGCCCCCTCGGCGACGCACGCCAGCACGTCGACCTCGCGGGGAGCCAGGCGCACACCGCCCACCGGCCCGGACCCGGCCCCGCCCGCCAGCACCGCGCACACATCGAGCAGTTCGGTCCGCAGGGAGGCGTCCGTGACGCGCGGCAGCAGTGCCCGCAGCGCCGCGTGCGCCTGGCGGACCTGTTCCCGGGCCGCACCCGGGGCGGCCTCCCGCACGGGCCCCGGCCGGGCCGCCGCCACCAGCTCGCGCGCCTCCTCCCGCAGCAGCAGCGCCTGTTCCACGTCCCGCGCCGCCGCCACGGCCGCGCTCAGCGTGCGGTCGCCCAGCGGCTGGGCCGCGCGCAGGGCCCCGTACAGCACCCCGCGCACCCGGCGCCGGACGACCACGGGCACCGCCACCACCGAGCGCAGCCCCTCGGCGGCGACCGGGGCGTCGTACTCGTGGCTGATGTGACGGGCGGCGCAGTAGTCGGTCACGGCGCACGGCCGGGCGAGCGCGACCGCCTTGCCGCCCAGGCCGCTTCCGGAGGTCACGGCGAGGGAGCTGAGCGCGGCCGTGGCGGTGCCGCTGAGCTCGCTGATGCGCACCCGCCGCCGGCCGGGCTCCATCAGCCCGCCGAAGACGACGGGAAGCCCGGTGGCGCGCCGCAGCCTGACCAGTGCGCCGCGGATCTCCGCCGCGTCGGCCGCGTCTGCTGCCACGTACTCGCCCTTTCCGATGCGGCTCGCCGGAGGCGGGTTCCCCGTTCGGGGGCCTTTTCCGGCGCACACCCCCGTTCGGGGGTAGTGAGACCCGCATCACGGATTACACGATGGCGGAGAGCCGCCCGGCAATGGTCCGGCACCGAGGAGGACAGATGACGACGGCGACGGAGCCCTTCCGCAGGGCGCGGGACTTCCTGCTGGAGCACCGCGAGGACTACGCGACCGCTTATGAGGGTTTCGCCTGGCCCCGGCCGGAGCGTTTCAACTGGGCGCTGGACTGGTTCGACGTGATCGCGGACGGCAACGACCGCACCGCGCTGCACCTGGTGGAGGAG
>NZ_JBFAWY010000032.1:0-72824 GCF_040680575.1 Streptomyces sp. NPDC052020
GCTCTGGCCTTGTTCGACGCGGCGTTGGCGGCTGAGGACCCGGTGGTCGTCGCGGCGCGCTTCGACCAGGCCGCGTTGCGCACCGCCGCGGGGGAAGGCCATCTGCCGTCCCTCCTCGCCGGCTTGGTCAAGCAGGTGAACGGAGGGGCGGAGCCGGCGGGACCCGTCAGCCTGAAGGCGCGGCTCGCGGAGCTGGCCGAACCGGAGCGGGCCCGGCTGTTGCTGGAAACCGTCCGGGGCGAGGTGGCCGCAGTGCTCGGACACGACTCGGTGACCGAGGTCGACGTGGAGGACGAGTTGATGGATCTCGGCTTCGACTCGCTCACCGCCGTCGAGCTGCGCAACCGTCTCCACGCACTCACGGGCCTGCGGCTGAGCAGCACGCTCGTCTTCGACTACCCGACCACCCTGGAGCTCGCCGAGTACCTGCACACGGAACTCATGCCGTAGGGTCTCGCAGCGCCCGTCAGCGTCTGCGGCGGGAGCGCCTCCCGCAGGCTGTACCCACGCCGATGGCCGCACCTCCGTCGAGAGGTGCGGCCATCGGCGTGTGGGGCCGCGCGAGGGGCGTGGGCGCTCAGTGCTCCCGCCGGTACACCTCCAGCAGCGAGGGCCCCTGGAAGAGGTACTGCGGCTGAGGCTCCGAGACCACCGCGTCGATCCCGAACGTGTGCACGTACTCCTGCGCGAAATGGCACCCGGAGACGGCGAAGACGACCAGGCGGGTGTCGTTCTCGCGGGCCGCGGTCACCAACGACTCCAGCGTGTCGCTGGCGAGCGTCTCGCCGCAGACCAGGGCCACGTCGGCGTCGGCGACCAGCTCCGCGCTGTGGTCGCCGTGGTGGACCGGCACGCCCAGGATGCCGTGCTCGATCAGCTCCTGGTCGAAGTCGCTGGCGGACAGCGTGACGTTCTCCCGCTGGAGCAGGTGGACGAGGTTGCCCATGACGCCGATCTGCGCGATGCGCTTGCCGCCGCCGGTGCGGCGCAGCTGGCGCAGGGTCTCCTCGACGATGATCTCCGCGCGGGCCAGGGCCTTGTCGGAGGGGCGTCCGTCGATGACGAGCCGGCGCCGCGGGTCGCGCGGGAGTGCGCCGAAGGCCGCGTCCAGGATGGCGATGCTCTCCTCGTCGGTGCGGCCGACGGTCTCGCGGGCGTCACCGCCGATCAGGGCGTCGGCGTCCGCGTCGACGGAGACGGTGCCGAAGTCGGCGTAGCAGCAGCCCTGCCGAACCGTCTGGGCCATGACGAAGCTGTAGACCATGAACCGCTCGTACGCGGTGGGCTGGGAGCGGTAGTCCACGCCCCACAGGGCGCGTAGACGGAAGTCGTCGTCGGGTACGTCGTGGCCGCGCTCGGCCACAATCGTCCGCAAGGTGTCGATGATGCTGTGCACGGATGGGCTCCACGGCGGTGAGGGAACGGGATCAGACGGTGCTGTGCTGCTCCGGGGCTGCGGAGTTGCGGACGGTGCCCCAGCGTTTCGCCGTCGACTCGTGGATGAACCAGATGTCGTCCTCGGTCAGGCGCTGGGAGACCACTCCGGGGAAGGCCTCCTCGAAGTACACGTACGGCGGCCGGTTCTCCACCTGTGGGGAGTGGTAGTCGAGTCGGTCGGCCATGCCGTGGGCGCGGGTGATCGCGGTCGCCGGGTGGTAGGTGAGGATGTTGGGGCTGGCGAGGCCGAGCAGGCCGTCGTCGATGAGGAGGCCGACTTCCTGGACGGTCTCCTCGATGGTCTCCCTGGTCTCCCCTTCCAGGCCGAACAGCACCGAGCTGCCCGCGGGTATGCCGGCCTCGCGGATCAGTTCCAGGGCCCGGCGGACCTTCGCCTTCCACGGCCTGCCCGCGATGCGGCGCACGTTCTTGTGCACGTGCTGCATGACCTCGGCGGCCATGCTCTCGATACCCATGTAGATGTATGTGCAGCCGGCCTCGCGCATGGCGGCGAGCACCTGGCGTACATCGTCCTCCTTGTGCAGGGCGGTCATGAGATCCACGGTGACCTGGGCGCCGAACTGTAGCCCGCGCAGCCGCTGCCAGTCGTCGTCCTCGGTGATCCACTTGCGGCAGGCGGGAGGCAGGTCGTCGGGACCCTGGGCCTGTCGTACGGCGCTGAGCTGGTCGCAGAAGGCCCGGATGAGGGGGAACGTGCCGGACCAGAAGATCGAGTCGTCGAAGAAGACCGCCTCGGCTCCGTAGCTGACGTACTCGCAGACCCGCTCGACGGCGACGGCAGCCGGATCGCGGCCGAACCTCTTCAGGCCGCCGACCACGGTGGCCGCCTCGGAGCAGAAGTCGCAGTGGTACGGGCAGGCGTTGGACACCGTCATGTGGGCCGTGCGGGCAGGGGAGCCGTCGGCGAGCGGGAAGACGGGGAAGCGGGACCGGATCGCGAACCCCTGGTAGGGGGAGGGCAGGTCGGCAAGGTCGAAGGCCGGACCCCGGACCGGGAAGGCGTGCACGGTGTCTTCGGTGATCCCGCAGATCAGGGAGGAGCCCGGGCTGCGCTCCCCGGCCTCGCCGAGCAAGCGGAGGATGTCGACGACGTCGGCGGGGCGGGCTTGATCACGGTCCAGGTCCATGGCGAGGGACACGGCCCGCAGCAGCAGGTCGAGGGCGTAGTAGCCCTCCCCGGCCACGAGGAAGTCGACCACGGGGCCGACCCGCCGGTCGTCGATCGCCCGTAACGGACTGCTGTACTCCACGACCAGTGTTCCGGTGCCGGGCAGGTACCGCATGGTCTCGTCGATGTGCCGGCCGCCGAGGATCACGAGACAGTGGGGCAATTCCTCCTTGGTGACTCGGGCCATCTCCAAGGCGTAGCGATTACCGGGCGAGACGGTGCTGACGAGCAGGACTCTGGGGCGGCGGCGGCGCAGTTCCGCGCGGAAATCCGCCTCCGAGCGGTCGTCCCAGACCCGGGGATCGAAAACGGTGTGGTCGGCGACGCTGTCGTCCGCGTTCCACGCCCGGGGTGAATGGTCGGCGGCGAGTCTGTCCCCGCGGCTGGGCACGGTGCCCCAGTCGGGACACAGGTCGCTGAACGGTGAACCGGGCCCCGCCCCCCGGCGGGCCGAACGCAGCGCGTGGTCGACCGCGACCGACAGCGCGGCGTACAGGCACATGGGGTCACCGGGATAGGTGATCTCGCCTTCGGTCGACGTCATGACCGGGGCGAGTACCGCGAGAACGGGATAGCGACGGGTGTCCCAAGGAAGAAGTTCGCTTCCGGTACGTTCGACCAGTTCCGCCAGGCGGGACTTCCGTAGCCGGTCGAGACGTGCGCGTTGAACGGGTGACACGTCATCTTCCGCTAGCAGACAGGTGTGTATGACAGTACGGCGTGTCAACAAGAGAATTCCTCCAGACCAGCCTGTGGCGCCTCGGACGCACGTCGCCGAAAATTAGCCCAACGAACTGCGAGTGAAATCGTCGGCAGAGCTGGAATTCCGCCCGGCCGACGATTTCACTCTTCGTTTACTGGAGACTCGGCTCGGCCCGACCAGACTTGCTCAGGTGGAGGCGGCCATCCAGAAAGTAATCAGCCTGGTACTTCTCGCGCCATGCTGAGGCAGTCGTGGATGGCCCTGGGATTCTCAGGGAATGCTGACGCGGTGTATCCTGGGCGGCGTGAGCGGCGTCCGGCAATGCTGGGCGTGCGGGGCGCCGACCGGCAGGTGGATGACGAGTTTCAGCGGCTCGGGCGCGGCCTGGTGCCTGAGATGGATCCTGCGCATGGTCACGGCGCCGTGAAGTGGATGGCGCACCTTGCACTGGCTCGCCCCCTGGCTGCCCACCGCGTGCTCGTCCCAGTAGCGGCGGAAGTGGGGGCTGGCCTCGGTGAGGTCCCGCACCAGAGAGGTGACCCGGGCGGTGTCCCGGCATTCGAGGGCATCGGCGCGGAAGCAGGCGACCAGTCCTCTGGCCTGCTCCTGCCAGTCCACGAAGCGCTCCCGCGCGCACTTCGAGGTGAACATCCACATCAGCAGGTTGGGCCGGGGTACGGAAGGCGTGGCGAAGTTCCCGAACCAGTCGATCGTCTCGTGGTTCCAGGCCATCAGGTCGCCGGCCTGCGAACACAGGTACGCGGGAAGCGGGGCGAGCGACTCGACGATCTGGCTGAGGTTCTCCACGACGGCCGAACGCTGGCCGGACTGCGCCGTCGGCGGTGGTGCGGGATACGACAGGTTGAAGAGGTATAACCGCTCGTCTTCCGAGAGCCCCAGTATGTCGGCGAGGCTGTCCAGCACCTCGTGCGAGGGGGAGATGTCCCTTGCCTGCTCCAGGTACGTGTACCAGGTGGGACTCACGCCGGCCAGCACAGCGACCTCTTCCCGGCGTAGTCCTGGAGTGCGTCTGCGCGGTCCCTTCGGCAGGCCGACCGCCTCTGGCTTCATCGACTCGCGGCGGGTACGCAGAAAATGAGCACGTTCCCGCCGACGGAACTCGGAATCAGACATCCTCGCCCCCGTAATGTCTCAAAGTGACAACAGAAGGTAACTCGCTGCTGCCGAGGTCTGCAAGGGAGCCCGGTTCGTTCCTGCTTCGATGAAGGGGGTGAAGAGTCAACCGGGGAGGAGTGGTGGGTCTGCAAAGATTTCGCCAGGAGGGGCTGGATCTGGCCAGTGACGCGTTAATCCGGCCAGGTCCGCGTCCATGGAAACGCACCGACATGGGCACCAATGCCCATAAGTCGTCGTGGTACGCGGAGTACCAGGCTGTTGGCTTCCTGTATATCCCGCGTGCCCGGTTCTATAGTGGCGACACGCTGTCACGCGCGCTCATGACCCCGCGGCGAACGGACACGGAATCCCTGCCTCCGACAACACCGTTCGGGTCCGTGGGAATGCGCGGCGCCGGCCTCGCTGTGCCGATCGTCTTCCGGCTCCAGCGGGCGGCCGGGCCGGTGCGGCACTGCTCACCCCGGTAAGTATCGGAACTGCCGCGGTCAGCCTCCCCGTCGGCAGCCCCGCTGGTCGATCGCCGCGTCCGCGAAAGCGCTGCCCGCCTCGCGCGGTCTGGTCCTGCCGGGACGCCTCAGCCGTCACAGGACGCCGCGGCCCCGCGCAGGGCCGCGGACGCGCTCCCGACGACGGGGTCCCCGTGCCCGAAGCAGGCGGTGTCCACCTCCAGTTCGGCGAGTCGGTGCAGTGAGGCGATCGCGCGGTCCCGGTCCGTGTTGAAGACGCCCACCATCGTCCGCCCGCCCGGGTTGGCGAGCGCGTCCCCGGTGAACAGCACACCCGTCTTCGGCAAGTACAGCGCGATGCTGCCATCGGTGTGCCCGGGAACGCTGATCACGTGGGCCCCGCCGCCGAAGTCCAGCACATCGCCCTCGTCGAGCACCCGGTTCACTTGTGCCGGTGGAGCGGACGGCAGCGGAGGCTTGGTCTCGTACAGTGTCCGCTCCCACTCGGGCGCTCCCGTGAACGCGGGCCGTGCCGCGAGGCTCTCCCCGCGGATGACCGCCACGTCGAGGCGGTGCGCTATCACCGTCACGCCGCCCCAAGCCTCGATCTCGGCTGCCGCACCCGCGTGATCCTCATGCGCGTGCGTCAGTACCACGCGGTCCAGATCTTCGACGGACCAGCCCAAGTCCTCGATCGACCTGGCGATCAGCTCCCCCGATCCGGCTGTCCCGGTATCGATCAGCGTCAGTGAGTCGGCATCCCGCCACAGATAGGCGTTTCCGATCTCGAAGTCGATCTGGTACAGCCGGGGCGACAGTTTCACGGTGCGCATAACATCTGCATAGCCCCTGAAGCCGCATGGATAACGGCTTTTCGTGCAAAGCATAATTACTAAGCAAATAGTATCAACTAATGAGAATGCCTCAATGTGACATGGCCATGTATCCCCGGGCGGGCCGCAGTCGGCTGCCCAGGTCAGAAGGTGAGCGCCACTCGTCCCCGCAGGCCGCCCGCCTCGGCAGCCGGTGCCCTCGGTCTGCCGCGGACTCGATCGGCCAGCCGTCGGCAACGCCCGACGAGTCGGGCCACGGATGCGTCGAGCCGCCCGCTTTTCCCGGCTGTGTGAGATGTCGTGAGACGTGAGAAGGTCTGGGGCGTGAGTGAGACACCGTCGAACACCCTGCAATACCGCTTTGACGGGCCAGGAGAGGCCCCGGTCCTGATCCTGGGCCCCTCACTGGGTACCACCTGGCACAAGGCATAGAACCCTTCCGAGGGGTTCCGCGCAGTCCGGACCAGACAGCGCCGCGAAGTTGCAGGTGAACGGCTCTCGCTCCGTCTCACTCCGCGGAGAGTGTGACACCTCGTGACATGACGAAGCCCCGGCCGGTGACGACCACCGGCCGGAGCCTCTGTCGCTGCGTCAGGCGTCGCGGTCCCGCGGTCTCTCTTCACGGGTCTTGATCACCCGCAGTCGGTCCGGCTGTCGCGAGGTCCACCGGTCCGGCCCGTACTCCGGCCGCAGCACCCGCGTGGCGCCGCCGCACACGTCCGCCACGATCCCGCGCCGGTCGGCGTCCTCGTCGTGGATCAGGTCGCCCGCCCACGCGCGCCGCTTCTGCTCGCCGGTCATTCGTGTCCCTTCCCGTGCAGCTCCGCCCACACCCGTTTCCCCCACGGCAGCGGCTCGCTGCCCCAGTCCTCCGCCAGCTTCGTCACGAGTGCCAGGCCGCGACCGCCTTCGTCCTCGGGGCCCGACGCCTTACGCGCCGGCGGAGCTTCGAGAAGTCCACGACGCCGATGCGCACGCGCCCCGCGCCGGGGCGGTCGACGGTCACCGGGATGGACTCCCGCCGGGCGTGCTGCACGGCGTTGGCCACCAGCTCGCAGACGATCAGGGCGCCGTCCTCGGCCAGGTCGTCCAGGCGCCACACGGCACACGCAGCGCGGACCGGGCGCCGGGCGGGCGCGGCACTCTCGGGTTGACGGGGCAGAGTCTCGCTGTACCCGGGGTGTCCGGTCCCGCGAGCCCGCGTTGTAGGTTGCGGCATGTCGGTCTGCTTCCTCAGATCGGCCAAGCCCCGGGGCCGGTCGCACGGCCGCCGGGGCGCTGTCCGCTCATGTAAGCGACATGCCTGGAACGCTGACAGGGGCGCAACGTCCCACTTTCACCACGCTATTCGCAGACCCCCAGAAACTCCGCCAACGGCCGCAGGCCTGGAGGGTGATGGGGAAGCGCCCACAGGTCGCGCACGATCGCCACGGCCAAGGTGTGGTGCTGCATCCACGTCGGCGCCACACGGCGCAGGGACTCCAGGGTCTTCACCGCTCCGGCCGCATCCCCGGTGTCCGTGTGGGCGCGGGCCACATCCAGCAGCAGCCACGTGCGCCACGACGGAGGCGTGTCCTTGCTGAGCCGCATACCCTTTGCCAGAGCTAGGGCGTCCTGCGGGTGCCCGTACTGCACTGCGAGCCGGACGCGTTCGATGCGGACCGATGAAGGGCTGAAGACGCTGACCATGCGAGTGTCTCCGCCGTCGGGCAACTTCGAGACTCGGGCGGCTTCCTTCTCGGCCGTCTCCATCATCGCGGCTGCGCGCTCGTAGTCGCCGCTCCGCGCGGCCGATGTGGCGGCGCTCATGGTCAGCGCACCCCACACCTTCAGGCCATCGGCCGTACCCGTATGGCCCGCGTTCGCCATGTCGTCGGCGGCCCGGAGGGCGATACCCAGAGCGTCTTCCAGACGGCCTTGCCGCTGGTACGTCCACGCCGTGGAGTTGAGGATCATCGGCAGTAGCAGCGGATCGGAAGACTGTCCGGCAGCGTCTATGGCGCGTTCGAGGCTGATCAGAGCGAGGTCCGTCTTACCCATCCGCACGGCTACGTGCCCGGCGAGCTGAAGTGCCTTCCCCAGAGCCGCGAAACCGGCCCTGCGCTCGTCGTCGTCGCTGCCCGATGCGGTGGCGGAGCGCGCATCCGAGATCAGGTCAGGCAGTGCCTTCATCACCGTGTCGAACTCGGCAGAGTGGTACTGCGTCCAGCCGTCCGCGATCTGCTCACGCAGGCTGTTCATGGAGAAGTCGGGCCCGGGCGGCTCAGGCGCCGGGCCCCAGAGCGCGGGCATGATGGCACGGCGGACCGCCACGAAGCGGGGACCGTCGTTCTCCCCGGTGGAGGACACGGCAGGCGGATCCCCGAGAAGCGTGGTCAGCTCCACACCCAGACCGTTTGCCAGGGCGTGCAGCGTGGGCAGACGCGCCGAATGCTTCCGTCCCTGTTCGAGCTGACGGATCACGTCAACGGATACGGCGGAGCGCTCGGCCAGCTCCTCTTGCGTCAGAGATGCCAGACGACGCAGACGGCGAAGGGTCTTTCCCAGGTCTTCGTTTGCCACGCTGCCACGGTACGCCCGCCGTGCGCAGGACAGGGGGATGAGCCTGGCCCGCAAGGACGCCCTGAACCGTGCCGTGACGCGCCGCCTGGTGACCGTGAACGTGGCCAGCGAAGTGCACATCCCGCTGAAGGCCAGAAAGGCGGAACGGAAGACGAAGCCGGTCGTGCAGCCGTGGAACGCCACGGAGGTGGGCGCATTCGTCGCCGCGATGAAGGGGGACTGCCTGTACGCGCCGCTGCTGCTCTCCCTGATGGGTCCTGCGCCCGGCGGAGGTCTGCGGGCCTGCGGTGGTCGGACATCGACATAGACGCGGCCACGCTCAGCATCGCCGACACGCGAACCATGGTGGGCAACCGCACGGTGGTGGAGAAGGACACCACAAGCATGGCGGGCGAACGCGTGCTGCCGCTCCCGGCCCTCGTGCGCGAGGCGCTGAAGACGTTCCGCGCCGCGCAGACGGCGGAGAAGTTGGCGACAGGCGAAGGTTACGACGGCGTGGGCTGATTGTATTGCCCTGTGAGGTTGAGGCCGCGCTGAACGGCCGGCAGCTCCGGGTGCGGGCCTACAAGATCATGGACGAAAACGGCCTTCGCAGGGTCCGTCTGTACGATGCTCGGGCGTCGTGCTTGACCTACCTGGCGAACAACGGGGTGCCGGATCACCTGCTTGCCATGTGGGCTGGGCACACCCACGTGAAGACGACCAAGAAGTGGTACGTGAAGCCGGACGTGGCCGACCTGCTTCCAGCAGCGGAGGCATGGGGAGGTCTCGCGGGGGAGCGTGTGACAGATCGTGACAGATGAAGGTGTGAACCCGTGAGCGAGGCCAAGATCGATACGCTGCAATACCGCTTTGACGGGCCAGAAGACGCTCCTGTCCTGATCCTGGGGCCGTCCCTCGGTACCACCTGGCACAGGTTGTAGAGACCGTCCGGGGGCGTCTGCATCGGTCCAGCGTGGGCACGAAGTACCAGGTCAGGGCAGTCTGGTCCGGGAGGGAACGCCCAGTTGGTGATAGCTGTGTGATAGGCGAGTGATATGGCGTGGCCCCGCGGGGGGCCGTCCTGCCGGGACTTTGAGCCGAGCCGTGAGACGACGAAGTCATCGGAGCGCTCCGGTGCGGCTTCGTCTGAGATCGGCTGCGCTGGCGCGTACGATGCGGTTGGCGGTTCATGCGGTCTGTGTTCCTGTGACGCTTCCAGGGTGCGTCGCCTACTTTGCGATTGCACTCGTCGGGGCAGCAACCCGTGTATTCCTGGCGTGCGTTGTCAGTGCCCCCTTGTACCGTCCGGATGTGCCACGCAACCAGCGCTCCTTGAGCGACCAACAAGCCCAGTGGGTACTCCAGTCCATCGCCGGCGGCCACGTCACAAGGGCGGAGGCTGCAGAGGAACTGGGTGTATCCCGCGCGGTGATCGACGGCATCGTCGGGGGCCGGAGCTACCGTCACCTTTCCCGGCCTACGCCTCTGCCGCTACCACGACCGCGCACCTACCGCGGCAGCGCAGAAGCACCAGAGCGCAGAGCCTTGCGGGAGGCGCAATTCTGGACATCAGTGGACACGTCACCGGGCGAAGCTGAATGCTGGCCCTTCCTCGGCCCGCTCAATATCGACGGCTATGGCCAGTACTACGCCGGACGGACCCTGATCGGTACCGTCAGTGCCCATCGAGTTGCGTATGTGCTGGCTCATGGCCTGGCCTCGAACCTTCCCGCACACAGGCTCGTCCGGCATCTATGCGCCAACCCCCGCTGCTGCAATCCGGCACACCTGACGGTTGGCTCGCAGCGCGACAACATGACGGACCGCTTCCGCCTTCATCGGAACCGGCCTGGCCCGCACCCGGTGCGAACTTTGACTCCACCACCCCCCGGCGGGTGGAGGGTGATGAGCGGCGACCTGAAAGAGCTGGCACGAAAGACACTCGAGGCGGAGTTCTGGCGGAAGATCGACCGCAGCGGCGGCGACACGGCCTGCTGGCCCTGGATGGCCGCGAGCCGGCATGACTTCGGATACGGCTTCGTGTATTGGGAAGGTCGTCACACACAGGCTGCCCGGGTCGCCTATGTCCTGCACCATGGTCTGACCCTGGCGAGTCTTGGCAGCGATCTTGTTGTCCGGCATCTGTGTCCGGGAGGCAGTAATCCGGGCTGCTGTAACCCGCACCATCTCAAGGTGGGGACACAGAAGCAGAACATGCATGATCGTCTGGCGGAGGGCAAGTACGAACGGGGAGACGACCACTTCGCAACCAAGGTGTCCAACCGGGAGGTCAGGGCGTTACGGGAGGAGTACTGGAACGCTCCTCATGGGAAGCGGCCTAAGCTCGAAGCCCTTGCCCAGCGGCATGGCGTGTACTGGGGGACCATTCATCGTTGGTTGCGCGGAGCCGGCCGCCAAGAAGCAGGTGGCCCCACCGGCGAACTGGAGCCTGAGGCGGAGGCACGAACAAACCATGCACGCGGCGAAGCTCACCGCATGGTGAAGATCTCAGACGCCCGAGTGCGCGAACTGCGCGAGACTTACTGGAACATGCCCACAAAGCAGCGGCCGTCCACCGTGTCGCTAGCCGCACGGCTGGGCACAGACTCCAAGACCGTATGGAACTGGTTGCACGGAAAGTCGCGGCTTTCGGCGGGTGGCCCCACCAGCGACTCTGTGGAGAACAGTGGGCAGCAATCCGGGCAAGAGCCCCTACCTGATCGGCAGTCGTGACGAGCTGTACTAGTGTCAGCGGGATCCCTCGGGTTCGATCACCGCCGTTCGGCTCGGAACCAGCCCGCGACCACGCAGAAGATGTCGGCGCCCGCCGATGCGGCGGCGTCGCCAGTCGCTGGCTGACACCGAGGCCGTGGAGCCCTGAGCGCAGGGCCGCGGGGACGGCCGGAGGCAGGCAGGCGGGATCGGTGGTGACGAGCGTCGGCTTGATGTCCTCTGTGCCGCGCACGCATTGCATGTGCAGACCCTGCCCGTCGAGGGACACCACCCAGATCCCGGAGGCGGTCCGCACCACACGCCCGTGCCTGCCGTTTCCGTAGGCGTGCCAGGCGGGGTGGTCGGTGGTCAGAACGGTGGCCATCGAAGACTCCTCGGGTGGTGCGGACAGATCGCCCCTAGCCTCTCGCGTCACACAAGTGCTGCGAGACCGGATCAGCATCAGTCGATGAGGTGGTGCCTGATCAGGTAGCCGCGCATCTGCTCGTATTCGCTGAGTGTCGCGGGCCGGGACTCGACGGCTTCCTCCCCTGGAGCGGCTGGGTCCGGCCAGGTCTCCTTGGGCGGCATGAGGTCGTCGGCCGCGTGGGAGGACTTCTTGCGGCGTGGGCCGCGAACGAACAGGGTGACGGTGTCCGGCTCCATCACGGCCTGGTGCACCATGGTGTGCCCGAGTGTGTACGCGGTGCCGGGCCGTTCGACAGTGACGATGGCCGGCTCCAAGTCGTCGCCGCTGAAAGGGCCGTACCAGCCGTTGGTGCGCCGCCGGACCACGTGCACGTATCCGCCGGTGAGAATACGCGTGGCGAAGGTGTAGCAGTGGTCGTGCGGCACGAGCTGGTTGTCCAGCCGCGGCTGCATGTTCAAGCGGATCTCGAAGCCGCGGTCGGGTGCCTGGTAGAGCGACAGCCTGTTCAGCAGGAGCGTGACGTGCTGGCCGCCAGGCGTTCAGAGTCGTTGGGGATCTCGTGTACCAGGCGGGACAGCAGAGGCCGGTCCTGGGCGAGGCGGTCCAGTAGCCGGCGGCTGGTGCGCTGCACCAGGCGCAGATCGGGCGTCGTCAGCGATGGCACGGCGTCGAGCCACGTCGTCGCCCTCATCGCCGGCCATCCCCTGCCATGCCGGCCGCTACCTGGCCGAGTGCTCGGCGGGCCTTTTCCACCGTGGCCGCGTGCTCCTCGCCGACCACCTTGTCGGCCGCTTCGAACTGCGGCGGGACACTGACCAGGACCTGCACTGCGTCAAGGCTGCTTTCGGTGGCGCAGAGCGTTCCCGGGTGCACGGTGAAGACCTGCTCGGGGCCGAAGGTTCGTGCGTACTGGCAGCGCTGCGGCGTGCTTCGTGACTGTGCGGGGCGACAGGCGCGTCTCGGCAGCGACCTGCTCGATGGTCAGCCCACGGGCGAGGTAGTCGGCAAGGCGCGCTTGAGCCGGGGACAGCCGGGTGATCGGACCGATGGAGGCCGGCGGATGGACTGGCTGGGGCTGTCGGTCGGGCGTGAGCGTATCGGAGGGAGCGGTGCTCATCGGGGGGCTCCTGCTGCGGTGGTCTTGCTGTCATTGGTGAGTTGGGACAGCTCGCGAACGGCGGCGGCCAGGCAGGCTGCTCGCCATATCTGCTCCCCGCTGTCCGTGGGCTGCTCGGCGAGTGCGGTGATGGCGGTGCGCCGAAGGAAAATCTGTACGTCGCGATTGCCCTGGTGGTGCTGGGTGGCCTGGGGGATGAGGTGTGCCGCAGCGGTGATGAGTGTGCGGACGAGGCGGTCCACGGCATCAGGAGGTGGCGTCCTCCGGCGGGTCCACCAGGTGCGTGCCTGGCGGCACGTCGTGAGGACTTCCGCCCCGGTCAGGTGCGGCGCGCTGGTGGAGGCTGGTGAGGAGGTGGTCAAGATCGGAGGGGGGCGCGACGGGGAAGGGCTGGGCGGGGAGCACAAGGACGCGCTGGCCGGGGCGGCGCTCGACGACGTTCTGGTCTTCCAGCATGCGCAGGGCAGTGGTGATCTCGGCGGGCGCCGAAAACCAGGGTCAGCGCGAGCGACCGAGAAGGGGCAGTACCCCTCGTGCCAGCTGTCGGTTTCCCAGCGCCTGGACCACGTACTGAACACCGGCGGCGTCTTCGAGCGGGCGTGGCCGATGACCTTCGCCCCCAGGGATGCCGATAAAAAGCGTCCTGATGCCGATAAGCCTCCCCGCAAGGGGGCGGAGGGCGCGGTTCAGCTGCAGTGAGGCCCCAGCCTGGGCAGTGACGAAGTACCTCCTCGCCTTGGCAGTCCTGGATCCGTGGACCGACGCGTGTTTCTTCAAACCAGCGGCCTGGCTGTCATTGCCCCCATAGACCTCGCGCAGACTTTCGCCCCGTCCGAGCTGGCGGTGCCCGACGCGATCAGTTCCCACAACATCGACCAGGTTCAGGAAGTAGCGACCGCCATCAGCAGCTGGGACAACGGCTACGGTGGCGGAGGCATGGTGGGCGACGTCGCCGGCCGGGCCATGCAGTGGGCGGTCGGACTCCTCAATGCCCAGTGCCCCGAGGCCCTTCGTTCAGAGCTGTTCGCTGCCGTTTCCCGACTTGGCATCGTCGTGGGCGCCTCGGCCTTCGACTCCCACAACCACGACTACGCCACCAGGACCTTCCAGTTCGCGGCGAACTGCGCCGAAGAGGCGGGAGACTGGCACCTGCGCGCCAAGGCGTACTCGTTCCTCGCGCGACAGGCCATGTGGCTTGGTCAGCCTGACGACGGACTTACCCATGCCGAGAAGGGTCTGGTACGTTCCGATCGGCTTAGTGCCACGGAGCGGGCCATGCTCTACACGGCACGGGCCCGGGCGTTCGGAAAGATGGGCAACGTCCGCGACTGCATGGCCGCCGTCGGTGAAGCCGATGAAGCGTTTGCCCATGCTCGTCCGTCCGAGGACCCGTCATGGATGGCCTACTACGACGTAGCCCAGCACAACGGCGACACCGCGCGTGGATTGTTCGACCTGGTGATCATTGCGGACCAAGATCCGGGAAGGGCGGCTAGCCGCTTCCAGAGGGCTGTGCAGGGGCACTCAGACGCCTACAAGCGCTTTCGCGCTATTTCTCGCACGAAACTGGCGGCCCTCATCATGGCGAAGGGCGATCCGCGCCAAGCGGCTGTCATCGGAAACGATGCCTTGAACGAAGTGGGGCGGCTTACCTCCCGTCGCGCCGCTGACGACCTGGGCCAACTCGGGGCGTTCGCTGCCAAGCACTCCAAGGTGGCCGAAGCTGTCGCCCTGCGGCAGCGCATCGCCGCTACGGTCTCCACATGAGGAAATCGGCAGCAGCGCCCGCCCGCAAGGTGCTCGAACAGGCATGCGTCGCTGCGGGACTCGACCCTAGCGACGCCGAGCCGGTGCGGCTGGCGGAGAACCAGATATGGAGACTGCCAGGGCAAGGCGTGATCGTCCGCATCGCCCGGAGCGGGCAGACCGGTGCTGCGTTCCGAGAAGTACGCGTTGCCCGCTGGCTCGCCGAGAAGGGTGTGCCAGCCGTCCGTCTTGCCAACGTCAGGATGCCGATCGAGGTTGGTGGTCGACCCGTCACCTTTTGGCAGAAGCTACCACCACACCAGCACGGCAGCCATACGGATGTGGCACAGCTGCTTAAACATCTCCACGCCTTGCCCCCGCCGGATTTCGAACTCGGTTACCTGGACACCTTCGTGCGTATCGGCGAGCGCCTAGAGGCAGCAGTCACGTTGCCCAGCGCGGACCTTGAGTGGTTGAAAGGTCTGCACCAAGAACTGGCAGACGCGTGGGCAGAGCGCCCACCAGGACTCCCGGACTGTGCTGTGCATGGCGACGCCTGGCCCGGCAACCTGATCCGCACGGCCGAAGGGCCGCTGGTGATCGATCTAGAGCGTTTCTCCCTGGGCCTTCCTGAGTGGGACTTGGTTCAACAGCCGTACGGGCACGCACGACTGGTGCCGTCACGTCGGTGGAGTATGACAAATTTTGCGCCGTATATGGATACGATGTAACGGAATGGGCCGGTTGCTCGCTTCTGGCTGGTGCTCGGGAACTCCGAATGGTGGCATACGCCGCACAGCATGCCGCTAGCAATCCTGAGTGGGCAGAACAGGCCCAATATCGCGTGGACTGCTTGCGGGGCCGCCGGGGGCCACGCCCGTGGCAGTGGAAGGGCATCATGTAGCGCGTCGGAAAGGTCGACGACCGCTTCCGCCGGCGGCTCCTTGGCCGCGATGGGCAAGCCGCGAGCGAGGAGGAGGTCGCCGCGGTCGTCACCGGCTACCAGCGGGTGTTCTCCACTCTCGCGGACTACACCAAGGTGATCACTCTCGACACGACGGGCCGCGGACTCCCGTCAGCCGAGTGAAGGCGGCAGGAAGCCGACCCGCCGGCCCGAGCCCACGGTTCCCGCTAGGCTGCGGCAGCACCCGCTGTATCGCTCCGGAGGCGGCTGTTGATCTTGCCCGCTTCGCTCCAAGCGCTTGGTCAACATCTTGACTGGTCAGGCATTTGACCGTAGAATGGTGGCCATGGTGGAGAACTCGCGCGTCGCGCTGGAAAGTTACGTCAACGCGCGCCGCAGTTTGCTTGCTGCGATGCTTGCCGACCACCGTGCCGGGGTGTCCGCGAATGACATCGCGGACACGGTACGCAGGGCGTGGTCGCGTCCTGTCACGCTGGAGTACCTCAGTACCTGGGAACTCGCCGACCGGGCCCGTGCCGCGGTGAATGCGGCCGGTTTGGGCGGGCTGGTGCAGGTGCGCACAACCGGGGACATCGCCGGGCCCCGCCGGGTCCTGCTGCGGATCGCCTGCGATCCGGACGACACCGCCCCGGATCTGTGGGCGACGCTGCCGGACCGGATTGCGGCCGCTCTCACCGAAGCCGGCATCAGTTGGGCGTTCCCCGACGGGCCAGGCGTACCTCTGGCCCGGCTGCTCGACGACGTTGACGAGGTGACGCTGCGCAACCCCTTGAAAGCGAGACCGGGCCGCGCTCCCCACCCCGCACACAACGCTAGGCAACCCCACGATGAGAGGAAACCGAGCATGACCGTCAGCAACAGCCGCGCCACCGCGCTCAACCGCGCCGCGCGCTTCCTGCCCGCCGACCCCGCCGACCCGACCACTCTGCCCTGCATCGAGATCGCGGGTGTCCAGGTCTACGCCTACATCCGAGACGGCCGCGTCTGCGTCTCCGTCGACCTGGAAACAGCCGAAGCCGAACTGGTGCGTCCCGACGGCACCGTGCCCCTCACCGTGGACGTCGGCGTCAACACCGTATTTGAGGGCTGAGTATCCCCATCATCCTCTGAGGACGTCGGCGTCATCACCCCGGACACGCGCAGGCGAATGCAACCCACCACATCGCGGATCGAGGTTCCCGACTGGCGAGTCGCCGGAGCGAGGCCCGCAACGCGGTGCGGCATACCGCTGCGGCAGCAGACGGCGTGTGGCTTGCACTGGCTACCAGCCCGCGAACCGTGCTGTGCGTGTGGGACCCCGCCCTCAGGTTCCCGCCCCGTGCACGGCTGACCAACTGGCGACCAGTGGACGGGGACTGGTGCCATCGCGAGTCTTTTCT
Organism: Streptomyces sp. NPDC052020; assembly: GCF_040680575.1. Classification (NCBI taxonomy): domain Bacteria; kingdom Bacillati; phylum Actinomycetota; class Actinomycetes; order Kitasatosporales; family Streptomycetaceae; genus Streptomyces; species Streptomyces sp. NPDC052020. The sequence goes on from NZ_JBFAWY010000032.1 coordinate 16,599, forward strand.
TCCATGTGGGGGTGGAAAGTGGAAGGTGACGGCAAGGGGGCCCGGATCCCCTCTGGGCGCGGCAGGAACGAATGTCCAGCCCAGCCTGGGCAATGCCGAGCTGTTCCGCACCAGCGCGACCCTCGGCCCACTCGATGGTGGGGGAGACGAGGACGGATTGACGCAGGCCACCCTCATGACGTTGCGCATGCTCGCCGAGCGCATCGAGCAGCTCACCGGACAGATCGACGAGCGGAACCAACGCCTGCATGGGCTCGTCGAACGACACGTCCCGCAATTGCTCGCACCGGTGGCCATCGGCCCGGACGGCGCCGTCACCTTGCTGGTCATCATGGGAGACAATCCCGAGCGGCTGAACATGGAGGCGTCCTTCGCCACCCTTCGCGCAGTCGGGCCCAGCTGGAACCCGAGTCCGCTACTTCTGGTGCCGTCTTGGCCCGGTCGGGTGCACGGCGGGGGCGTCCGCCCGCAGAGGGGTACGGCTGTGTCATGAAGGCACTGGTGATCAATTGCCCGCTCAAGAAGACCCCCGAGCCGTCCAACACTGCCGCGCTAGCCGAGGTCGTCGGCGACTGGCTGGCGGAGAGCGCAGACGTCGAGGTCGAGTACGTCCGAGCCGTGAATCTCGACATCCACCCCGGCGTGGTCAGTGAAGCCGTCGCCGCGGGCGATGACTGGCCCGCGGTGCATGCCAAGCTGCTGCGGGCGCAGATTCTCGTCATCGCCTCGCCGACCTGGCTCGGCCGGCCGTCCTCGGTCGCCCAGCGCGTCCTGGAACGCATGGACGCCATGCTGTCCGAGACGGACGACGAGGACCGCCCCGTCGCCTACAACCGCGTCGCGGGAGTCGTCGTCACCGGGAACGAGGACGGGGCGCACCACGTGATCAGCGAGATCAACGGCGCTCTGTGCGACATCGGCTACACCGTCCCCGGCCAGTCGTGGACCTACTGGCACCTGGGCCCCGGGCCGGGCCCGGACTACCTCGACGACCGGCGCGGTCACGACTGGTCCCACAAGACCGGCCGCGCGATGGCCGCCAACCTGTACGGCACCGCGCGTGCGCTGGCCGCGAGCCCACTGGACGCTCCGCCTCAGTGAGCCTTGCCCCGTGGCCCGGGAAGTACGGTGCTGGTCACTGTTTTGAGCCGGGCAGGAAGGAAACTCCGGGAGCAGTCGCGCATATCGGCCCTTGTGGCCGGGTGCGTAACCTTCCGTCGGCCGGTCGGCTGCGGACGTGTGGAACGGAGGGCACGCATGAAGGCTGTCGTGTGGCACGGACTGGGGGACATTCGCCTGGACGACGTGCCGGAGCCGAAGATCGAAGACGCCCACGACGCGATCGTGCGCATCACGACGTCCGCGATCTGCGGCACGGACCTCCACTTCATCCGCGGCACCATGCCCGGCATGCAGGAGGGCCGGATCCTCGGCCACGAGGCGGTCGGCGTTGTGGAGGAGGTCGGACCGCAGGTGCGCAACCTCCGCCCCGGGGACCGCGTGGTGGTGCCGTCCACCGTCGCGTGCGGCACGTGCAGCTACTGCCGCGCCGGCTACTACGCGCAGTGCGACAACGCCAACCCCGGCGGACCGGGGGCCGGCACCGTCTTCTTCGGCGGTCCACAGGCCGCCGGGGGCCTGGACGGGCTCCAGGCCGAGTACGCCCGGATCCCGTACGCCCACGTCGGACTGGTCCCGCTGCCGGACACCGTCGACGACGCCCAGGCCATCCTGCTCTCCGACATCTATCCCACCGCCTGGTTCGGGGCGCGGCTCGCTGAGATCGGCGCCGGGGACACCGTGGCGATCGTCGGGGCCGGACCGATCGGACAGGCCGCCATCGCCTGCGCCCGTCTCCAGGGCGCAGGGCGCATCATCGTCGTCGACGGTGTGGGCGACCGGCTGGAGCTGGCCCGCGACCAGCACGCCGAGACGGTCGACTTCAACGCCGAGGACCCGGTCGAGGCCGTGGTGCAGCTGACTGGCGGCATCGGGGCGGACCGGGTGGTCGACGCCGTAGGCGTGGACGCCCAGCGCCCGTCCCACGGGCCGGCGGCCGAAGCCCTGCGCAGTCAGGTCGAGCAGTTCGACCACGAACGGGACGAGGCCGCCCCGGAGCAGAACCCGGACGGAAAGACGTGGGTGCCCGGCGACGCGCCGTCGCTGGCGGCCCGCTGGGCGGTGCAGATGGCGGCCAAGGCCGGCACGATCGGCACCGTGGGGGTCTATCCGCCGCAGGTGCAGCACTATCCGTTCGGTGAGGCGTTCATGAAGAACCTCACGCTCAAGATGGGCAACTGCAACCACCGCCGCTACGTGCCCGAGCTGGTGTCCATGGTCGCCGCAGGCCGCCTAGACCCCACGCCACTGATCACCCGCTGGGTCGGAACCGAGGACGCGCTCGACGCCTACCGGACTTTCGACCGGCGCGAGTCCGGCTGGACGAAGGTGGCCCTCGGGGTCGCGGGCGACGGTTCCGTCGCACCCGGCCTCGGTGAAGCGGCAGGAACGGGAGCGGCGACCACAGCGGGCACGCAGGCCCGGGCGGCGACGGACCACGAGGGCGGGCGTGACCGGTCGTGACGGCGAAAGCGGGCGAGAAGGCACAGAAGACGGGCGACTTCTACTGCGCCAGTTGCAGCGAGAAAGTCCATGTCGAGCAAGGAGACAAGATCCCCTCCTGCCCGAACGGACACAAGGAGTTCGAGACCCGCCGCAACGAACCGGGCAACAAGTCCTGACCGGCGGAGCGCTGCCGGCGGCCGAGCCACGTCAAGGGCTCCCATCCGGTGACGAGCCCCGGCCCGCCCAGTGCCCCGGAGTGCTACACCACCGGCGCCGTCATGGCCCTGGGCGCTTGACCGGTCGGATCCTCGCGGGCAGGCCGCTCAGTGTGTGTGGGGCCGGTCGTCGCGGCTGCTGGTTCCCGTGTCGCTGTGCCCCTGCGGGATGCCGGCCTGAAGCACCAGCAGTCCGTAGACCACCGAGTCCGGCCGGGCGGTCGTTGTGTTCGAGGATGGTGCGCCAGGCCACTGCGGTCTCGTTGGCGTCGGCCGGGCGGACGATGTCCAGGCCGGGGATGGCCCGCAGCGCCGCGTAGTGCTCGCTGGGCTGGTGGGTGGGGCCGTCCTCGCCCAGCTTGATGGAGTCGTGTGTCGACACGTAGGTGACCGGGAGCTGCATGAGCGCGGCCAGCCGCACCGCAGCCTCCCCCTTGACCGCGGTGTTGTTGCTCCCCGCCAGGTCGGCGGAACCGCCCCACAGCTCCGGCAGGACCGGGTACAGGGCGGCGAGGACCTCGCCGGAAGCCTTCCGGGTCGCCAGGCCCTTCGGATCGGCGTCCCAGACCGGCAGGTGGAGTTCGGCACCGGCTCAACCAACATCCACACAGCGGTCCTCCGCCGGGTGTTTCCCACTGGACGGCACAGGCAACCCGGGCCGTGCGATCGCGCAGTCCGGTCTTTTTGTTCTGTGCCGCGCTCATCAGGACACTGCGCAGTCTCCGACCCACTGGGAGTACACGGATGACACCTACTCCATCCGCCCATTGGCCCGGCCGGCCGAGCCTGCGCGTCGGTGTGCTGGGGTCGTACGGCGGCTTCAGCATCGGTGACGAGTCGGTCCTGACCTGTGTGCTGCACTGTCTGCGCGAACAGCGTCCGGACGCGCGGCTGGTCGTCTTCAGCCGGGATGCAGAGCACACACGGGCGCACCACCCGGGCGCCGACGAGGTCGTGGACTGGGAGGGCGTCAGCCGCACCCGGGTCCAAGAGGCGCTGGCCTCGCTGGGTCTGCTGATCCTGGGCGGTGGTGGGATCCTCTACGACGGTGAGGCGCGCCGTTACCTGCGTCTGGTGCGGGCCGCGCAGGAGCGTGGTATCCGCACGTTCGCCTACGCGGTCGGCGCGGGGCCGCTGCGCGAGCCGGAGGACCGCGAGGCCGTCCGTACGGTGCTGGCGGAGATGGACGACGTGGTGGTGCGCGATGAGGAGTCCAAGCTCGTGCTGGAGGACGTCGGCGTCGAACGCGAGGTCGTCGTCACGGCCGATCCGGCGCTGCTGCTGGGGCCGGAGCCGTTCACCGACGAGATGATGCGCCACGAGGGGGTGCCCACCGGCGTCCGGCTGGTGGGTATGTCGGTGCGGGAGCCGGGCCGGGCGGCCGAGAAGCTGGACGAGGGCGACTACCACGCGCTGCTCGCCGACGTCGCCGACTTCCTGGTCCGCCGGCTGAACGCGTACGTGGTGTTCCTGCCGATGGAGCGGCACGACGTCCGGCACGCGCACGCCGTGCTGTCCCACATGACCGCCGCCGACAAGGGGCGGATCGTGCACGGCGCGTACAGCCCGGGGCAGGTTGCGCCATCTGGATCTGGCGGTCGGCATGCGCCTGCACTTCGTGATCTTCGCGGCGCTGTCCGGGCTGCCGGTGCTGCCGCTGCCGTATTCGGGCAAGGTCTTCGACTTCGCCCGGCGCATGGGCGCTCCAGCCCTGGTGGGCGTGGCGCGGGAGCAGGCCGGGCTGCTGCTTGCGGAGGTGGACCGGCTGTGGGACGAGTACCCGCAGCGCCGGGAGGACCTGCGTGCTCGGGTGAGCGAGCTGGCCACGCGGGCTTCGGAGACCTGCGCCCGGTGCGGGGCGCTGCTGGACGACATCGACGGCACGGCACCGTTCACGGCGGCGCAAACGCCTTCCGAGCCTGTGGTGGAGCCGCGTCCGCTGCACATGTGAGGCAGGCGCCGAGGGCCCGCCCGCGGGAGGAGACCGATGCCGATCCCGCAGGAACCGCCCGAGCCGTGGACGGTCACCTTGCCGGCGCGGCCGGCCCGGGACGGCGGCCGGACGCAGGTGCTGGTGGTGGGCGGCGGCCCGGCGGGCTTCACCGCGGCGGTCGGGGCGGCCGACGCCGGCGCGGAGGTCGTCCTGATGGAGCGCTACGGGTTTCTCGGCGGCAACGCGACGGCGGCGCTGGTCATGCCGCTGATGTCGTTCCACAACGAGTACAGGCACGCCACCTTCACCGAGGACGGTGACCAGACCCGGCTGCTGCCCACCGACCACGGCGAGGGCGAGCCGGTCGTCCAGGGTGTGCTGTGGCGGCTGCTCGACGCGGCTCATGGCCCGCGGCGGCTGCCTGAGGCCCTCCCCGAGGACCGGGTACACGGTCCCCTTCGACCCGGAGCTGTTCGAATTGGTCTTGCTCGGCATGGCGGACGAGGCGGGCGTGCGGATGCTCTTCCACGCCTTCGCCTCCACCGCGCTGCGTCTGGACGACGGCTGGCACGTGGTGTTCGAGAGCGGATCGGGGCCGGTGGTGATCGACGCCGACGTGATCGTGGACGGCACCGGTGACGGTGACGTCGCGGGGTGTGCGGGGTGCCGTACGAGATCGGCCGGCCGGAGGACGGGCTGGTGCAGCCGATGACGCTGATGTTCCGCGTCGCGGACTTCGTCCGCCCGGACTTCGCCGCCTATGTGCGTGAGCACCCCGACCAGTGGCGCGGGGTGCACGGCCTGTGGGACCTGGTCGAGGAGGCCCGGGCGGACGGTGATCTGCGCCTGCCGCGCGAGGACATCCTGTTCTTCGCGACACCACGCCCGCGCGAGGTCAGCGTCAACAGCACCCGCGTGACCCGGGTGCTCGGCACCAGCGTGTGGGACCTGACCCGCGCCGAGTACACCGCCCGGCGCCAGCTCGCCCAGATCGACCACTTCCTGCGCACCCGCGTGCCCGGCTTCGAGGAGTCCTACGTGGTGCAGAGCGGCACCCACATCGGCGTCCGCGAAAGTCGCCGGATCATCGGCGACTACCAGCTCACCGGCCACGACATCCTGGCCGCCCGCCCCTTCCCGGACGTCGTCGCGCACGGTGCCTACCCCGTCGACATCCACAACCCGCGCGGCCCCGGCACGGTCCTGAAGCGGGTGCCCACGGGCAGCTTCTACGACATCCCGCTGCGCAGCCTCGTTCCGCAGAACACCGAGCGGCTGCTGGTGGCCGGCCGCTGCATCTCGGGCACGCACGTGGCGCACTCCTCCTACCGGGTGATGCCGATCGCGATGGCGACCGGCCAGGCGGCCGGGGTGTGCGCGGCGCTGACCGTCCGCCACGGGCACGGACCACGCGGCGTGCCGTACCGGCTGGTGCAGCGGGAACTGCTGCACCAAGGCGCCCGGCTACGGCTCGACCAGCCGTCCGGCTGAACCCCGGTCACCGTCAGCCCACCGGCCCTCGGCTGCCTACCGCACCGTTGCCTCCGGTCGTATGAACGGGGCGGTCGAGGGTAGAACGGTTCTGGCTCTTGCCGTTGCGGGAGCCGGAGCTGCCCGGTGAGCCGGGCTGTTCCCGGGCATGAAGGAAGGACTGGCCATGGCCAGCGGCACCGTGAAGTGGTTCAACTCCGAAAAGGGCTTCGGTTTCATCTCGCAGGACGGCGGGGGCCCCGACGTCTTCGCGCACTACTCCGAGATCCAGGGCAGCGGCTACCGCGAGCTGACCGAGGGTGAGCACGTCACTTTCGACATCGGCCAGGGCCAGAAGGGCCCGCAGGCTCAGAACATCGTGCGCGGCTGACCAGGACGGACAAGGAGGCGGGCCGGGTGTCCGGTCGGGCCGCCGTTCAGGCCATAGGCTGCTGAGGGTGTCGCAGCCGCCCGCGCCGGGTCGGGCTGCGGTCGAGAGCCAGCTGCTCTGGCGGCAGTGAAGCCGCACGCGGCCCACAGGCCCAGAAGGCCCCGCCGGGTGGCCGGCCGGGCCGGGGCTACGGACGATTGCGGGCACCGGGCTCCCGGCCGGAGGCGGCGAGGCCGGCGGACGGCCCGACCGGGCGCGCCGGGGTAGTCGTAACGGTGCCGTCGCCTGCGGAGGCAGTGCTGGAGGGCAGCCGGATGGGAGAGTCGTTTTGTGATCGACCGGGTGAAGGTGAACGGTGCGCTGACCGAACTGATGCTGGCCAGCCACACGGCAACGCTGGAGGACTTGCCGCGGATGGTGGCCGATCATGTCGAGCCGGCGGGCCTGCATGACGTGGCGTTCTTCCTGGTCGATGTGCAGGGCAAGGTCTTGCGGCAGGTCACTGGCCGGGGCGCCGACGCCGGTGCGCAGGGCCTGGAACTGGCCGTCGACTCCACGGTGGCCGGGCTGGCGTTCCAGCGGGTCGATCTGGTGGCCGAGCCCGAGCGGCTGCACGGCCGGGGCGGGCGCCGGTGGTGGGTTCCTGTCACCGACGGGGTGGAGCGCCTGGGCATGCTCCGCGCCGACACCGCGAACGACGACGACGCCACCCGCCACGCTCTGCGCTCGCTGGCATCGATGCTGGCCCTGCTGCTGCTGAGCAAGCGGGACTTCAGCGACTCCCACGCCCGGTTGACCAGGACCGCCCCGATGAGCGTGGCCGCCGAGATGCAGTGGCATCTCACCCCGCCGTCGGCCTTCGCCGGCCGCGCCACCACCGTCGCCGCTGTCTCGGAGCCGGCCTACGAGGTGGGCGGGGACGCCTTCGACTACGCCATCTCCGACAACGTGCTGCACCTGTCCGTGTTCGACGCCATGGGACACGACGCCCGGGCGGGCCTGACCGCCAACATGGCGGTCGCCACCTGCCGCAACGCCCGGCGTCAAGGCGCCGACCTCGTGCAGACCTCCCAGGCGGTGGAGGACGCACTCATGGAGCAGTTCGGCACCACCCGCTACGTCACCGGCATCCTGGCCGACCTGGACTTGCGGACAGGACGGCTGACCTGGATCAACCGCGGCCACCACCTTCCGGTGATCTTGAGGGCGGGACGCTGGCCCCGTGAACTGCAATGCCCTCCGGCCGGGCCCATGGGCGTCGCTCTGGGACTGCCCGTGACCGTCTGCCACGAACAGCTGCAGCCCCGTGACCGGCTCGTCCTCTACACCGACGGCATCGTCGAGGCCCGCGACACAGACGGCCGCCACTTCGGCCTCGAACGCTTCATCGACTACCTCGTACGCCACCACGCCGACCAGCTCACCGTCCACGAGACCCTGCGCCGCATCATCCACGCCGTGCTCGCTCACCACGACGGGGAACTCGACGACGACGCCACCGTCCTGCTCGCCGAATGGCGCGACCCCCACCAGGACGACCTCACACCCTGACCCACCGACCCGCGTGCTACCGCGGGCACAGCACAGACGGCACGAACTGCCACGAGGAGGGTCCATTCCCGAGAACCGGGACGACCAGCCGGCCACCGCGCGCACACTCACCGTGGACAGCGAACCGCTGCCCGGCGGCTTCCTGCTGACTTTGGCGGGCGCCTGGACCATCACACCAGTGCCCGCCTGACCGAAGCCCTGCAGCCGGCGCTGCAGACGAAAGCCCCGGCCGTGAGGCTGGACCTGGCCGGCCTGTCCTTCATCGACTCCACCGGCCTGACCTGCTTGCTGCACATCGACCGGGCAGTGGCCGCGGCGGGCGGCCACACGGTCCTCCTCGCCCCCAGCCCTCCCGTCCAGCGTCTGCTGGACATCACCGGCATCGGTCGGATCCTGTCCGTCCACCCGGGCCATCGCCCGGCACGTCCCGCGCCGAGCAGCCATAGCGAGCAGCATGGCGCGTCCGACGAGTAGGAATGATCCCGACAGGCCCGCTGGGCCTTACCGCACAGCCCGGCCATGCCGGTCGCCGCGGCCCCCTGTCGGCATCCGAACCGGCCCAGCGGGTCATCCGGCCGAATTCATGGAGCGGCTGCTGATGCGATGAGGGCCTGGGGGGCAGCCTGCTTGATGCGGGTGTTCAGCCACCGCAGCTGGCGCTGGGTGTCGGTCTCGCACGTCTGCACGATGTCCAGCAGTTCATGATCGCGTGTGCCCTGGGCTGCCTGGGCCAGGACGGTCCAGGTGATGTCGACGAACGAGGCCAGGGTGTAGAGGTCCTGCAGGTCGCGCAGCAGGCCGACGCCACCGGAGCGGGTGCGGGACAGTCCGTCGGCGTGCAGCCGCTCGGGCTCGTCCTCGCGTTGTTCGCCGTAGCGGTCGGCGACGGGCGCGAGCCGGTCGACGTGCGTGTCGCACATCGCGGCGAGCGTACGGCAGAGGTGGTGCACGTCGGGTTCGCCAGCGTGGCCGTCGGCGACCTGGCGGAAGGCGTCGGCCAGCGTCCGGGACGCGGTGTGCTGCAGGCCGACATAGGTGGCGAGGTGCATCGGTCAGTCCTTCACGCCGGGGGCGGAGGTCGTGGTGCCGCCGGAGCCGGGCTGTCCCGGCGTTTTCTCCGGTGCCGGGGACGGTTGCGGCGGCTCGGTGGTGTGGGGATGTTCGTGCACGTCTGCTTCGGGGCCGCCAAGGGTGGGCGGGACGCTGTGCGGAGCGGCCGGTGCGGACGCGGTGGTCGTGGGGGCCGGTGAAGGGCCGGCGGCATCAGCGATCTTGGTGATTCTGACGGCCCCCAGCTTGTACAGCGGCTGCTTGGACACCGGGTCCCATTCGGTCATCGACAGCTCGTTCGCCGCCCGCGGCTCTTCGCCGGGCGCAGCGCCGTCGGTGCCGGGCTGGTCCCAGTAGCCGTAGTGAAACGGGATGAAGACCACGCCATCGCGGCCGCGGCCGATCCGTACCGGGGCCTGCATGGCTCCCCGGGGTGACTCCAGCCGCACCAGGTCGCCTTCTTGCAGGCCGAGACGTGCCGCGTCGTCGACCGACAGCTCCACCCACACCCCGGACGCCGCGCGGCGCAGCTGGCGGGAGCGCCCGGTCTTGGTGCGGGTGTGGAAGTGGTAGACGGTACGGCCGGTGGTGAGGGCGAACGGGTAGTCCTCTCCCGGGCTCTCGGGCGGTGGGACGTAGGCGGCGGCCTTCAGGAAGGCACGGCCGTCGGGGTTCTTGGCGCGGTACTCCTGGGCACTGACCGCCCCGCCGGTGAGCAGGTCGTGGCCGTAGGTCTCACACACTTCCGGGCGGGTGGGGAAGTTCGCGTCCGCGTAGAGGCGGTCAGTTCCCTCGGGCGCCTGATCGTTGACCGGCCAGGGTATGCCGCTGCCGCCGCGCAGCTTGTCGTAGGTCAGGCCGGTGTAGTCCACCAGGCGTCCGCGGGTGCATTCCTTCCACGCCTCGAAGGCCCCTTGGGGGTCGGACCATGTGATCAGCTGGGCCCCGTCCTTGTCGCGGAAATCCATGCGCCGGGCGTAATCCAGCCAGATGTCCAGGTCACTGCGAGCCTCGCCGGGCGGCTCGACGGCTTTGTCCGACAGGTGCACGGTGCGGTTGACGTTGGTGAACGTGCCCTGTTTCTCCCCCCACAGGGCGGCCGGCAGGACGACGTCGGCGTAGCGGGCGGTCTCGGTGAGGAAGCCGTCCTGGACGATGGTAAACAGTGAGTCCTGCTGGAGGATCTTCCGGATGCGGGGCAGTTCGGGCAGCGAGACGGCGGGGTTGGTGCCGGAGATCCACAGCAGGCCGATCGAGCCCTGCTCGCAGTAGCGCCAGATCTGCATGGCGTGCGTCGGCGGCGACCAGTGCGGAATGGTCATCGGGTCCACATTCCACAGATCGGCCAACTGCTGGACGTGGTCCGGGTTGTCCCAGTTGCGGAAGCCCGGGAGGTCTCCGTCGGCGCCGCACTCGCGGGTGTTCTGGGCGGTGGGCTGGCCGTTCATCTGCAGGATGCCGCAGCCGGGGCGGCCCAGCATGCCGCGCAGCAGGTGCAGGTTGTTCACCGCGCACGAGGCGGCGGTGGCCTGGTGGGACTGGAAGAAGCCCTGCAGCACCGTGGAGAGCACCCGCTCGCTGGTTCCGAAGATCTGCGCGGCGCGGCGGATGTCCTCGGCCGACACGCGGCAGATGTCTGCGGCGTGCTCGGGGGTGTAGGGCTCGACGACGGCTTTCAGTTCGTCGAAGCCGAGAGTGTGCGCCGTGATGTAGTCCTCGTCCAGCCAGCCGTTGTGGATGACCTCGCGGGTCAGGGCGTTCATCAGCGCCTGGTTGGTGCCCGGCAACGGCGCCAGGTGCACCCCACCGGTTGCCCGGGCGGCTTCGGCGACCTTGGTCATGCGCGGGTCGACGGCGACGATCTTCGGCGGGTTCGGGCCATGGATACGGTCCAGGACGCGCATCCACAGCACGGTCTGGGTCTCGGCCATGTTGTGCCCGAACAGGAACACGGCATCGGTGGCCTCGATGTCGCTGTAGCTGCCCGGCTGCCCGTCCGAGCCGAAGCTCTCCTTCAACGCGGCCGCCGCGGTCGCGGTGCAAAGACGGGTGTTGCCGTCCATGTGAGGCGTGCCCAGACCGGCCTTCCCGATCACACCGAGGGTGTAGTACTCCTCCAGGAACAGCTGGCCGGAGGTGTAGAAGGCGTGACTGAGTGCTCCCGCGTCGGTGGCCAGCAGTTGCCGGGAACGCTCGACGATCCGGTCCATCGCCGTGTCCCAGTCGCACTCGACCAGCTCACCGTCGGCGTCGCGGATCAGCGGCCGGGTGAGCCGGTCGGTGCGGCTCCACTGCCACGAGCCGTACAAACCTTTGGGCCCCAGCCGGCCGTGGTTGACGGTATCGGACGCGCGGCCCCGGATGCCCACCATGCGGCCGTCCTTGACCGCGATGTCGCAGCCGCAGCCGTTGCTGCACAGCACGCACGCGGACTGCACCCACCGGTCCACGTCCTTCTCGGACAGCGACGCGTCTAGGTGGGTGTCGACGCGCACCGGCCACGGCGTGTCCCTGGCATGCGGGGTGCGTACGCCCCAGACATCGGCAATCCGGTCACTCACAAGCGATCTCTCCCAGCTGGCAGGGAACCACGGGCGGTCCACAGGTACCCGCCCGTCCGCCCCGGCAACTCGCGAGGAGGCAAAGACCATCGCAACAGCCGTACACGGGACGTCCGATGGACGGCACCCTCCGTCCAGTGCCCGCGTGGTCGTCCCGCGTCGGGACCTGCACTGCCGGTACACCGCCGGCTCCGTTGCGCTGGCGGAGCGACGGCGACCGTTTCACCGTGTCACCAAGGGAAACCCACCCTGCACCGATCGAGTCGGCGCACATCCTGCGCCGGCTCGGCACGCCGATAGCCAAAGAGGAGACTGATCATGCCCGCAGGGTCCAGCTCCAAGCGCGAGCGCCAGTACGAGCACATCAAAGACAGTGCCGAGGACCGCGGCGCGTCCAAGGGGCGGGCCAAGGAGCTCGCTGCCCGCACGGTGAACAAGCAGCGCGCCCGCTCCGGCGAGGCGAAGTCGGTCAGCAGCAGCTCGACGAAGGGCAAGTCCCCGTCGCAGCGCGGCGGAGAGAGGTCGGGCAAGTCCGGAAGCGGACCCACCCGGGAGCAGCTCTATCAGGAGGCGAAGAAGAAGGGCATCGAGGGCCGGTCCTCGATGAACAAGGACCAGCTCGCCAAGGCTCTCGGTCGCTGATCGTTCCCTTCGCCGCGCGAAAGCGTGGATGCGTCTGGTCGGCGTTCGTTGTCGAGTGGCCGCGCGACATACGACACACGGCATACGACGGAAGCTGGGGGCTCTCGAAGCGGCCCAACCGATCATCGGTTCTGCCCTCCCCCGCTCCGGCTAAGCGCGTGAAGTACCGGCTGGGCAGGCGTACTGCCCGAGTGGTGGGTACCCCTCGTTCATGCGACTCGGGGTTGTGGATGTGGGTTCCAATACGGCGCGGCTGGTCATCGCAGAACGGGGCGGTGAGATGCCGCTGCCTGTGTACAGCAGTAAGCGGCGGCTGCGTCTGGCCGAACGGGCCGCGGCCGACGGCCGCCTCGGGCGGGATGCGGTCGATGATCTGGCCAAGGCCGTCGGCAAAGCCAAGAAGGATGCGGCCGACCGGGGCGTGAGCGAGCCCTTCATGTTCGCCACCGCTGCCGTTCGTGAGGCACCCAATCGGCAGCAGGTGCTGGCCGAGGTGCATGCCCGCACCGGCGTGCACCTGCACGTCATGCCCGGCGTGCGGGAGGCGGAGCTGGCGTTTACGGCCGCCCGGCACTGGATGGGCTGGCGGGCCGGGCCGATGGTCCTCCTCGACATCGGAGGAGGATCCCTGGAGATCGCCGTCGGCCGCGGCCGGATGCCCGACTACGCCGTCTCACTGCCGCTGGGAGCCGGTCGGCTCACGCGAGAACATCTGAATCAGGATGTGCTCCCCGACCCGGCAGCGCTGCGGCTGGTGCGGCGGCGCATCCGCCACGAACTGCGCGATGTGGCCGCCCGCATCCAGTGGGAGGGCCCGCGAACCGCCGTGGCCACATCCCGCACCTTCCACCAACTCGCACGCCTGTGCGCAGCCGGCCTCGACAACACGGCACCCAAGAACGCACCTGGCCGGCTGACCCGCCGCGGTCTGAAGGCCGCAGTGGGCACCCTGGCTGGCCTGACCGCACCCGAGCGGGCCCAGCTGCCCGGCATCTCCCCGGCACGCGCACACCAATCCCTGGCCGGAGCACTCATCGCCCACACCACCATGCGCTTGCTGCACCTGGACCAGGCCGTGCTCTGCCCCTGGGCAGTACGAGAGGGCGTCCTGCTCACTGCCCTCAACGGCAACGGCTCCACTCAGTTGCGCCCGACCGCGCCTCTGCCGCAGCCTGCTGCAGAGCCGGCCGCCTTGCCCGCCTCAGTCGGCTGAAGCCCACAATCAGGCAGATCCACTTGGGTGAGCGCGGCCTGCTTCGAGCGGTCGCCGTGCACTGAGCGGCGCCGTCGCGGCCCTTCCACCGGTGTCGGCCCGAACTCCGCTGTGCCGGCCGGACGACGCTCACCGCGCCGTCGGTCGGCGCGGCCCGCCCGGCAGCTGACGGACGGGCCGCGGCAAGAAGCGCCGTAGAGGTCTGTCAGCCCTCCACTCCCGTGGCGGAGTGGGACGCGCCGACCGGCTTGGACTCCGGTGATCCGCGCTGCCTGAGGTAGATCGCGAGGATCGCCATCGAGGCGACCGCCAGCAACTCGGACTGCCAGTTCTGCAGGGTCCGACTCCAGAAATCTGCGGAAGACAGGTACTGGCTCCAGCTGACCGGAGCTTGCAACTGGCGCAGCTGCTGCTCGTTGTAGGCGGCGACGCCGGCGATGGACTGGGCCAGCCAGGACAGCAGGAAGATGCTGCCCATGACCAGGCCGAGGGAACGGGAGTAGATCACCTGACGCCAGCCCTTGGCGGCGGCCCAGCGCGGGGAGTCATCCCGCGCGTGCTCGCCGACCATCTGGTCCCGGTCGGATTCGGTGCCGGACCGGTCGAGTTCCTTGGACTCCGGTGAGCCCCGCTGCAGCAGGTAGACGGTGGCGAAGATGTAGAGGAAGAACTGCAGGTACTCCGACTGCCAGTTCTCAGTGACGTCGACGGCGAAATCCGATGCGGTGAGGTAGGCGCCGAAGCTCAGGGGCGCCATGCCGTCGGTCCTGAGCTGGTTGTTGAACTCCGCATGTCCTGCGACGGCCTGACCTGCCAGGCAGGTCAAGAATGCCGCCATGAACAGCAGGCCCAGACTGTTGTGGCGGACAAAGCGACGCGCGGCCGACGCCGTGTTCTGCCCGGGGACCGGTGCCTTGTCACTCATCGGCGCATCAGCCCCAACGCCATGAAATACGCCAATCCGGCCGCAATCACCAAAACCGTTCCTGCAAACAACGTCTTCATGGCCTTCTCACCCGCCCTTGATTTCGCACTGGTACGGCTGGTCGGCACGTGGCCGGCAACCTGCCGCGGTCACCTTCCAGCCCGCGGGGAATCGCGCCAGGAAAACAGTGTCGTGCCCCAGGACCACCCGGGCCTGGCCGCCGTAGACGTCCACCGTCCGTACCGCTCCGGCCTGTGGCAGCTGCTGCTCGCTCATGGCCTGCTCACATCGGCTTCGGACCGACTGCTCCAGCTCCTGGCGGGTGGAGGGGGCGAGAGCTGCACACGCGGGGCCGTTCCGGCCGGCCTGCAGCGCGGTCTCGAAGCGGGTGACTTCCTCGGTGACCTGGTCCCGCCGCTCGGGGAAGCTGCGCAGGAGGTGAGAACAGCAATCGCCAGTATCCCCGCGGCGATACCCGAGCCATACTGTCGTCTCGGCATCCCGTCTCCTTCGTGCCCCCAACCGGTCGGACCACCCGGTTGATCACGTGCCGAGCGTGTACCCGCGTCGTGGGCGCGCATCCGGCCACCGGCAGGGAATGACCGGCAGGCCGGCGCAACCCCGAGCCGGTCAGGTCCGGCTTCCTCCCGGCCGAGCCGGAAGGCACATCTCAGCAAGGAGGCCGAAATGGTCGCTCGCCCACACGCCTTCCACCGGTTGCGTGAACATCCGCTCGCATCGCTCGACCTCAAGCGTCGGGCCGTGGTCATCGCAGCGCACCATCACGTAGTCGATCCGCCGCCCCTCCTCCCTGGGCATGTCGCCTTGCTGGACGAGTGGATTGTCCGGGGAGAAGGTGTGACCGGGATCGTCCGGGTGCGCGGCCTCCCACGCGTCGCGGTAGTAGACGCTCATCTGGTCCAGTGACTGCCGGCCCTGCCAGAACCGCACGCTGGCACTGTCGGGTGCGGCATCGAAGTCCCCCAACACCACCGCATGGCGGCATCCCTCACCGATCATGCTTTCCACCAGGCGGGCGGCCGTCACCGCCTGCCGCTCCCGCTCACGCTCATGACCACGCGGCCAGCTGGGCTTGTGATGCGCCACCACGAGCGGGCCGAAGGGAGCGGGGACAGCCACCTGCGCGACGACGACAGCGCACCACGGCGCCGCCTCGATCCGTCCCGTCTCCCGGAAGGCGTCCTTCTTGACCGTGCCGAACGGCCAGCGACTGGCCAGCACGGCGCCGACGCCGCCGCGCGACCAGCATGGGTGCGCAACGACGTGCCAGCCCTCGCCCAGCACGTCCCGCACGCCGTCGTACTCGGCCGATCTCACGATCTCCTGCACAGCGACGACGTCCGGCCGCGCCTGGGCGATGCCCGCGGCCAGCACCCGCCTGCGGTCCCCCCAGCCGGCGTGGCCGGCATCCAGGGCGTTCACCGTCATCATCCGCACCCGGCGTAACGTCGACGACTCAGTCACTGCCGTCGGCCGGTGATCCATTCCGGCCGCCTCCTTCCGCCAGCCATCGCCGCAGCCCAGTCCTCGTCACTGGCACGTCAGCTGCTCCAGGCCGGTCGAAGCTCGCGCAGCGACGGCCCGGACAGCGGAGAAGCCGGCCAACACGTCATCCGGCTGCCAGCAGCCAGCACAAGCGGGACTGGTTACGACAGCCGCCCCGCCGTCACAGCGCCCGGCCCCAAGACCTCACCACGCCGTGATGACCGCAGCTCTACGCCGCCAGCGTCTTGTCCTTCACGCAGCCGCCGAAACGGCCGGCACCGTACTGCTCCAGCAGCGCATCGGCGGCGAGCAGAGCCTCCTCGACGGTTCGGGACCCGGTCATCACACACAACGTGTAGGTGGCGTCGTCCAGTGCCTGGCTGTTCACACCGGTGGGGCGCACATCGTGTTCGATACGGGCGGAAGCGAACTGGGCCAGCGCAGCGCGCAGCTGCGGCTCGGTCGGAGTGATCATGGTGACGCCTCTACCCTCAAGGCCCATCCCCCAGTTCGGCTGACCGCGCTGCGCGAGGACCTGGCTGTACCTCCGGTCACATGGGATGCCTCAGCTGACTACCGGGCACCTCAAGCCACCTACAGGTCCCCCGCATCGGGCCAGTCATGCCACCGAGCCTGCCGGGCCAGCCGGGCGCCAGGGGTCGAGGGGCGCCGGACGAGAGGGTCGCTGGAAGACAGAGGGCGCTGGACGCTCAAGCCTGCTGTAGCCGGGCGCCCGTCCCCACCTGGAGGTGAATGGCGACACGTCTGCTGCCGGCCCTGGCAAGCGGGTCGACGTCCGGTGGCCGCACTGTGTTGAACCTCAGGGTGCGCCGCTCGCCACCGTTACTGCGGCAGGGCCCCAGAGGATGGGCGGCCAGGACTCGGACCGTGCCGTACAGATTCGCCGCTATGGCCCGGCCGGTCTTGTGGGCCCAGTCGTGCCCCCCTGATCGTCGAGGTATTCCGGCCCGGGGCCGGGACCGAGGTGCCAGTACGTCCACGACTGTCCCGGGACCGTGTAGCCGATGTCGCACAGGGCGTTGATCTCACTGATCACATGGCCCGCAGCGTCCCTGCGGCCCACGGCCACCATCCGGCTTTCACACGTACTGCGCGTCATGCCGGCGCGGCGATGACACGGACGATGGGTACCCGGACTGGACGGGACGAGTTCCCGCAAGGAAGAGCTCCTCAGCCGGACGGCCGATGCCGTCACAGCTTCCGGCGCACTCCGGCTTCCTTGATGACGTCGGCGAACTGGTGCCCGGAGGTACCGTCGAAGGCTCCGGCCCCAAGCCTCGCCGCAATGTCGGCAGTATCGTACGGCGCCTGACGTCCTCGACTTCGAAAGCCAGTGCGGCGCACTGCGCGACAGCGGTGAGCACCAGGCCCGTGAGGCCGGCCGCCTCCTTCCATGCCTGCCGCGGAACAGGTGGTAGGCGCCGGTGAGGAAGAAGCGCAGTGACGACGTGGCCATAACCACGGAGGCGACGAGTTTGTCGGATCTGCTGGCCGTGACCGGTATCAGCAGCGCGAGCCCGGCCAGCAGGAGCAGCAACCCGGCGACATCGTTGGTCGCCCCCGGCGGACCGCTCGCCATGATCGCACCCACCGCCACCCAGTACACCCCTGCCTGGAGCCGCGACGGCGTCACGGCACAGGAACTCCAGCACGCTCGCCAGCGTCTGCACCGGGAAGACGAAGGCCAGCAGCACCAGCGTGACCGCAGGCGACTGAGTTGCCGAAATCCAGCCGAGTTGCAGCCCGCCAGTACGAAGGTGCCACCGGACAGCCCCACGAATCCTAAAGACAGAGGACTGCCCCCGGGACGCACGACAATGCGCGAATAAGGCTCTCTCGCCTCCTCCCGCGCGCTGTCGGGCCGTTCCCCACCGGCAGGGCAGGGTACGTCGGATCCGCAATCCGTGCCCGCGTCCAGTCTGCGGGGTCGGGTGGGCAAGACCACGCCGATCTTTGGCATCAGCCGCCGGGGCAGGGGTACCACGGATACGGCGTCAGGAAGCGGCAGCCCGCTAGCCAGGCATGCATTCGAGGAGTCCGTGTTGCTGTTTCCGTGCCACCGCCTCACCGAAGACCAGATCGTGATTCAGATCGACGACGCCATCGATTTCAACACGGAGGACGTCGCCCACGGGCACCTCTGCGGGGAGATTTCGCGGTCGGCCGCCCGCACCGTGATCATCGATGTGCAAACGCCCTTGGTCACCGCCACGGCTGTCAGTGTCCTGCTGCGTACCCGGCAATTCGCCCACAGCCGTGGAGCCGTGCTGTGTGTTGTGGCGCGTCGATCGCTGGCCCGCAGGGTCTTCCGCGCAACCGGTGTCTGCCGATACCTGCGCGTGGCAGCCACACTGCCCGGCGCCGTGAGACTCACCCGCGGGTGCCGGCCCCTCTCGGAACCGCCGACCCGGCAGGGTGACGGTGCCCTGACATGAGATGCGCGCCGTGCGCGCCGGCTTGCGGACCGGCGAGGGACGGTTTCGGCTGCTGGACGCGCTCGACGGTCTGACGGTCGACGCGGCGGCCCTCAACGCGGGTGTGGGGCGGAGCCTTGATGGACACCGACCTGGCCGAGGACCAGTAGGTCATCGATCTCAACGTCGGCGCGACAGTGCGGCTGGCCTGCCCAAACTGTTGCTGCGAGCCATGGTGACGCGCGGGGCGGGCGACTTCTTCGAGCGGGCGGACATGACGGACGACACCCTGAGCCACCGAGAACTCGCTGTACTGGGAGATTGCTCGCCCAGGCCGCCCAGGCCGCCCGAGCCACCCGGGACGACCGGCTTCTCACCCTTGCCGGGTACTGCCACCCGCAGACCCTCCGGTAGACGCGCTGGACCAACACCATGATCAAGAACCTTGGCCCGTAGATCTCCTGACCAGCCTCTAGCTGCATGGATCACGAGCGTTGTTAACGCTGGCCGGGACACCGTCGACTCCACCCGGTGCGTTCCATCGGCACGCTGCCGGGCTTCTGGGGGTCCGACCCCGTCGGGGTGTCCGTGCCCCTCGGACGTCAGCCCACGTAGCGGCGGGCGGACGAGCGCCGCTGCGCCTTTTCCAGCACCCGCATCCGTGTCTCGACCTGCGCCGGCAGCACCCGCCGCTCGCGCAGTACCCACGGCCACGCGGCCGCAGCCTGTGCGAAGGCACGCAGCGACACGGTGTCGCGGGGCACCGTACGGGCCAGTGCACAGTGCGGCGCAACGTGGGACCGGCCGGGCGGCGCAGCCAGGTGAACCACAGCGTGTTGCGGATGCCGTGCGCCCGGCGCAGCGTCGCGTCCCTCATCCGGGACGGCTGATGGTGGATCGTCAGGTGATCGGCGTACGTCAGCCACCACCCCTGGGCGGCCAGGTCGACGGCGAGTAGCTCCTCCTCGCCGCCCAGCCACAGCCGGGGGTGGAAGCCGCCCGCGGCCCGGAAGGCGTCGGCGCGCAGCACGGTCGCGGCGGCCAGGAAGGAACCGAGCGCCGGACCGGGCAGCCACTCGGGACCGGGTACGGGCGAGTCGCGCAACTCCTCGACGATCGGGTCCTCCACGCCTTCGGGCTCGACCATGATGCGGGCCGTGACGGTGGCGAGCGCCGGATGCCGGTCGAGCAGGTCGGCCGCACCGGCCAGGGAGCCGGGCGCCCACCACGAGTCGTCGTCGCAGAACGCCACGTAGGGCGTACGCATCTCGCGGACCGCGAGGTTGCGGCCGACGGCGCCGAGGTTGCGGCCGGGGCACATCAGCCGTACCCACGCGTGGTGGCGGGCGACCGCGTCGGCGGTGCCGTCGGTGGAGGCGTTGTCCACGACGATCACCGGTGGCCGCTCGGGCAGTCCGGCCAGTCGTTCGAGAGTGCGCAGCAACTCGGTGCGGCGGTTGTGGGTGATGGCGACGACGGTGGTGCGGGAGTCGGTCATGCATGTGCTCCGTCCAGCGTGCGGGCGGCTCGCTCGAGGTGCGGGGGCAGGGGCTTGCGTGCGCGCAGGGCGGCCGGCAGGCGTACGAGAGTTTCGCGCAGGGCCTGCCGGGCGGCCGGGGCGCGCAGGGCGTCGCCGGCCAGGCCGCGGGTGCGGGCGAGGGCGTGCGGCAGGGGGCGGCGCAGCCAGGAGGTGAGAACCTCGTTGCGGAGCATCCTGGCGGGGCGGCCGGTGCGGGGCGCCGGGTCCGGGTGGTGGTGGGCGATCACGTCCGCGCAGTGGGTGACGCCCCAGCCGCGTGCGGCGAGGTCGTAGGCGAGCAGGGTCTCTTCGCTGCCGAAGAACAGCAGCGGGTGGAAGCCGCCCGCTTCGAGGTATGCCTCACGGCGCACCACACAGGCGCAGGCGAGGAAACCGAGGACCTGCGTGCCGGGCAGGTCATTTGCCGGGCCGAGGGGGGGGAGGTGGCGAGGACGTCGTTGAGCGGGTCGGGTTCCTCGGCGGGGCCGACCAGGGTGCGGGCGGAGATCAGGCCGAGCCGCGGGTGGGTGTCCATCAGCCCGGCCGCGCGGCCTAGGTGTATTGCCCTGTGAGGTTGGGGACGCGGCTGGCGGGTGGTTGCCCTTTCAGGGCGGTGTGTCCGCGGTGGTGATTGTAGGAGTGCAGCCACTGTGGGAACGCTTCGCGGCGTTCGGTCTCTGACCGGTAGGGCCGTGCGTAGGCCCACTCGTCCAGCAGGGTGCGGTTGAAGCGTTCGACCTTGCCGTTGGTCTGGGGCCGGTAGGGCCGGGTTCGTTTGTGGGTGATCCCGGCTGCTGCCAGGGCGTCGCGCCAGCCGCGTGAGCGGTAGCAGGAGCCGTTGTCGGTCAGCACTCGTTCCACGGTGATCCCGCACTCGGTGAAGTAGGCGTGTGCCCGTTCCCAGAAGGCGGTGGCGGTTTCCTTCTTCTCGTCGGTGTGTATCTCGCTGTAGGCCAGGCGGGAGTGGTCGTCGACGGCGGTGTGCATGTAGCTGTAGCCGGCGTTCGTCCGGTTCTTGCGCCCCGCGGCCCGGCCGAGGACTTTGTGGCCGCCGCCGTCGGGGATGTTGCCGAGCTTCTTGATGTCGACGTGGACGAGTTCGCCGGGCCGGTCTCGTTCGTAGCGGCGGATGGCACGGCCCGTCGTCCGGTCCAGATGGGCGAGGCGGGCCAGTCCGTAACGGGTCAGGACGCGGTGCACGGTGGAGGGCACCAGCCGTAGCAGGTGCGCGATGCGGGCCGGTCCCCACTGGCGCAGGACCCGGACCTTGATGATGCGGCGCTCGGTGTGGGTCGGGGTGCGGCGCGGGCTGTGGTGGGGGCGGCTGGAGCGGTCGGTCATCCCTGCCTCGCCGAGCCGGCGGTAGCGATCGGCCCACCGCTGGGCGGTGGTCGGCGAGACCTGGAAGCGTTCGGCGGCCCGGCGCAGCGGCCAGCCGTCCTCGACGACGCAGCGGGCCAGACGCAGGCGGCCGGTCTCGGTCAGGGGTGCATTACGGTGGACCACGAGGGCCTTTCTGTTGGTGTAGACGTCGCAATCCACACCGAACCGGAAGGCCCTCACCCGTTCAAGATCCCTCAGCCGAGACCTGACTCACCCGTCCACAACCTCCCCGGACAGAACACCTAGGGCTCCGAGGGCCCACCAGGAGTCGTCGTCGCTGAAGGACACGTAGGGGGTGTCGAGGGCGCGGGCGCCGTGGTTGCGGGCGATGGCGCCGTGGTTGACGGGCAGCGCCAGTACGCGGACCTCGGGGAAGTCGCGGGCGAGCATGGCGCGGGTGTCATAGGTGGAGGCGTTGTCGACGACGAGGATCTCCGGCCGCTCGGGCAGGGCGAGCAGGCAGCGCAGGGTGCGGGCCAGTCTCTCCGAGCGGTCGCGGGTGGCGATGACGACGCCCGTGGGTGTGTGGCTCATGACGTGTGAAGGAGGAGATCCAGGGCGTCCAGCACGTGCTCGCAAGCGATCCGCAGCAATGCCGGGTCTGGGTGGCGGCCGTGCGGGTCGCCCTGCGGGCCGGGGTGCCACAGCACGTGGTGGCGCGGGTGCGCAGGCGGGCCCCAACGGCTGGGCGGGACCGGGCCGAAGAGGGTGACGCTGGGGACGGCGTGGGCGACCGCGAGGTGGGCGATGCCGGTGTCACCGCTGACGACGGTGCGGGCGCCGGCGACCAAGGCGGAGAGCCGGTCGAATGGAAGGCCGCCGCCGAGGACGTCGGTGTCGGGCAGGCCGGCCTGCTTGGCGAGCCGCGCCACCAGATCATCCTCATCCGCACCGCCGGTGACCACGACCCGGTGGCCGCGCCCGCGCAGAGCGGTGGCGACGGTTGCGTAGCGGTCGACGGGCCAGCATCGGGAGGGGGCGCCGGCGCCGGGGTGCAGCACGACCGCCCCAGGGGCAGGGGAGAGGCCCGCAGGGCGGGGCAGCAGCAGGTCGGCGGGGTCGGCAGGGATGCCGTAGAACTGCAGGAAGCGGCACCAGCGGTCCCGTTCGTGCTCCTCCGCCCACCACGGCGGTCCGTCGATCTCCGGGGTGTCCGGGTGGGCGAAGGCGAACAGGCGCCGCGGGGACAGTGTCTGGAGCAGGCGGTGGCTGGGCGGTCCGTTGCCGTGCAGGTCGACGGCGATGTCGGGCGGGGGACCGTCCCAGTCGAGCCCGCGCGGTACGGCGCGCCCGGGAGCGGAGGCGGGCAGCAGCCGGTCGACGGTGCCCGTCGCCGCGGCGACCGGCGCCAGTTCGGCCGGGGTGGCCAATACCAGTTCGTGGCCGGGGAAGGCCCGTCGCAGGGCGCGCAGCGCCGGCACGCCGGCGAGAAGGTCGCCGAGGCCGAGGGCGCGCAGGACGAGCAGGCGGGGGCGCGTCATCGGGCTCCCTCCGCCGCCCGGGTCATGAGCGCGGTCGAGGACCGCCCGTCGAGGTACGGCAGCAGCACCGCCTGTCCGCCCCACTCCTCGAGCAGCGCCGCCTCGGGCAGGTCCGCGCCGGTGTAGTCGCCGCCCTTGACCCAGATGTCGGGGCGCAGGTCGGTCAGCAGCCGTTCCGGGGTGTCTTCGTCGAACACGGCCACCGCGTCGACGCATCCCAAGGCGAGCAGCACACGGACCCGGTCGGCCAGCGGGTTGACGGGGCGGCCCTTTCCCTTGCGGCGCCGTACCGACGCGTCGGAGTTGACGCAGACGATGAGGCAGTCTCCGATGCGGCGGGCGGCCTGGAGCAAGCCGACGTGCCCGGCGTGCAGGAGGTCGAAGCAGCCGCCCGCCGCGACGACGGTGCCGCCGGCGGCCCGTACCCGGGCGATCACCGTGCGCGGGTCGGGAGCAGCGCCCGCGCCGTCTTCGCCGGGCTGCCGGGGAAGCGCCTCGGCTTCGGGCGGGGCCCCGCCGGCCACCGCGCCCGCGCCGCCCGCGGCGACGAACCCGCTCGCGGCGACGACGGCGGCCTCGACTGCCTCGCCCACCAGTGTCCCGTCGGCAAGCAGCCCGGCCGCCGTCGCGGCGAACCGGTCGCCGGCACCACAGGGGTCGCCGTGGTGCGCGATACCAAGAATGCGCATGAAGGGTGCTCCGTCCCGGACGGCATGCAGGGGCGCTCCGGCCTCGCGGGTCCCGCACCGCAGTCATCTCAAACACTTGTAGACAGCTCGTCCGGAGGTCCTGGCGTTCGTTCCTCTCCGTGGCTGTGCGGGCGCAGGACCCCTCCTTTGCGCCGGAGCTGTGTTCACACGGCGAGCGTTACTTCAGGCAGCCATCGAGTGCGAGAACCAGTCCACGGTAAGGGCCAGGCCCTGGCTCCAGCCGGTCCGGGGCCGCCAGCCCAGGCGTTCGAGGGCGAGCCGGGTGTCGGGGCGGCGCCGGGCGGGATCGTCCACAGGGCGGTCCACGAACCGGATCCGGGAGGCGGATCCGGTGAGCTCGACGATGCGGCGGGCCAGTTCCAGCACGGTGATCTCCTCGCCGCCGCCGATGTTCACGGGGCCGGTCTCTCGGGAGCCGGCCAGGGCGAGGACGCCGTCGACGGTGTCGTCGACGTAGCACAGGGAGCGGGTCTGGCTGCCATCGCCGGCGACGGTGAGCGGCATCCCGTCCAGAGCCTGCGCGATGAAGGTGGGCACGGCGCGGCCGTCGCCGGTGCGCATGCGAGGGCCGTAGGTGTTGAAGATGCGCACGATGGCGGTGTCGGTGCCGTGCACCTGACGGTGGGCGGTGACCAGGGCCTCGGCGAAGCGCTTGGACTCGTCGTAGACGCTGCGCGGCCCGATGGGATTGACGTTGCCCCAGTACGTCTCGCGCTGCGGGTGCTCCAACGGGTCGCCGTACACCTCGGAGGTGGAAGCGAGGACGAGGCGCGCGCCATCGGCGCGCGCCCGCTCCAGGGCGTTGCGGGTGCCGGTGCTGCCGACGTCGAGGGTCTCCAGGGGCAGCCGCAGGTAGTCGACGGGCGAGGCGGGACAGGCGAAGTGCAGCACCAGGTCGAACCTGCCGGGCAGAGCCGCAAGGGCGTCGGGGGCGGTGGCGTCGGCGCACACGAAGCGGAAGCCGCGGTACCGCTCCAGCTCGGCGACATTGGCCCGGGAACCGGTGACCAGGTTGTCCAGGCACACGACCTCAGTGCCGGCCTCGGCCAGCCGTGCGCACAGGTGGGATCCGACGAATCCCGCCCCGCCGGTCACCAGGGCCCTGCGCCAGGGGTGCCCACTCACGGGTTCCCTCCTCGCTCTCGCGTCGACTCGGATGTCGGTGTGAGTAGCCGGATCGGGTTGCCGCATGCGTGCAGTCGTGCCCGCTCGGTGACCGCGCGTCGCTTCGGTGGACCCTGAACGATCACACGGGGTCCGTAGCGTGCCGACCGGCCGACACGACTCCGCGCGACTCCGGGCGGACCGGGGCCTCCACCGAACCTGAGCCGGCCCATGCCACGGACGGTGTCGCCCACTTCGCCGAGGCGCCGGGGCGGACGGGCCGACATGCGCCGCCCCCTCTGCTGTGGACACGATGTACCTGCCGGCCGACCCGGTACGACGGGCCTACCGGAGGACCGTCAGGACAGCGAGGAGACCGCCATGGCGAGCATCAGCCCGATCGACCTGCAGAAGGCACTCAAGGGCGCCGAATACCCTGCCAGCCGCGACGACCTGGTGACGCTGGCCAAGGACAACGGTGCGGACGACACCCTCGTCGAGAAGCTCGGCGATGCCCCCGCGGACGAGTTCGACGGCCCGAACGATGTCCAGAAGGCCGTGTTCGGGAACGAGTAAGCCCGGACGGCTCCCGAGCGCACCGGTGTCGGGTCGCCGGCCCCCTCGAAGGATGGGACGAGGGCCGGCGGGCCGGCGCAGCCGGGCGGAGAGACCGTCCGCCGCTCCGAGGGCACTGACGGCGCTCCGGCCGCACTCGGACCACGCGGGATGAGACCCGCGTGCCGGGTTCGTCGTGTGTCTCTCGCCCTGCTTCGGGCACCCGGCCCGGCAACGGACCGAAGGAGGAAAAGTGCAGCTGTCTTTCCTGCAACCGCTCTTCGACCGCCCGGGCCCGTGGGCCACCGTGTACTTCGACCCCGCCCAGAACGACGAGTCGGGTGCCAAGCGGCGTGAACTGTCCGTACGCGAAGCGTGCCGGACGCTCGAGGAGGAGGGTGCCGACGCCGCGACCACGGAAGCGGTACGCGACGCCCTCCCGCGGATCGGATCCGCGGAGGACCCGGCCGGCCGAGTGCTCTTCGCGGCCGGGGGCGAGGTGGTGCTCAGCCACCGGCTCTCCCGCCCGCCGCAGCGGCCGATCGCCTGCTGGGCCCCGCTGCCCCGGCTGACGCCGCTGCTGGAACTGGCGGGTCAGGACCCGGTCTGCCTCGTGGCGTACATCGACCGGACGGGTGCCGACTTCGAGCTGCGCGGGGCGGCCGGTACGCGGTCCGCGGGACAGGTCGAGGGGGAGCAGCACCCCGTGCATCGCACGGCTTCGTCCGACTGGTCCGAGCGGCACTTCCAGCTCAAGGTCGAGAACACCTGGGAGCACAACGCCGGTGAGATCGCCGAAGCGCTGAGTGCGGTCTACGAGGAATCCGGTGCCGACCTGGTCGTCCTGGCCGGTGACCCCCGCGAGCGGCCGGCCGTGCACGAGAGGCTCCCCGAAGCGGTCCGCCGGGTCACAACGGAGACCGAACACGGCGGTCGCGCCGCCGGGTCCGCCTCCCCCGCGCTGGAGGAGGCCATCGAGCAGGCCCGGCGGCGGTACACGCGTCACCGTGTCGAGGAGGCGCTCGACCGCTTCCGCGCCGGCCGCGCGGGCACCGACCGGCCCACGGAGGCGGTGGAAGGCATCCCGGCGCTGGTGGAAGCGGCCCGGGAACACCGCATCGACACGCTGCTCGTCCGGCCCGACGGACCGGAGCTGGACCGTGAGACATGGGCGGGCGCCCGACCCGACCAGGTCGCGGCGCGCCGGAGCGACGCCCGGACGCTGGGGGAGAGCGATCCGATAGCGGTACGCGCGGACGACGCGTTGCTGCGCGCAGCCGCCGTCACCGCCGCCGACGTACTGGTCGTCCCCCCGGCGGACGAGGACGACACGGACGCCACGGACATTCCTACGGGCGGCCTGGGCGCCCTTCTGCGCTGGACCTACGAGACGACTCCGGCGTAACGGCGACACAGCCGAGAAAGCAAGGTGTGAAGACATGACGGAACGAGGCAGCAACCCGATCAGCCCGCGTACCGACGACGAGATGAAGCACGAGCTGGAAGGACACCTGCGTTCCGGCCGGCCGACCCACGTGGAGGAAGCGAGCGCCCCGGAGCCGCCGGCGGACGACGACATCCGGGTGGACCCGGGCGGACCGGTTCCCCCTCCAGGCGAGGAACGCGACCGGGCGCGCGCCGAGGCGGAGGCGGACTCCCTGCGCCTCGAACTGGCACGCCACCTGGACCGCACGGCCTTCCCCGCCGACCGGCGGTCGGTGCTGGAGGCCCTGGAAGCACACCACGCACCGGACCCGGTGCTGGAGGCGGCGCGGGACCTCCCGGAGGATGGCACGTACACCAACGTGACCGAGATCGTCGAGGCACTCGGCCACCGACCGACACGGTGACGACGAGAAGTCGGCGGACGGCTCCCGCGCGGCCCGGATCACGCACGGGAGGTGAGACGCCGAGAAAGAAGTGGTACGGCCCGGCCCCTGCGGTGCCGACGCTTGTTGGTGTCTCGGCTTAGCTTGCACCGCAAACTACCCCCGGTCCGGTGTTTTGGCAGATGGTTGCCGTGCCACGAAGCCCAGGTCATCCTGCGTTCCACCGGTGGACTCTATGGAGACGGCTGTGGCGGACATAACTCAGCGTCCCGCCTGCCGGTGCAGTTCCCACGCCTTCTCGCGCAAGTCCGCGTCGAGGAGCAGGTCCGCGGCCGTGCAGGCCAGCGCGCCGGTGACGGCGACGAGCACGTCGCGGGCCCGCGGGGAGGCGGCTGCCGCGGCGAACTCGGGGGTGTGGTCAGACCCGTCGTTCATGATGGCGACGAAAGGGTGGATGGCGGGCACGCGTGTACTGACGTTGCCGATGTCCGACGATCCCAGGTAGACGCCCGGCGCGGGCGGCGTCAGCTCGATTCCCGCCTCGGACAGGCGTTCGGCGAACGTCTCGGACAGCGGGCCGCTGTCACGGAAGTGCTCGTAGCGGAGCGTGGCTCGTTCCACCTCGGCCCGAGTGCCTGTGGCGTGGGCGACGCCGTCGGCGGCGGCGCGCAACTGCCCGATCAGATCCTCCAACTCCTCGTTCGTCGCCGCGCGCAGGCCGAACAGCCCCTCCGCGTACTCGGGGACGATGTTGGTGGCCTTGCCTCCGTCGGTGACGATTCCCTGGATGTGGGAGGCCGCTGGCAGACGCCTGCCCAGGGCGGTCAGGAGGTTGAACAGCACGACCAGCGCCAGGAGGGCGTCGACGCCCTCGGTCGGGTTGCCGGTGGGGTGCGCGGCGTGGCCGTGGAAGGCCACCCGGTACTGCACCTGCGCGGTCAGCGGGGCCCGCGTCCAGTCGTACACGCCCGGGTGGAACATCAGCGCGGCGTTGACGTTGTTGAACACGCCGGCCTCCACCTCCAAGACCTTTCCGCCCCCGCCCTCCTCTGCCGGCGTCCCGACCGCCATCACCCGTCCGGCCGAGGCGTCCAGCACCGTGTCCAGCGCGAGCGCCGCTCCCAGACCGGCGGCTGCGATGAGGTTGTGCCCGCAGGCATGGCCGAGACCCGGCAGGGCGTCGTACTCCAGCAGCAGGGCCACCGCGGGACGCCCGTGGCCCGAGCGGGCGGTGAAGGCGGTGGGCATCCCGGCCGTCCCGCGCTCGACCTCGAAACCGGCCCTCTGCAGCGCATCCGTCAGCAGCGCCGCAGCCCGGTGCTCGGAGAAGGCGTGCTCGGGGTGAGCATGCAGCTCCAGGGCGGTCTCCCAGACGAGATGCGCCCGTTTCGCCACCTCCGCGCGCAGTCTCTCGTGGACGTCGGCATGCACAGCGTCGCCGGAAGGCGTACGGGTCACCTGGCCTCCTCGGATCAAGGTGCGGTCGTCGGTCTTCGCGTCGTGCACCATCGGGTGCCGTCAACCGGGCGTCGTCACACTTCCGGGTTTCAATCCGGGACATCGGTGCAACACGTCCGGTGCGCTCGCGGACGACGCAGAACGACGTCCCCTGCCGAAAACGGCCGGGCGGAGGACGACCGCTGGGAGGAACGATGGATCACTCGCGGGTACCTGTGCTGGAGGCGCTCGAGGAGTTCCGGCGTCGTGGGGACGTGGTCTTCGGCCCGCCGGGGCACAAGCAGGGCTGGTAACGGGCCCTTTCCTGCTCTTTCGCTCACCATGTGCGTGCGCAGCCTGCGAGTGACGGTCGTGCGACCGTCCCCCAAGGCGTGGCACGGGGCGCGGCGGTTACCCGTCCGTCATGACTGACACACGGCCACTCGCCCTGATCACCGGCGCGTCCAGCGGAATCGGCCACGAACTGGCCCGGCAGTTCGCGCACCACGGCTACGACCTGGTGGTGAACGCCGAGGACGAGGCGCTGGAGTCTGCCGCCCAGTACCTGCGGGAGTCGGGAGCGGAGGTCCGCGCGGTGCGCGCCGATCTCCGGACCGGCGAGGGACGCTTCCTCCTTCTCGACGCGCTTGACGGACTGACCGTCGACGTCGCCGTCCTCAACGCCGGGGTGGGCCGGGGCGGAGCCTTCGTGGACACCGGCCTGGCCGACGATCAGGAGGTCATCGACCTCAATGTTACCGCTGCCGTGAGACTGGCCAAGCCGCTCCTGCGAGCCATGGTGGCGCGAGGAGCGGGCCGGCTCGCCTTCACCTCGTCCGTCGCCTCGACGATGCCCGGCTCCTTCCAGCCCGTCTACAACGCCTCCAAGTCGTTCGTGCAGTCCTTCGCCCAGGCACTGGCGGAGGAGGTGAAGCACACCGGCGTGGCCGTGACCGCCTTCATGCCGGGACCGACGGACACGGCCTTCTTCGACCGGGCCGGCATGGCGGGCGACACCCGGATCGGCACCATGAAGAAGGACGATCCGGCACAGGTGGCCGAGCAGGCATTCGAAGCGATCATGGCGGGTGAGACGAAGGCCGTGACCGGGTCCTTGAAGACCAAAGTACAAGGGCTGGCGGGAAGGGTGCTGCCCGACGGGGTCAAGGCGGCGGCCCACCGGCGGCTGGCGGAACCGGGCACCGGCAAGGCCCCCGAGCAGCCGTCCTGAGGGGCGGGCGGGCGTCGCCGCGCCCGCCCGAGGTATTTGCTCCGTCGGCGCCGAGTCCCCTGGTTTCCGTTGCCTGACGGGAGAGCACCGGCCTCTGACGGGCGGATAGGGCGACGTCGGCGGTACGCAGCGCTCGGACCGGCGTACCGCAGGCCGGTCCGAGGAAGAACCGCTGGCGGGAGGCTCGCCCGCTCAAAGGTGCGCAGCTCACACGGGTGTCGGCATGCGCTCACTCGTCGTCCGCACGTCCTGTACGGCGAAGCCGCTGCACACTCGTGCCGGGATGCGCCGCAGGGAAATCCTCAGGTCCTGGTCGGGGACGGCGTATTCGAGATCGGCAAGACGAAGCGCGAGCGCTTCGAGCAGTCCGATGGTCAGCCCTTCCCCGGGGCAGCGGTGACCGGTGCGTGGTTCGCCGCCGCCCTGCGGGACCAGTTCGTCACGCTCGACGGCATGCTGGAGGAACCGCTCGGGGCGGAAGACGAACGGGTCGCCCCATAGCTCCTCGTCGTGGTTCTGGCCGAAGACGTCGAGCAACACCATCCCGCCGGCCGGCAGCGAGACTCCCCGCCAGGCCAGATCGCGGACGGCCAGGCCGCCGAGGAACGGGGCGAACGGGTAGAAACGGCGCACCTCGTGCACGAACGCGGTGGCGTAGGCGGGGCCGCCGCTGCGCAGCCGCTCGCGCTGGCCGGGTTGCAGATGCAGGGCGTGCGCTGTGTAGGCGACGAACCAGCAGACTGCGACGGTGGGGCGCAGGACGTTCAGCAGCTCGACCGCGGCCGTGTGCGGTTGGAGCAGGTCGCCGTCGGCCTCGCGGTGTTCGCACACGGCGGCGAGCACTGATCCGTCAGGGGCGGCTGCCTCGCCGGCGCGCATGTCCTCGATGAGCTGGGTGAAGCGCTGCTCCTGGCGGCTTCGGGCACGGCGCGCTCGCCAGTGCCGTGGCCCGGCGGTGGCGAAGCCGTCGACCATGGCGACCAGGTCGCGGGCAAGGTCCTTCGTCTCTTCGGTGTCCTCGCCGAGCGGAACACCCGCCCAGCGGCACACGCCGCGGGTGAGCACCACGCTCGCCGCGTCGAACAGCACGGTCTGCTCGGCCTCGCCCCACTGCCGGACCGCGTCGTCCCACACGGCCGTCACGTGCTCGACGAGACCGGCGATCCGGTCGGGGCGCAGCAACGGCAGGAAGAACTCCTTGCGGGCGCGGTGCGCATGGCCGTCGAGCGTGTGGACGGCGTCATGACCGAACAAGGTGCTCAGCACAGGCCCCGGCAGGGCGCCGCCGCGGCGTACGTTCCCTTCATCGTAGAAGAACCGCACCGCTTCCGGTCCGCGCACGACGAGCGCCGGCTTGCCCAGCACCCGAGTGCGAGCCACGCCGTCGGGGCGTTCCCGCAGCACGCTGGGCAACCAGGAGTAGCCCTGGACGAGAGCCGGCAGGGAACGGTCGATCAAGGGCGCGGTCGGCATCTGCATGGCCACCGGGTGCCCCCGCCCGGTGCCGGGACACGTGGTGGTCGATACAAGAAGGCGAACAGTGAGGCGCCGGAGGCGTGGGCTGGCCGATCCCCCTGGGTGGAGCTGAAGCGCGCGCTGTGCGTGCGCGCCGGTGACACCGTCACCGCTGATCGGTATGCCGACGCCCTCGCGCTGGAGAGCGGGCGTGGATGCATCGGCGGGCCAGATCGCGGACCCTCCCTCTATGGACTACTCCTCGCACCGCTCCGCCAGCCTCCACGATGTCGACGGACCGCGCGACGGTGGTTTCCGCCCCGAGCAGTCTGTCGGCCTCCTGTCCCTGATTGAAGAGCCAGACGTAGAAGGGCGGATCGTCCCCTGGCTCCCACGGGCCGTCGGGGGGTTCAGCGATGTGGGCATAACGGATCAGGACGGGGCCGACGCGGGCGTTGGCGCCCGGTGGGTTGTGGTCGCCCCCGTCGCCGCCGCACCCCGTCACACCCCAAACGACGGCGAGGCAGCACACGACAAGGAAGGTGACGGTCCTCAGCCTCGGCCCTGATGCTCTCAAGTTCGTGCCGTTACGTATGCCACGCCGGCTTCTGCCAGGCATCACTTCAGGACCGATCGGAGCACCAACTGGGGTGGGTTGCCCCAGGTCACTTCGGAGTGAGGGCAGGGTCATCAGTCCTCCGGTACTGGTACGACTGCCACGGGACAGCCAGCCGTGCTGCTCGACCGGTGACGGTTCTCGTGTCGACCTGACAGGGGCAGTCGTACGGCCCTACGGCGTCGTCACGGGGGCGGGGAAGTAGGGCGCCGTCGTTGCCGACGGCGATCGAGCGGATGTCGCTGAGCACATCCGTAGTCGGGCCGGAGGAGGAGTCAAGGTCGGCGCCCGGAACCTGCTGCTTGACGGCCGCTGCTTCCGGTTCCGCGGGGTGGACATGGTCGGCTCGCGCGTGCGCCAATGCGTCGCTCCCGTCGAGAGCCCATGCGGGCCCCCGGCGCAGCGGAGCGGACCAGGCTGGCCCGAGCCGCACGTTTCGCGGGGTCGCCTCGTGCCGAGCGCGAAGCGGGTGACAGCTGCCCCGGCGCGGCGGACGCGGGGCCGGTGAGTGGCGGCGGAGTGGTACGACGAGAGGGACTGACCACTGCGGTGCAGGAGTCTCTTCGCCGGGTACTCCGGCTCCCACGCTGACCGAGGAGGTTTCCGGAGCGGCGGCATCGGTTAGACGCCGTTGTCGGGTGTCCGATCGGCGTCGGCTCACCGGACGCCCTGCGGAGGGACCAGGCGGGTCGGCGGGTGATGGGAAGGGGCATGGATGGCGGCGGTGGACGAGGGCGCGCGAACGTCGGACGGGACGGCGAGGCGGCTCGCGCAGGGGAGGGCCGTGGTCCGGTGGCTGACGACCACTGATCACAAGGTCATCGCCCATATGTACCTGGTGACCGCCTTCGGCTTCTTCCTGTTCGCAGGGGTGCTCGCGATGCTGATGCGGGCCGAGCTGGCGCGGCCCGGTCTGCACATCGTCTCCGCGGACCAGTACAACCAGCTCTTCACCGTGCACGGGACGGTGATGATGCTGCTGTTCGCCACCCCCACGTTCGTGGGCTTCGCCAACGCGGTTATGCCGTTGCAAATCGGCGCCCCCGACGTGGCCTTCCCCCGGCTGAACGCATACACCTACTGGGTATATCTGTTCGGCGGCCTGATGGTGGTGTCGGGTTTCCTCACCGACAGCGGAGCGGCCGACTTCGGGTGGTTCGCCTACGCTCCGCTGAACGGACCCACGCAAACCCCGGGAACCGGTGCCGATCTGTGGGTGATGGGGCTGGTCGTGTCCGGGCTGAGCACCATTCTGGGTGCCGTCAACTTCATCGCCACCGTCATTTGCCTGCGCGCCCCCGGCATGACGCTCTTCCGCATGCCGATCTTCACGTGGAACGTACTCTTCACGTCGATCCTGGCGCTTCTGGCGTTCCCGGTGCTCACCGCCGCCCTCCTTGCTCTGTACGCGGACCGCCGTTTCGGTGCGCATGTGTTCGACCCCGCCAATGGCGGGGCCTTGCTCTGGCAGCATCTCTTCTGGTTCTTCGGGCATCCGGAGGTCTACATCGTCGCCCTCCCGTTCTTCGGCATCATCACCGAGGTCATCCCGGTCTTCAGCCGCAAGCCGGTCTTCGGGTACTTCGGTCTGATCGGGGCGACCGTCGCCATCACAGGGCTGTCCGCGATCGTCTGGGCCCACCACATGTTCGCCACGGGCGCGGTGCTGCTGCCGTTCTTCTCCCTGGCGTCGTTCCTGATCGCGGTGCCGACGGGGGTGAAGTTCTTCAACTGGATCGGAACGATGTGGCGCGGCGCGCTGTCGTTCGAGACGCCCATGCTGTGGGCGCTGGGCTTCCTCGCGACCTTCCTCTTCGGCGGGCTGACGGGAGTGCTCCTGGCATCACCGCCGCTGGACTTCCACACCACCGACACCTACTTCGTCGTGGCGCACATGCACTACGTGCTCTTCGGCACCGTCGTCTTCGCCATGTTCGCCGGCTTCTACTTCTGGTGGCCGAAGTTCACCGGCCGCATGCTCGACGAGCGACTCGGGAAACTGCACTTCTGGACCCTATTCGTCGGGTTCCACGTGACGTTCCTCGTGCAGCACTGGCTGGGCGCCGAGGGAATGCCACGGCGTTACGCCGACTATCTGGCCGCCGACGGTTTCACCGCCCTCAACACGATCTCCTCCATCGGATCCTTCCTGCTCGGCGCCTCCACGCTGCCCTTCCTCTACAACGTCTGGAAGACATCCCGCTACGGGGAGAAAGTCACCGTGGACGATCCCTGGGGATTCGGGCGCTCCCTCGAATGGGCGACCTCCTGTCCACCCCCGCAGCACAACTTCGTCGCCCTGCCCCGCATCCGATCCGAGTCACCGGCATTCGACCTGCACCATCCCAGTCACGCGAGGCACGCGCACTCCCACTCGCCGGCCGGTGGCGATGCCGGGCGGGGGCGGAGCAGCAACGTCGTCGAAGAGGGGACCGGCAAGGAGGAGCGCCCGTGAAGGCCGAGACCGCCCTGTTCGCGGGTGTCAGCGTCTTCTTCGCCGTCAGCGCCGCCCTCTACGGCTGGTTGTCGGCCGAGCCGGCAGGGACCGCCGCCCTGGTGGTCTCATGCCTCATGTCGGCCCTGGTCGCCCTCTTCCTCCGGTACCGGCACCGCAAGGACGGGCTCCTGCCGAAAGACCGCAAGGAGGCCGCCGTGCACGAGGCCGCGGGACCCGTGGCCTTCTTCCCGCCGCGCAGCGCGTTCCCGGTACTCGCGGCGGCGGGCACGGCACTGCTCGGCCTGGGCGCGGTATACGGACTGTGGCTGTTCCTCATCGGCGCCGGGGTCCTCGTCCCCGGTGTCCTTGGCTTCGTTTTCCAGTACGGCGCGCACGGGACGGACACCGTACGCCCGACCGGTGTGGAGGACCGATGAACGACAAGACACGGCAGACAGTCGTCGTGACCGGGGCGAGCGCCGGGATCGGGCGGGCGACCGCCACGATGTTCGCCGCCCGCGGCGCCAGGGTCGCACTGCTGGCCCGGGGACGGGCGGGCCTGGACGCGGCTGCGGCCGACGTGCGGGCGGCCGGCGGGCAGGCGCTGCCCCTCGTCACCGACATGGCGGAGTGGGAGCAGGTGGAGACGGCAGCCCGCCGGGTCGAGGAAGAGCTCGGGCCGGTCGACGTCTGGGTGAACAACGCCTTCACGGCGGCCTTCGGCAAGTTCACCGACGTCTCCCCGGACGAGTTCCTGCAGGCCACGAGGTCGACGTATCTCGGCTACGTGCACGGCACCCGGGCCGCGCTGGACCGCATGGTGCCACGGAACAGCGGCACGGTGGTGCAAGTGGGCTCCGCGCTCGCCTACCGGGGCATCCCGCTGCAGAGTGCGTACTGCGGCGCCAAGCACGCCATCCAGGGCTTCACCGAGTCCGTGCGGTGCGAGTTGCTGCACGACAAGTCCCGGGTGCGCGTCACCATGGTCCAGATGCCGGCCGTCAACACCCCGCAGTTCACCTGGCTGCGCACTCATCTGCCCCGCCACGCCCAGCCGGTGCCGCCGATCTACCAGCCGGAGGTGGCCGCCCGCGCCGTACTGCGCGCCGCTGACCACCCGCAGCGACGCGAGTACTGGGTCGGGACGTCCACGGCGCTGACGCTGCTGGCCAACGCCGTCGTACCCGGCCTGCTCGACCGCTATCTGGCCCGCACCGGGTTCGACTCCCAGCAGACCGACGCCCGTCCGCAGCCCGAAGGGCACGGCAATCTCTTCGCACCGGCGGACGGAGAGCAGGATTACGGAGCACACGGGGTGTTCGACGAACAGGCCCACTCCTTCGACCCCCAGGTGTGGGCGAGCCGTCATCACCTGGGCAAGGCGGCGGCCGTGGCGGGACTCGCCGGCGCGGGATACGCACTGCTGCGCCGCCGTGGTGGGCACTGAGGCACCTCACTTGCTCCGGCCGTGCCCGCCCGTGCCGGCCGGAGCCACGTCGTCACCTCGTTCGCCGTCGTCGGGGCTGGTGACGGCCTCCTCGCCGGGGAGTGTCACCCGATCGCCGTGGAACCAGCCGCTCAGCGCCCACCTCAGCCGGGTCCGCCGCCCCGTCGGTGAGCCGAGTGCCGTCGGCAGCGGACGCGGCACGTCCCGGGTGACGAGAGCATAGCGCTCCCGCCCTGCGACCGGGGTGTGCGATTCGCGGTAGCCGCCCTCCACCGACTGGGCGACGTCTCCCGTCTCCCCGCCTGTTTCAAGGCGTGTGCGGTCATGCCACTGGAGGGCCAGGCACACCCGCCGGGTGAGCCAGAAGGCGAGCAGAGGACCGGCGAGGACGGCGACGCGCAGGCACCAGGTGAGCGCGTTCAGCGAGACGTCGAAGACATGGGCGAGGATGTCCTGGCCGCCGGCCATGAGCAGCACTCCGTAGAAGGTGACGCCGGCGACGCCCAGGGCGGTGCGCACGGGGACGTCGCGCGGCCGGTCGCACAGGTGCCGCTCGCCTCTGTCCCTGGTGATCCAGCGTTCCATGAAGGGATACAGGTACAGCGCCAGGAAGAACAGCAACGGGAACACGACGGCGGGCAGGAACGGGTTCCAGGCGACGGTGTGTCCCCATAGCCGGGTCTCGAAGCCCGGCATGAGCCGCATGGCGCCTTCCACGAAGCCCAGGTACCAGTCGGGCTGGGCACCGCTGGAGACCTGATCGGGGCGGTAGGGGCCGTAGTTCCACACCGGGTTGATCTGAGCGACCGCCCCCAGAAGCGCGAGCAGCCCGAAGACGATGGCCAGCAGGCCGGCCGACTGGGCGGCGAACTGCGGGAACATCGGCTTGCCCACCACGTTCCGGTTGGTGCGGCCGGGGCCGGGCCACTGGGTGTGCTTGAGGTGGAACACCAGGATGAGGTGGAGCACGACGCCCGCGAGCAGTGCGCCGGGCAGGAGCAGGATGTGCACGGGGTACAGCCGGGAGACGATGTCGTGCCCGGGGAACTCCCCTCCGAACAGGAACATGCTCAGGTAGGTGCCGACCACGGGGACGGAGAGCACGAAGCCCTGTGCGGTCCGCAGGCCCGTGCCCGACAGCAGGTCGTCGGGGAGCGAGTAGCCGGCGAAGCCCTCCAGCATCGTGAGCAGGAACAGAGTGAGGCCGATCAGCCAGTTGGCCTCACGCGGCCGCCGGAACGCACCGGTGAAGAAGACGCGCAGCATGTGCACTCCGACGGCGGCGGCCATCACCAGCGCGGCCCAGTGATGGATCTGGCGGATCAGCAGGCCGCCTCGAACGTCGAAGCTGATGTGCACGGTGGAGGCGAACGCCTCGCTCATCCGGACGCCGCGCAGGGGCACGTACGAGCCCTGGTAGACGACCTCGGACATGCTCGGCTGGAAGAACAGTGTCAGCCACACACCGGTCACGAGCAGCACGACGAAGCTGTACAGCGCCAGCTCGCCCAGCAGGAAGGACCAGTGGTCGGGGAACGCCTTGCGCAGCGTGGTGCGTGCGGCGTCCACCAGGGGCAGGCGCCGGTCGAGGTGGAGCGTGGTGTCCCCGGCCGCCCGTGCGGCCCTCTGCCTCAGCCGTGCTCTGCTTCGGGACAGCAGCACACGCAACACCCCTCGACAATTCGCGAACCCGGTCGGAACAGGCGTACCCCAAGGACGGGTTTTGATCGCACTGCCGCCCGCACAGCTGCGCACGGTGGGTCCCGATGCGCCGAATGCCTGCCCGGTTTGCGAGGAGGGACCACGGATACACGGTCGAGGCGTTCCGGTCAGCACGCAGAAAAGGAGCAACCATGGGACACGGTGGAGATGTCATCGCGGAACTGACGACCGATCACCACGAGGTCGAAGAGCTGTTCGGGAAGATCGAGGCTCTGGCGCCCGGTGACGAGCAGCGCAAGAAGTACGCCGACCAGGCGGTGATCGAGCTGGTGCGGCACTCGGTCGCCGAAGAGGCATATCTCTACCCGGCTGTGCGCGAGTTCCTGCCGGACGGTGACGCGGTCGCCGACCAGGAGATCCAGGACCACGCCGAGGCAGAGCGCACGATGAAGGCACTCGAGGCCGTCGACGCCGGCGATCCCGAGTTCGACCGGCTCATCGGTGAGCTGATGACGGAAATCCGCTCGCACGTCCGCGACGAGGAGGACAACCTCTTCCCCCGGCTGCGGGCAGCGGCCTCCGAGGACCAGCTGATGAAGCTGGGGGACAAGGTCCGCCAGGCCAAGAAGACCGCTCCCACCCGGCCGCATCCGTCCGCTCCGGACACGCCGCCGGCCAACAAGCTGCTGGCGCCCGGCACAGGGATGGTCGACCGTATCCGGGACGCCCTCACAGGCCGCGGCAAGGACTGACCCGCCGCGGGGGGAGTGCGGCGCACCGCCGCCGGGCCTGCTCCCGCTTCCGCCGTTGTGGCAGCGTCCCGCGAATGTGGATCCACCTGTGCCGTCACCGTTCGGGCGTTGCCCGCGAACGAAGAGGTACCAGGAGACGGGGGACCGTGGCTTCGCGGCCTCCGGCGAAGCCACGGCTGCCCGCAGAGCGCGTCCGGAACGGAACGACGCGTCGGCGAGGCGCTGGGTTCAGCGGGTGGCGACCGTCTGCTCGACGAGGGTCTTGCCGAAGTCCCACACCGGTCCGCCGTCGTGGGCGTCGTCCATCACGGCCGTGAACGCCTCGATGAACCGGTCCACCTCCCGCTCCCCGATGATCAGCGGCGGGACCAGCTTGATCACCTCCAGGTGGCCGCCGGAGACCTGCGTGAGGATCCGGTGCTTCTGCAGCAGCGGCACCACGACCATCTGCGCAAACAGCCCCTTGCGCGCCGCCCGCAGCATGGTCCAGCGGCTGCACATCTTCAGCGGCTTCGGGCGGCCGAACTCGATGCCGATCATCAGCCCCCGGCCGCGCACCTCGGCGAGCACCTCGTCGGCGATCAGCAGCGCCTTGCGTCGGCGCAGCAGTTCCTGGGCGGCGAGCAGGTAGCCCGGCGGGGCCTGGAGCACGCCCTTGCCCTGGATGGGCTCCACGATCAGGGCGGCGACGTCCCCCTTGCGCAGCTCCCGCTCCAGCGCGTCGAGGTCGCCGAGCGGTACGGCCGTGTCAGGCAGCAGCGGCGCGAAGCCGTCCCGGAAGGCGGACTCGCCGTTGACGGACAGCGAGCCGATGGTCAGGCCGTGGAAGGCGTGCGCGCAGTACAGCTCCTGGGGCGGCCGGTGACGAACCGGGCGGACCTCAGCGCCCCCTCGACCGCCTCGGTGCCGCTGTTGCCGAAGAACACCCGGTCCAGGTGCGGACTGTGCGCGAGCAGCTTCTGGGCCAGCAGGCCGGGCAGCGGCTGGCAGCCGAAGCGGGTGAGGTCGGCGAGAGAGGCGTCCAGCACGTCGTGCAGCGCTTTGCGGACGACGGGGTGGTGGCGGCCGAGCCCCATCACCCCGCATCCGGCGGCTCCCGGAGGCCGGATCCTGCGCCGCCGGTGGTGGCCCTGTGCTGCACGGTAATCGATCACAAGGGGACCTTCCCCGGGCAGGTCGGTAGCACCGTCTCACGGACTCGATTGGGTAAAGGACCGAGAAGAGCAGCCGTCGCACGGTGGACCACCTTTGCATAGTCTAAAGGTGGGGAGGGGCGCCTGCGGGGAAGGCCGGTGGCTCTCAAGTAGCCGTGACATCGCAGGAGTGCCGCATGACCGACCGGAAGCCGTCGTCGAACCGGACGCTGCTGGCCTGGACGCCAGCTGTGGTGATGGCGGTCGTCGCGGTGACGGACGTGGTCGCGGGTCCGAGTGTCGGGTTCCTGCCGCTGGTTTCCCTCGGGCCTGCCTTCGCCGGACTGGTCGGGGGATGGCGCCGTACGGTGGTCTTCGGGCTCGCCTCCCTCGTGCTGTGCATCGCGCTCGGGTTGTACGACGGGCTGTTCGACACCCGTCGTGGCTACACCGCGATGGCCTCGGTGGCCGGGGTCACAGGTGTGGGTGTCGCGGCAGCCGTGATGCGCTCGCGCCGGGAGGCGGAGCTGGCCAGCGTACGGTCGATCGCGGAAGTCGCCCAACGGGTACTGCTGCGGCCCGTACCGCTGACCGCCGGACCGCTTCAGGCCGCGGTGTCGTACACCTCGGCGGTCGCCGAGGCGCGCATCGGCGGGGACCTGTACGAAGTCGTGTCGTCTCCGCACGGCGTGCGGGTCATCGTCGGGGATGTCCAGGGAAAGGGTCTGGCGGCCGTGGAGACGGCTGCAGTGGTCTTGGGCGCCTTCCGTGAGGCGGCCTACGACGAGCCGACCTTGTCGGGACTCGGTGAACGACTCGAGCGCAGCGCGGCCCGGGAAGTGGAAGGGGAGAAGTTCGTCACCGCCGTCCTCGCCGAGATCAGGTCCGGGCGCGAGGCCGTCTTCGTCAACTACGGGCATCCGGCCCCGATGATCGTACGCTCGGACGGCACGGTCGATTTTCCGCAACCACCGTCCTACGCGCCGCCGCTGGGCCTCGGAGTCGACGTCAGTGAGGGTCCGAGACCCTACCGGGTGAGGTTCGCCCCGGGGGAGCAGTTGCTGTTGTACACCGACGGAGTTACGGAAGCCCGCGACCAGGAGGGCCGCTTCTTCCCTCTCGGTGAGCGCGCGCACCTGCTCAAGGACCCGGACGCGCACCGCGCCCTGGAGGCCCTGCGTGAAGACATCGCCCAGCATTCGGTCGGAGCGCCTCATGACGATGCCGCGATGCTTCTGCTGCGCTACCTCGACCCTGAGACGGGAGAACCGTCTCCTCCCGGTGAGTGAGCAGGCACTTCTGCGCGGTAGAAGCGGTAGAAAGGGATGTATGCCGGAGCGTGAGGACCCTGCGGGGACGATGGACGATGTGGACCGGGTGACCCGGTCGGTGCTGACCGCGTCGCGTCTGCTCGTCGCGGTCTCCGCGCGTTCCCTCGCCGCGGTCGAGGAGCGGGTGACACTGCCGCAGTTCAGAATGCTCGTCGTGCTGTCCACGCGTGGTGCGACCAAGCTCGTGACGCTCGCCGACCTGCTTCAGGTCGCCCCGTCCACCGCCATGCGGATGGTCGACCGGCTGATAGCAGCCGGGCTCGCCGACCGGCAGCCCAATCCCGGCAACCGGCGCGAGACGCTGCTCCGGCTCACCGCTGAGGGCCGGCGCACGGTCACCGACGTCACCGCCCGCCGCAGCGTCGCGATCGCCGAGATCGTGGAGCGGCTGAGTCCCGCGCAGCGCCGGGCTCTCATCGAGGCTCTGGAGGCGTTCAACGAAGCCGGCGGAGAACCTCCTGCTCCGGTCCGGGACGACATGACCGGCTTTCCGCTGGGATGGACAGCCGATCTTCCAGCGATCGGTGACGCCTGACGGGTAGTCCTCTTTACCGCTCCAGCACGCATTTTGCATAATGCAAAAGAGAGTGCTGGGGAACTTCGGCTGCCGGACGGCGTCGGGGAGCTCGATTCCCGTCCGGGACGGGGCACGGGTGGCGTTCCCCGCGCGATCGGGATCGCGGCGGCTGAAGTGAGGTGGAGGGCGTATGGAGCGTGGACGGCTCTCCACCGCTGTGGCCGAACAACCGCCCCTGGTGACGCGTCTGCGCAGCATGGTGTGGGGACCTGCCGAGTTCGTCGGTCTGCCGCCGCTGCGGATGATGGTGAAGGGCGTCTTGGTCGGTGGCTCGGCCGCCGTCGCCTGCATCGGCAGTACGGTCGCCGGTGCCTGGTACGGCAACGCCTCACTGGCCGCCGGCGAGGGAGGGTTCGGATGCGCCGCCCTGCTCGTGACGTATCTGCTCCGGCTGGGGGCGGGACGTGCGCTGGTCGGTGTCGTCGGCGTGCTCGCGGTCTGCCTCGCTCTCCAGGCTCCTCAGGCCGCGGCCGGATTCGTGCTGGCCGAGCGCGGGCGCGCCGAGACGGGCGTGGTGACCGCTGTCGATGGCGGCTCGGCAGAGGCCGAGGACAGCGACCGGTACCTGTGCTCAGTGACAGACAAGGACGGCGTTCCCGTCGAGGTCCGTATCTGGCGAGGCTGCGAGGCGTCCACCCGGCCCGGCGACACGATCACCGTGGTGAGTGACGTGAAGGGGCTCGTACCGCCACGTGGCGCTGGGGGAGGAGGGTCCGCCGCCCAGGCTTTGGAAGGTCTCGCCGGCTGGTCGGCCGGTCTGCTGCTCACGTGCGTGGCCGCTGTCGTGCGCTCCTGCCGGCTTTCCACTCCCGGCTCGCTGTCGAATCCGTCGTAGTGAACCCCAGCGGGCGTGAGGGCAAGGCCCGCGTCCTCCGACGCGTGCCGTTGGACCGAACGGACCCGCCAGTTTGTCTACGTGAGGCCCTGGATACACGGTCGGGGCAGCGCGGTCGGTGAACGAGAGGAGCACATCGTGGGGCATGACGAAGACGGCAGCGCCGTGGCGCACGCACCGCCGGGCGCGCTGCTGGCTCCGTCCATGGTGGCTTGCACCAAGCGCGCCCGGACGGAACCCGGCCGAGACTGACGCCCCGGCGCCTGTCCACCGACGGGCCGACTGCGCCCGGCATCAGCCAGTGCATACCGGCAAATCCCTCGTCATCCACTGGAGAATGGTTCATGGACCCGGTCGATCTGCCCCTTCCCGCCGTCAGGCGTCCGCGGGAGCAGCCCGACGTGAGAGCTCTCGAGCGGGACCTTCGGGCGCGAGTCGACGGGGAGGTGCGTTTCGACGCGGGCACCCGGGCGACGTACTCGACCGACGCCTCCAACTACCGGCAGGTGCCCATCGGCGTGGTCGTCCCCCGCACGGTCGAGGCCGCCCGGGAGGCCGTGGCGGTGTGCGGTGAACACGGTGCACCGCTGCTGTCGCGGGGTGGCGGCACCAGCCTTGCCGGCGAGTGCTGCAACACCGCCGTGGTTCTGGACTGGACGAAATACTGCAACCGGCTGGTCTCCGTCGATGTGCGCAGCCGTCGCTGTGTCGTGGAGCCGGGCATCGTGCTCGACGACCTGAACCGTCAGCTGGCCGAGTACGGCCTCATGTACGGCCCCAAGCCGGCCACCCATCCCAACTGCACGATCGGCGGGATGATCGGCAACAACTCGTGCGGGTCGACGGCCCAGGCGTACGGCAAGGTCGTCGACAACCTGCACCGCCTGGAGGTCCTCACCTACGACGGCGTGCGCATGTGGGTGGGCCGCACGGACGACGGCGAACTGCGACGGCTCACCGCGTCCGGCGGGCGCACCGCAGAGCTGTACCGCGGCATGACGGCCCTGCGCGACCGGTACGCCGACCTGATCCGCGAGCGCTATCCCGACATTCCGCGCCGGGTCTCCGGCTACAACCTCGACTCGCTCCTGCCCGAGCACGGATTCGACGTCGCCGGACTGCTGACCGGATCCGAGTCCACGCTCGTCACCGTCCTGCACGCCGAACTCGAGCTCGTCCCCGTCCCGAAGCACAGCGCGCTGGTCGTCCTCGGTTACGAGGACATCTGCCAGGCCGCCGATCACGTACCGGCCGTGCTCCGGCACGAGCCGGCGGCGCTGGAGGGCGTGGACCACCAGCTGATCCACTTCCAGCAGGAGAAGCACCTCAACCCCGACGCGCTGAAGGAACTGCCCGACGGGCGTGCCTACTTGATGGTGCAGCTCAACGGCGACACCCGCGAGGAGGTGGAGGAGCGGGCCAGGGCGCTCATCGACGCGAAGCCCGACGACGTCGACCACACCTGGTACGACGACCCGCAGCACATCGGAGAACTGTGGAAGGTGCGCGAGTCCGGGCTCGGCGCGACCGCGCACGTCCCCGGCAAGCCGGACACGTGGGAGGGCTGGGAGGACTCGGCCGTGCCCGTCGGCCGCCTCGGCGACTATCTGCGTGATCTCAAGCGTCTCTACGAGGAGTTCGACTATGGGCACCCCTCGGTCTACGGCCACTTCGGCCATGGCTGCGTCCACACCCGCATCCCCTTCGACCTGGAGTCGGAGGAGGGGATCGCCCGGATGCGGGCGTTCGTGGAACGCGCCGCCGATCTCGTCGTCTCCTACGGCGGTTCGCTGTCCGGCGAGCACGGGGACGGCCAGTCCCGGGGCGAGCTGCTGACGAGGATGTTCGGGCCGGAGCTGATCGAGGGCTTCGAGCGGCTGAAGGACCTGTTCGACCCGGAGAATCGCATGAACCCGGGCAAGGTCGTCGTACCCTACCGCCTCGATCAGAATTTGCGGCTGGGAGCGGACTACCTGCCCTGGGAGCCGGAGCCCGTCTTCTCCTTCCCGCACGACGACGGCAAGTTCAGCCGGGCCGCCGCCCGTTGCGTCGGAGTGGGCAAGTGCCGCTCCCTCGAAGGCGGGGTGATGTGCCCCAGTTACCGGGCCACCCGCGAGGAGGAGCACTCCACCCGGGGCCGGGCCCGCCTGCTCTTCGAGATGGTCAACAACGACGGCGACTCCCCGGTGACGGACGGGTGGCGCTCCGGCGAGGTGCACGACGCCCTCGACCTCTGTCTCGCCTGCAAGGGCTGCAAGACGGACTGCCCGGTCAACGT
Source organism: Streptomyces sp. NPDC052020 (assembly GCF_040680575.1). Taxonomy (NCBI): domain Bacteria; kingdom Bacillati; phylum Actinomycetota; class Actinomycetes; order Kitasatosporales; family Streptomycetaceae; genus Streptomyces; species Streptomyces sp. NPDC052020. Next base: position 60,828 of record NZ_JBFAWY010000032.1, read on the forward strand.
CGACATGGCAACCTACAAGGCCGAGTTCCTGCACCACCACTACAAGGGACGGCTGCGGCCGCTGGCCCACTACTCGATGGGCTGGCTGCCCGCCGTGGCACGGGCCGTCGCGCTCGCTCCCCGCACCGTCAACGCCCTGGCGTCCGTGCCCTGGGTGGCGCGGGCGGCGAAGGCGCTGGGCGGTGTGGCGCAACAGCGGGACGTGCCCGTCTTCGCCGAGCAGCGCTTCACCGACTGGTGGCGTGAGCGGGGCGGGCCGCGTGGTGACGGGCAGCGGGGGGAGGTCGTGGTCTGGCCGGACACCTTCACCGACCACTTCCACCCTGCCGTCGGCCGCGCCGCCGTCGAGGTCCTGGAAGCGGCCGGCTTCCGGGTCAAGGTCCCCGACCGCGCGGTCTGCTGCGGGCTGACATGGATCTCCACCGGGCAGTTGGGCGTCGCTCAGCGGGTTCTGCGGCACACCCTGGACGTGCTCCGCGAGGATCTGCGCCGGGGCACTCCCGTGGTCGGTCTGGAACCGAGCTGTACCGCCGTCTTCCGCGCCGACGCCGTGGAGCTGCTGCCGAAGGATCCGGACGTGGAACGGCTGCGGGCGCAGACCAGGACGCTCGCCGAACTCCTCCTGGAGCGCGCCGACGACTGGCGGCCGCCGCAGGTCGACGCCCGGGCGGTCGTCCAGCGTCACTGCCACCAGTACGCCGTCATGGGATTCGACGCCGACCGCGAGATCCTTAAGCGCGCCGGGGTCGATGCCGACGTCCTGGACGCCGGATGCTGCGGGCTGGCCGGCAACTTCGGCTTCGAGAAGGGCCACTACGACGTGTCCATGGCCTGCGCCGAGGCAGCGCTGCTGCCCGCCGTACGGCAGACGGACGACTCGACCCTGGTGCTCGCAGACGGTTTCAGCTGCCGCACCCAGGTCGAGCAGGCCGGCACGGGGCGCACGCCGCTGCACCTCGCGGAGGCACTCGCGGCCGCCCTGCACGGCAGGGAGACCGTGGCGGACCGGCCCGTGCCGCCGCGGCGACGCGCACTGCTGCCGCTGGCCGGCGCGGGCGCCTCCCTGCTCGCGGCCGCCGTCGGAGCCCGACGTTTCCGGGCGTCCCGTAAGACCTCCTGAAGAAGGGTGCGCGCTAGGTGGAGGGAACCTCGTCGTTCGGACTGGCGATTCTCGTCGTGGCACTGGCCGGCATGGCTGCGGTCGCGTCGAACCGGCTGAGCGAGTGGACTCGCGTTCCCGCTCCCGCCTTTTTTCTGGTCGTGGCAGCAGTCGCCGTGGACATCTTCCCCGGGCTCCGGACACTGTCGACCACCACGGTGCAGGACGTGGTCACCGTCGCTCTGGCGGTGCTGCTCTTCCAGGGTGGTATGGACCTCGGCTGGCGGCGCTTCCGGCCGGAGACCCGAGCCATCCTCTCGATCGGTGTGCTGGGCACCTTCGCCACCGCCGGCCTGCTGGCCGTCGCGGCGCACACACTGCTCGGCCTCGACTGGCGCCCGGCCCTGCTGCTGGGCACGGCTCTCGCCCCGACGGACCCGGCCGTCGTCTTCTCGGTGCTCGGACGCCGCCGGATCACCGGCCGCACCGGAGTTTTGCTGCCCGGCGAGTCCGGCGCCAACGACCCGGTCGGCATCGCCCTGATGGCCGGCCTGCTGGCCAGCTCGACCGGCTCGGCACTCGGCACAGCCGGGCACACGGCCCTGCTCTTCGTCCAGGAGATGGTCATCGGCGCGGTGCTCGGCTCCGCGGGCGGATGGGCGCTCAGGCGGCTCATGCGCAAGGTCGCCCTGCCCGCCGAGGGGCTGTACTCGCTGCGCACCCTCGCCGGGGCTTTCGCGATCTACGGACTGGCGACGGTGGCCCACGGCTCCGGATTCCTGGCCGTCTTCGTCGCCGGAATCCTGCTCGGCGACATCCGGGCGCCCTACAAGAGGGAGATCGAACGCTTCCACACCGCGCTGGGCAGCCTGGGTGAGGTCGTCGCCTTCGCCGTGCTCGGGCTGACCGTGCCGCTGTGGACATTCACGGCCGAAGGCGCGTGGACGGACGGGCTGATCCTTGCGGTGGTGCTCGCCCTCATCGTGCGTCCCGCCGTTATGGCCGTTCTGCTGTGGCGCATGCGGATGAGCACAGGGGAGAAGGTGTTCCTCGCCTTCACCGGGCTCAAGGGCGCCGTTCCTGTGCTGCTCGGCAGCTACATCGTCAGTGCGCAGGTCGCGGACGCCGATCGCTTGTACGACATCGTCTTCGTGGTGGTCGTCTTCTCCGTCGTGGTCCAGGGCTCGCTCGTGCCCACCGTGGCACGCTGGTGCCGGGTGCCGATGCGGTCGGTGGAACTGGAGCCGTGGGCCCTTGGAGTGCGCTTGCGTGACCGCCCTGAGGGCGTGGTCCGCCACGTGGTCGCGGAGGGCTCCCCGGCCGATGGCGCACCCATCGAGGAACTCGACATCGGCGAGGACACCTGGATCAGCCTCGTCGTCCGCGAAGGACGCCTGCTTCCCGTGAGCGGCTCCACGCGCTTGCGCACGGACGACGAGGTCCTGCTGCTGACCGGAGACGACGACGAGACGTGTGCACGCCTGTTCACCAGTCACGCGACGTGACGTCCCTCGGACAGCCTGCCTCGACGTGGCGCGGCTGCCGACGCGGCGGCTCGCGCACGGGCCCGTCCTCCATCAGAGCGCGGAGGTGAGCACGGGTTTTGCAGCGTATGAGCAGGGGCCTGGCGTCCCCGGGACCCTTCCGTAGGCCGGCCGCCGCACACCGCGCGCTCCGCCGCATGGTCGTGGAAGACTCCACGTGGGAGTGGCACCGGGCCCCGTGGGTGCGCCGCGAGAGCAGTGCCGCTCGTCAGTGAACGGCCGATTTCGCGGTCATTGTGCCGAGCGAGTTCAAGAAGCTGACCGGTTCGACCGTCGAACGACTTTGCGTACCGCGTCGACGAGCAGCGACGCGCCTCTGAGGGCCAGCACGAGGGCGACCACGACCAGGCAGACACGCGCCGCCGTCCACGACCCTGCGGCGATGGCCCGCGCGTACGCCCCTACCCAGGGCCCCGCAGCGCCGAGGTCCCACACGGGCCGCTGGGGGAAGTCGGCCGTGACCGGCTCGCTCAAGGACCAGCTCGCGACGGCGAGCAGCGTCAGGCCGATGGACGCGATCCCGAGACCTCCCAGGACCGAGCTCCGCTTCGCCACTCCACTCACGCCGGTCCCCCTCCACAGAAACATGGCAGACGCAACTATAGTCGCCATCCGTTCGGGGCTTCCGAGTCGCCGGCTGTCGATGGCAGGGCACAGCCTCGGCAGCGGCTTCACGGGGACGTTCAACAGCCTGTGGGCGGGACCGCGTCCGTGGCCCTGCCGAACCGGGCCGAGCACTCCAGCAGCAGGGCGTGGACGAACCCTTGTGGCAGGTTGCCGCGCAGTTGGCGCTGCGCCACGTCGTACTCCTCGGCGAACAGTCCGGTGGGCCCGCACGCCGAGCGGGTCCGTTCGAACCACCGGGCCGCTTCGGTGTGCAGACCCTGTACGTGGGCGGCCAGCGCCATCGTGAAGCCGCACAGCAGGAAGGCGCCCTCCGCGTCGCCCAGCGGCTCGTCCCCGTGCCGGAAACGGTAGACGTAGCCGTCCTGCGCCAGTCGGCGCGCCACCTCGGATCGGGTGCGGGCGAGGCTGGGATCGGTGTGCGGCACCGCCCCGCGGGCCAGCGGCAGCAGCAGGGCCGCTTCCGGGCCGGTGTCGTCGTCGGCGCGCTGCCAGTGGCCGTCGGGATGGAGGCAGCGGGACCTGGTGTCCGCCAGGATCCGATCGGCCAGGTGCGACCAGTCCGCGGACGCGGGTGTGCGCAGCTCCCGGGACAGGTCGCGCAGGCCGACGACGCAGCAGAGACGGGAGTGGGTCCACCAGCGGTTCTCCAGCTCCCACAGTCCGGCGTCCGGCTGCGTCCAGCGCTCGGCGACGGCTTCGGCGGCCAGGGCGGCGGCTTCGGCCGCCCGTGTGTCCAGGACGCCGTGGCGGGCGGCTGCGGCGAACAGCTGGAGTGCCTCCCCGAAAACGTCGAGCTGGAACTGCCGGCCCGCGCGGTTGCCGGTCCGGTCGTTGCCGCCGGGGTAGCCGACGAACGGCAGGTCGCGTTCGGGCGGCAACGGCTTCCCGTCCACCGTGTAGGCGGGCCGCAGCGCGGCGCCGTCCTCCAGGACGCGGTCGGCGACGAAGCGCACCGCGCGCTCCAGCAGGGGGTGCGGGCCGTGGGCGGCGACCGCGATGCCGGCGTAGCACTGGTCGCGGACCCAGGCGTAGCGGTAGTCGTAGTCGCGTCCGGTGTCGGCGCGTTCCGGCAGTGAGGTGGTGGCCGCGGCGACCATGCCGCCCGTGGCACTGGTCAGTCCGTTCAGCACCGCGTACGCCATGCGGGTGTCCCGGGGAGCGGCGGTGCCCGAGCACTCCGGCACCACCCGTTTCCACCACCGTTCAGTGGCGTTCCACAGGGACTGCGGGGCCAGGGAAGCGTGCTGGGGCTGCGTGGCGATCTCCAGGACCATGTCGTGGGTGCCGCCTTCGGGCAGGCGCAACCGGGCGTGCAACCCGCCGTCCGGCCCCGGGCGGGCTGCCTCGGCTCCGGACAGGCGGATGTGAAGGGAACCGGAGCATGCCCGCCAAGTGCCGTTCTCCTGCCGCATCCGCGTCATCGGGTGCTGGCCGTAGTCGGCGCGCACATCGAGGTCGACATCGACGAGTGCGGTACCCCGGACGGCGCGGATCTGCCGGAGCAGCACCACGCGCCCGGTCTCGGCCGGGGCCGCCAGGGCCTCCCGGCAGGAGACGATGCCGTCGGCGGTGACCCACCGGCTGACCCGGATGAGGGTGCCGTCCTCGTAGTAGCCGCCCCACACGTTCCACCGGTCGGTGGGACGGACGCCGAATCGGCCGGGGCCGCCCAGGAGCCCGTTGAAGACCGCACCGTCGTGCCAGGCGGGTGCGCACAGCCAGGCGATCCCGCCGCGCGGGTCGATGAGGGCCCCGCGCTCCCCGTCGGCGATCAGGGCGTAGTCGCGCAGTACCCAGGGACTGTCCGCCCCTATGGCTGTCGCCGCGTCATCGGTGGGCGGGGTCATGCGGTGCGGTAGCGGTCGGCAGCGGCCCGATCCAGGGTGAGGCCGTGGCCCGGCTCGCCGGAGGCGCCGGGAGTGACCGTGCCGCCCCGTGGATCGAGCGTGCCGTGGAACAGCATGTTCTCGATGCGGATGTGGTCGTGGAACCACTCCAGGTGGCGCGTGTTGGGTACCGCGGCGGCGACGTGGGCGTGCAGATGCGGGGCGCAGTGGCCCGAGATGTGCAGCCCGAGTCCCTCGGCCACCGCCGCGGCGCGGAGCCAGACGGTGACGCCACCGCAGCGGCTGACGTCGGCCTGGAGGCAGTCGACGGCACCTGAGGCGGCCATGCGAGTAAAATACGGCAGGTCGTAGCCGTACTCGCCTGCTGCGACATCGGGGGCGACCGCGTCGCGTACCTCACGCAGCCCGGCCAGGTCGTCGGAGGAGACGGGCTCCTCCAGCCAGGTGACGCCGAGGTCAGCCATGGCGGCTGCCATGCGTACGGCCTGTTTGCGGGTGTAGCCGCCGTTCGCGTCGACGTACAGCTCGGCGGTGTCGCCTACGGCGCGGCGGGCGAGCGCGGCGCGGTGCAGGTCGCGGGCCTCGCGGCGGCCCCACGACTCGGCGACCTTGATCTTCACGCGGTCGATGCCCTGATCGGTCCAGTCGCGCAGCTGCTGCTCGAGCTGAGTGTCGTCGTAGGGGGTGAGGCCGCCGCTGCCGTAGACCGCGACCCCTTCGCGGGCCGCGCCCAGCAGGCGTACCAAGGGCAGGTCCAGCAGGCGTGCCTTGAGGTCCCACAGGGCGGTGTCGACGGCCGAGACCGCCCCGGCGGCGATGCCGGGCCTCCCGGCGTTGCGCAGAGCCCGGCTCATCCGGTCGTTGGCGGCGGGCACGTCGAAGGCGTCGTGCCCGACGACGAGGTCCGCCAGTTCCTGCTCGACGACGGGGGCGGTGGCGGGCGAGCCGTAGGTGAAGCCGAGCCCCGTGAGGCCCGACGTGGTGGCCTCGACGAGAACCAAGGTGGTCGAGTCCCAGGTCAGGGTGGCGTCACCACCGGGCAGGTCGGTGGGGATCCGGTACACGGACACGGCCAGACGCTCCACGACGGGTCCGTCGTGGAGCGTCCGGTCCTGCGGCGCCTTGCGGGTCACTTGTTCTTCTCGGTGCTGTCGTGCTTGCCGGCGCCGGGGCGGTCGTCGCGGTGGCGGCTGCCGGGAAGCATCTCCTGCACCTTGGCCTTCAGGCCCTGCTTCACCATGGAGCCGCGATCGCTGTCGCCCTTGAGGATCGCGGTGGCGGCGGCCTCGATCTGGTCCAGCGAGGCGTGCGGCGGGATCGGCGGCACGGCCGGGTCGGTGCGGAAGTCGATGACGAACGGCCGATCCGCGGCCAGGGCCCGGTCCCAGGCGGCCTCGACCTGCTTGGGCTTCTCCACCCGGACACCGTCCAGGCCGATGCGCTGGGCGATGTCGGCGTAGGGCAGGTCGGGGATGTGCTGGGATTCCTCGAACTGGGGAGCCCCCGACATGGCGCGCATCTCCCAGGTGACCTGATTGAGGTCGCCATTGTTCAGCACGGCCACGATCAGGCGCGGGTCGGACCACTCGCGGTAGTACTTCGCGGCGGTGACCATCTCCATCATGCCGTTCATCTGCATGGCGCCGTCGCCGACCAGGGCGATGGCGGGCCGGTCGGGATGGGCGAACTTGGCCCCGATCGCGTACGGCACGCCGGGGCCCATGGTGGCCAGGGTCCCGGACAGGGAGCCACGCATGCGGCCGCGCAGCCGCAGATGACGGGCGTACCAGTTGGCGGCCGAACCGGAGTCGGCGCTCAGGATCGCGTCGTCGGGCAGCTTGCCGTCCAGGGCGTGGACGACGTACTCCGGGTTGACGGGGTCGGCGCTGACGGCGGCGCGGCGCTGCATGACCTCCCACCAGCGGGCGACATCCTTCTCGATCTTCTCCCGCCAGGTCCGGTCCTGCTTGCGGTGCAGCTTTGGCAGCAGCCGCCTGAGCGTCTCGCGGGCGTCGCCGACGAGGTTGACCTCGTTCGGGTAACGCAGACCGATCATGAACGGGTCGATGTCGATCTGCACGGCACGGGCCTGGTCCAGTTCCGGCATGAACTGCGTGTACGGGAAGCTGGAGCCGATCATCAGCAGGGTGTCGCACTCCTGCATCAGCTCGTAGGAGGGACGGGTGCCCAGCAGCCCGATGGAGCCGGTCACGTAGGGCAGGTCGTCGGGCAGGGCGTCCTTGCCGAGCAGTGCCTTGGCCACGCCGGCGCCGAGCACGTCCGCCAGCCGCTCGACCTCCTCACGTGCGCCGCGGGCCCCCTGCCCGATGAGGACCGCCACCTTTTCACCGGCGTTCAGCACGTCAGCGGCGCGCTGGAGGTCCTCGTCGGCCGGCACCGGCGCGTACCGTCCCAGTCCCAGACTGGAGGGCACCATCTTGAAGGCGTGCGTGGGCGGGCTGTAGTCGAGCTCCTGCACGTCACCGGGCAGGATGATCGCCGTCACGGTGCGCTTGGCGTAGGCGGTGCGGAACGCGCGGTCGATCAGGTTCGGAAGCTGCTCGGGCACCGTCGCCGTCTCGCAGAAGTCGGAGGCGACGTCCTTGTAGAGGCTCGCGAGATCCACCTCCTGCTGGTAGGAGCCACCCATCGCGCTGCGGTTGGTCTGCCCCACCAGCGCCACGACGGGAACGTGGTCGAGCTTGGCGTCGTAGAGGCCGTTCAGCAAATGGATGGCGCCGGGTCCCGAGGTGGCCGCGCACACGCCGACCTTGCCGGAGAACTTCGCGTAGCCGACGGCCTGGAACGCGGCCATCTCCTCGTGCCGGGCCTGGACGAACTTCGGCTTGTTGTCCGCCCGCCCCCAGGCTGCCAGCAGACCGTTGATGCCGTCGCCCGCGTAGGCGAAGACGTGGTCGACGTCCCACTCGCGCAGCCGCTGGAGGATGTAGTCGGACACCTTGGTGCTGGCCATGCAAGCTCCGTTTCGATCCCGTCGATGCATCACTGTCCTCGGCGTCCGGACCGTGCACGGGGCGCGCGAGGGTACGACTCTTCAGGGGTAACCGTGCGGCTACGCGCGAAACGCCGCCCTCGCGGAGTCCGCCCGGACGTCCGAGCGTCAGCCGAGGGAGGCGAGCAGGTCGTTGCACGCCTGCTCGCAGCGGCGGCAGGCTTCGGCGCACACGCGGCAGTGCTCGTGCTGGTCGGCGTGGCTCGCACACTCGTCACCGCAGGCTTTGCATACGGTGGCACACGCCTGGAGGACGGCTCGGGTGATGTTGGCGTCGTAGCCGGTGTGGCGGGAGAGGACCGCCGCGGTCGCGGTGCAGATGTCGGCGCAATCGGCGTCGGTGCGGATGCACTTGGTCAGTTCGGCGACCATGTCCTCCGACAGACAGGCGTCCGCGCACGCGGTGCACGCCTGGGCACAGGCGACGCACTCCTCGATGCAGCGGGCCAGCTTGTCACGGTCCACACCGCCCAGGTCGGCGGGGTAGGTGGCGAGCATGTCCTTGACCGCTGTGCTCATGGATGACCTCCGGTGTGGTGTGCTGATCTGCCGTGTCCCTGTATGCGTAACACCGTCCGCCGGCTCGAAACCCGCACCCGGTGGCCGTGTCCTCAGCGCATCGAAGGTCCGGCAGTCGGGCAAACGCAGGCTCGCCGACCCGTCCCATGACGAACTTTCGGTACCGCGTTGGTCCGGTCGGGTGCACGGCGCGGTCGTCCGCCCGCTGCTGGGTACGGCTGTCTGATGAAGGAAACTGGTGATCCCCGGAACGCCGCCGTGACTGTCAGCGATGACCAGCAGCGTGTTCGAACCGATCTTCACTACCCCTGGTCACATGGTGGTGAGTAACCGGCGACGGGGTTCGCTGTACCTGTGGATCAGCGCACCGGCCGGTCCCTTCTGTCGCGAAGGGAGGAGTGTATGGAGGGAAGAGATGAGCCGCTCGCCCACGTGCATGGTGAGAAGCGAATCGCCTCCGGAAAGGAACGGACCTTCGGTGACGCGCCGAGACGAGGGCGGCAGCGAGGTCACGGGTGCCGGTCGGCACACATAGCATCGGTGTGGCGTTGGGGTTCTCTCGGGCGAAGGGTTACGACCTGGTGCGTCGGGGGGAGTTTCCGTGCCGCGGCGTGCTGCGCATCGGCCGTATCACACGCGTACGCGGCAATGATGCTGCCACGGACAGCAGGCGGTCCGTGGCCGTTTCGCAGTCGGGCCGTCCTCACCTCCCCAATGGCGGCACCCCGGGAAAGACCGGCAACTGTCAGATCAGGGTGTTCGCCTCCTACGCCACCAGTTCGGGCCGGGTGCTGGTGGACCGGAGGCTCTACCTGGCCAAAGCTGGGACGCCCGACCGTGACTGCCGCCGGGCGGATGTCCCAGCAGATCAGATCGCTGGCCGGGACCTGGCGCATCGACCAGTTCATTGAGGATGCCCCTGCCGATGTCTGGCAACGGCTCTCCTGCGGCGACGGAACCGAGGGTCCGCGCGTCTAGTACTCCAGCAGCGTTTCGCTATCTGGCCTGGTCATAGGCTTCGTCCGGAGTGTAGTGGGCTGGTGGTGTGCCAGGGGCGGTCTTGCCTGACCGCCCCTCCAACGAGTGGAGTCGTCGCCGGTAGTGGCAGTGGCGGGCGACGACCTGGTGTCTGCGGCGCCAGCGTGACCAGCTCAGCAGGTGCGCGTGAAGCCACCGGCCACCGCGGTGGTGCCCGGCGAGGCGAGGCGCCAGCAGCCGCCGGACTTCTGCCACGGTGAGCGGAGCCAAGGGGCCAAAAGCGTTTCTGCACCCCCTTTTGCCGCCGCGTCGGCCGCCATGACCGCGAGATAGGCATGGGCGAGCATCGCCAGGGTGATGTGCCGGTACCAGCCGACGTAACGACGGACCTCGTACTGGTCCAGGCCGCACTCGTTCTTCGCGGCCTGGAAGCACTCCTCGATCTGCCAGCGCATCCCGGCAACCTGCACCAGGTCGGCCACGACACTCTCGGGTGGTGCGTAGGCGAGGAAGTAGGCGATTTCCTCCTCTACGCCGACACGCCCGACGCGTTCGCCGACACCGACCTCGCAGCTCTGCGCGCCCTGGCCCTTCAGGCGAGCGAGGGCATCGCCCTGTCCCAACGGATCAGTAACGCCCAGGAGTTCGCCGACCAGATGCAGACCGCCATGCGGTCGCGCAGCGTCATCGACCAAGCGCTCGGCATCATCATGGGCCAGCGCCACTGCACCGCCGACGAAGTGTTCGGCATCCTGCGTTCCGCCTCCCAGCACCGCAACGTCAAACTCCGAGTCGTGTGTGTCCAGTTGGTCACCAGTGTCACCGGGCGCCCTCCCGTGGACCCTGGCTTCAGGCGCCGTGGTTAAAAGAGGCCCGGGGGAAAGGGGCAGTTCCGGCCGGGGGCACTGGCGAGCTGGTCCTTGTTCATCGTGGACCTGCCCTCGACGCCCTTCTTCTTCGCCTCCTACGGCTGCTCCCGCGTCGGACCCCCACCCGAGCCCCCGCTGCGCGAGGAACCGGACTTCTCGCCGCCGCGTTGCGACGGTGACTTGCCCTCCGTGGAGCTACGGCCGGCGGACTTCGCCTCGTCGGACCGTGCACGCTCCTTGTTCACGGCCCGGGCGCGATTTCCTTGACCTGGCCCTTTGACGCCCCGCGGTCCTCGGCGCTGTCCTTGATGTGCTCGTAGCGACGCTCCCGCTTGGAACTGGAGCCTGCAGGCACGATCATCTCCTCCTGCTGTCGGCCGTTCGCACGTCCCGGCCTGATGAGTGCCGGAACGGGCTGCGCGCGTTGCGGTGGCCAAACGGCCTTGACGGCGGGCCCTCCCGATGGCACCGCGCGAACGTTGATCCGCTGATATTCACTCCCGGTCGCCGGTGACCTCCCGGGGATGCGAACCGCTGGGATGCCGCGTCATTCAGCCAGCCCCGGTGGGAGGCGACCAGCTTGTGCCTCACCAAGTGGTGCCGGCTTTTGCCCGAGACGCCCGCGCGGGGCGCGTCGTTCCTGCCGTTGGGTGAGCAGGACGCCTTCTCGCACGGCCCATGGAGAGAGGGTGACGTGAGCAATGCCGAGGCATCGTATGGCGGTGTGCGCGACAGCGCGCCGAGTTCGCCGCGTCGCAGGCCGTCGGCGTCCGCTACGTGACTTGTGAAAGGCCGTGTACCGGAAGAAGGGCTCGAAGCCGTTCGTGCGATGGTCGATGAAGGGGGCGACCGCGCGGCGGGCCAGACGGCTGTCCGTCGTTGCCGGTCACGAGTGGGCGGGGATTCGACTCTTTCTCAGCCTGCTCCAGCCAGGTTGGGTGCTGGTTCGAGCGAAGCCTTCCGGCTGTGGTCGGGACGTGCTGATGCGCCGGAATTGATGGGACGGTTGCGCGATGCCGTCCCGTACGGGGGTCTGACTCGTGAGATCTTTGACCGAAGTGTCCAGTCACAGGCATGTCGACCGTCGTTGCGGGACGTCTTCTGCTGTCACCGAGCCACAGGGCGTGTCCCTATAGGGGCCTTGCCGAGTTCCAGGCGCCATCACGGTTCAGACCGTCCGAGCAGGCCGGTGCCGTTCCCCCAGCCAGCACGTCACCACGTGGGAGGCGAACCAGCATGACGACCCGACAGAGCAGCACCACCTCGAGCACGGATCCTCCCGCTCGGCGCGAGGTCGTTCTGGGTGTGGACACGCACGGCGAGGTTCACGTCGCCGCCGTGCTCTCCCCGCTGGGAAAGGTTCTGGGCACAGAGTCCTTCCCGGCGACGGCGGCCGGCTACCGCCGGCTGCTCGTGTGGGCCCGCAAGCGTGGGACGGTGGGCCGGGCCGGCGTGGAGGGCACCGGCACCTTCGGCCTGGGGCTGTCCCGCTACCTGGTGA
>NZ_JBFAWY010000033.1:0-70852 GCF_040680575.1 Streptomyces sp. NPDC052020
CTCCTCCACCAGGTGCAGCGCGGTGCGGTCGTTGCCGTCCGCGATCACGTCGAACCAGTCCAGCGCCCAGTTGAAACGCTCCGGCCGGGGCCAGGTGAAACCCTCATAAGCGGTCGCGTAGTCCTCGCGGTGCTCCAGCAGGAAGTCCCGCGCCCCGCGGAACTCTTCGGTGGCCGCACGGTTCGTCACGGTGCCACCTCCACGGGGACCAGCTCGACGACCGGGATGTCGCGGTGCGTACGGTCGCGGAACTGGGAGAAGTTGGGGTCCTGCGCGGCCTGCCGGCGCCACAGCTCCTCGTGCTCGGAGGCCGGCACGGGAACCGGCCGCGCGGTGAACCGCCGCCCCGGCAGCTCCACCGTCGCGGTGCCCGAGGCCATCAGATTGCGGTACCAGGCGGGGTGGTCGTCGGCCCCGCCGTTGGCGGCGAAGACGATGTGGCGGCCGTCGTACGCGAGGTGGACCAGCGGAGTGGTACGGGTTCGGCCGCTGCGTCGGCCGGTGGTGGTGAGCAGCAGGAGCGGTACGTCTCCGAAGTCGGCCACCCGGCCGCCGTTCGCCCGGAATTCCTCGATGACGCGACGGTTGAAGGGATTGCTGTTCACGGTCTCGGGGACGGTTCCCGGAGCGCTTTCCGGAGTACTTTCCGGCGTGCTTTCCGGATTCGCCCGGTGGTCGCCCCAGCGTTCCACCGGGTGGTAAAGGCGGGTGCTGGTGGTCTCCTCGTACGGCATTCCCTCGGGCATGTTGATCAGTTCCATGTGCAGGCCCCAGGGGGTGGTGAAATACACCCACCGGTCACCGGCGATGGGCCCTTCGGTAATCGTTTCCGGCTCACCCAGAATCGTCACTCCGGGGACTTCGCGCAGATAATCGGCCGCCTTGTCCACGTCGTCGACGTACAGCGCGAAGTGATGCCCTCCCCAGTCGCTGTTGCGGGGCCGGCCGCGGTCCTGGTCGGGAGCGGTGTACTCGAACAGCTCCAGGTTGGTCACCGGCCCCAGGCGCAGCATGGCGATGTGCGCGCTGGCACGGGGGTGGACGCCGAGTTTCCGGGTCATCCAGTCACCCTCGGGGTCCTCCACCGGCCCGAGGCGGTAGGCGAGTTCGGCTCCGAGGACGTCGACGAAGAAGCTGACCGCCTGCTCCAGATCGGGCACCGTGTAGGCGATGTGGTGGACGGCCCGGGCTCCGGGAAGTGTGCTCAAGACTCCACTCCGTTCGGATCTGGTCCGCCGGGGGCGGACGCGTGTGTCCCGGGCGGTGCGCCCGGGTCCCGCGAGGACTTTCCGCCGCGCGGCGCGGCCGGACAAGGCGGAGTTCACGAAGTCGGCCGACATGCCGAAGTGGGCGCCGCGGGTTGGCGCCCGGCGGTGACGTCCTGCTGAGATGGGACCCGTCGACGGCGGCGGACGGAAAACCGCCGATCGGCTTCTGCCAGAACGTCACTGTGCTCCAGTACGCCGAATGCGTCGCATTCTTCCCGCCCGTTGTGCGGGCATGACAGCGCATAACGGCGAAGGCCCTGTTCGGCCGGAGCGGGCGTGTTTCCCTGAACCGCGTGCGTGCGTCACAGAAAGCGGGGGTCATGATGGGTGAATTGAGAAGACGTCGGTTCGTGGGCCTGGGTTCCGGGCTCGCGGTGGCGGCCGGGTCGGGGCTGGTGACGGCACCGGCGGCCCGGGCTCTCGGCGGCACGGCCCGGACGGCGAGTGCGGCGGCCGACACGGCGGCGAGCGTCTCGGTGACCCCTTCCGACCCCCGCTACCCGGACCTCATATCGGGCAACAACCTGCGCTGGACGGCCAGTCCCGACCAGGTCGTGCTGCCCCGGACCACCGCCCAGGTGGTCGCCGCGGTGCAGGACGCGGTCACCCGCGGCAAGCGGCTGTCCGTCTGCGGCGGCGGCCACTGCTTCGAGGACTTCGTGTTCAACGCGGACGTCAAGGTCAACATCAACATGTCCCTCATGAACGCGGTCTCGTTCGACACCGCCATGAACGCGTTCAAGGTCGAGGGCGGCGCCACCCTGCTGGACGTCTACGAGGCCCTGTACGAGGGCTGGGGAGTCACCATCCCGGCCGGGATCTGCCACACCGTCGGCGTCGGCGGGCACGTCCTCGGCGGCGGGTACGGCAACCTCTCCCGCCAGTACGGGCTGACCGTGGACCACCTGCACGCCGTCGAGGTCGTCGTGGTGGACGCGGCCGGCAAGGCGCGCAGCGTGGTGGCGGCGCGCGACTCGTCCGACGCGGCGCTGCGCGACCTGTTCTGGGCGCACACCGGCGGAGGCGGCGGCAGCTTCGGCGTCGTCACCGCCTATTGGTTCCGCACCCCCGGCGCGAGCGGCGACCCGTCCGGCCTGCTCCCGAAGGCTCCCTCGAAGATCTTCCTCACCCTGGCGAACTGGCCCTGGGAGAAGGTCACCGCGGCGGGCTTCAGCGCGCTGGTCGACTACTGGGGCACCTGGTTCGAGCGGAACAACACGGCGGGCACCACGGCGGGGTCGCTCTACTCGTGGCTGATGCTCAACCACCGCGACAGCGGCTCGCTGGGCGCCGTCGTCCAGCTCGACGCCTCGCTGCCGGACGCGGCGAGCGTGCTGTCCGGCTTCCTGGCCGGCCTGGACCAGGCGCTCGGGCTGCACTCGGCGACCGTGCGGCGCGACGGCGTGACCGACTCGCAGTACACCACGACCCGTCTGATGCCGTGGCTGCGCGGCACCCGCTACATCGGCGCTATCTCCCCGACGCAGCTCGACCCCACGACGCGCGGGTGCCACAAGTCGGCGCACCTGCGCAAGCGCACCCCGCAGCGTCAGATCGACGCCATGTACACCCACCTGACCAGCCAGGACCAGCCCAGCGCCCTGACGGGCATCGTGCTGTCCGCCTCCGGCGGCCGGATCGCGAGCGTGTCGTCCACCGCGACGGCGGTCGCCCAGCGCGACGCGATCATGAAGGTGAACTTCGAGAGCCGCTGGTACACGCCGGCGGACGACGCGAAGAACATCGGCTGGGTCCGCAACGCCTTCGCCGCCGTCTACGGCGACACCGGAGGCGTGCCCGTCCCCAACGACGTCACCGACGGCTGCTACATCAACTACCCCGACGGCGACCTGTCCGACCCGGCGTTCAACAAGTCCGCGGTGCCCTGGCACGACCTGTACTGGAAGCAGAACTATCCGCGCCTTCAGCAGGTCAAGCGCGCCTGGGACCCCCGTGACGTGTTCCGGCACAAGCAGTCGGTGCGCCTTCCCTGACGCACCGCGCCCGTACCCACCCCCCTGAGAAGAGACTGGAGTGATCCCGATGCGCACCACCACCCTCGGCAAGAACGGTCCCGTAGTCGGCCGGGTCGGCCTCGGCACCATGGGCATGTCCTTCGGCTACGACCCGCACGGCTGGGACGACGACGCCTCGGTGCAGGTGATCCACCGCGCCCTGGACCTCGGGGTGAACCTGATCGACACCGCCGACGTCTACGGCCCCTTCACCAACGAGACGCTCGTCGGCCGCGCCCTCAAGGGCCGCCGTGACGAGGTCGTGCTCTCCACGAAGGGCGGCTTGGTGGTGGGCGAGGACGGGCTCGGCCTCGACGGCCGCCCCGAGCACCTGTCGGCCGCCGTGGACGCGAGCCTCCAGCGGCTCGGCGTGGACCACATCGACCTGTACTTCCTGCACCGGGTGGACCCGAACGTCCCGCTGGAGGAGAGCTGGGGCGCCCTGGCCGAGCAGGTCGAGGCCGGAAAGATCCGCGCCCTCGGTCTGTCGGCGGTCACCCTGGAGCAGGTGCGCGCCGCGCAGGCGGTGCACGAGGTCGCGGCCGTCGAGTCCGAGGCCTCGCTGTTCACCCGCGACGCCTTCGCGGACGTCCTGCCGTACACCGTCGAGCAGGGCATCGCCTTCCTGCCGTTCTCGCCGCTGGGCCGCGGCCTGCTCACCGGGGCCTTCAGCAAGCCGTCCGACCTGCCCAAGGACGACTGGCGCAGCACCCAGCCGCGCTTCACCGAGGAGGCGTTCGCGCACAACAAGGCGATCGTCGACGCGGTGGCGGCCGTGGCCGCCCGGCACGGTGCCACCACCGCGCAGGTGGCCCTGGCCTGGCTGATCGGCAAGGGCGAGTACGTCGTGCCGATCCCCGGCACCAAGACCGCCCGGTACCTGGAGCAGAACGCCGGCGGCGCCGACCTGGAGCTCACCGCCCAGGACGTGGCCGAGCTGGACGCGCTGCCCGAGCCGATGGGCGCCCCCGAGGCCTGATCCGGGCCTGCGATCGCGCACCGACTTCGGCGGGTGATCCCCGCCGGAGCCCTCCCCGCCGGTGCCGGACCGGGCCATCCCCGGTCCGGCACCGGCGGGGCACGCCCCGCACGACCCCGCGCCGTCCTCCCCCACGCCCGACGGACTCCGCACAACCCGGCGCCGTCCTCCCCCACGCCCGACGGCCCCGCCCGACGCCACCGCCGTCCCCGGCGGCGGGTCGGGTCACCAACCCCTCATGACGCCTCACCCATGCCGACCCCGCAGAGGGAGATATCCGCGATGAGCGAGACCATGACGACCCGGCCGTCGCGTCTGACGACCGCCTTCGACATACCCCGCGCCCCGGGCCTGACCTGGTACGTCCAGGCGCAGCAGCCCGTCGGCTACGAAGTGTCCCTGACCCGGGGTCTGCTCAGCCCGGCCAACCCAGCCCTCGCCAAGGCCGTCGGCGCCGACGGCCGCAGCGGCACCCGCGCCCTGGTGGTGGTCGACCGAGTCGTCGACGAGCTCTACGGCACGGCGCTGCGCGACTACTTCACCGCGTGGCAGGCCGATGTCACCTGGCTGGTGATGCCGGGTGACGAGGAGACCAAGGCCCTGGAGCAGGTCGTGGAAGTGACCCGGGCCATGACCGAGATGGGCATCCTGCGCCGCACCGAGCGCGTGGTCGTCGTGGGCGGCGGCGTCCTCATGGACGTGGTCGGCATGGCGGCCAGCCTCTACCGCCGCGGCGCCCCCTACGTCCGGGTCCCCACCACCCTGGTCGGCCAGGTCGACGCGGGCGTCGGCGTGAAGACCGGGGTGAACCACGGCACCCACAAGAACCGGCTGGGCACCTACTTCGCCCCCGAGGTCACGCTGATCGACCCGGAGTTCCTGCGGACCGTGCCGGCCCGGCACATCGCCAACGGGCTGGCCGAGATCATCAAGATGGCGCTGATTAAGGACGCGGACCTGTTCCGGCTGCTGGAGCAGACCGTCGCGGACATCTCCAGCGACACGCTGGCGGACTGCGGCGCGGACATGCGCGAGGTGGTCTCCAGGGCGATCGCGGGCATGCTCGACGAGCTGGAGCCCAACCTGTGGGAGAGCGTGCTGGAGCGGTCGGTCGACTACGGCCACACCTTCAGCCCCTCGCTGGAGCTGCGCGCCGACCCGCCCCTGCTGCACGGCGAGGCGGTGGCCGTCGACATGGCGGTGTGCGTCGCCCTCGCCGCCGGCCGCCAGTACCTCTCGGAGAGCGAGGCCCACCGGGCGCTCGCGCTGATCGCCGCCGCCGGACTGCCCCTGACGCACCCCGTGTTCACCGCGGAGCTCCTCCAGGTCGGGCTGGCCGACGCCGTCAAGCACCGTGACGGCCTCCAGCGGCTGCCGCTGACCGACGGCATCGGTTCCTGCGTGTTCGTCAACGACGTCACGGCGGCGGAGCTCGCCCGCGCCCTGGAGTACGTGCGCGCCTACACGGACCGGACGGACGGGCCGGGCCAGTGAGTACCGAGGGCCCGATCACCGTCCTCGACGTGGGCGGGACCCATGTGCGGCACGCGCCGTGGTCACCGCGGGAGGGACTGGGCGAGGTCGTCGACACGCCCTCCCCCAGCCTGCTGCGCCACCCGGGGGCCTCCGTCGAGGAGCTGAAGGCGCGGCTGCTGACCGCGATCTGCGACGCCGTGCCCCCCGGGCCGTCCACGGTGGCAGGCGTGTCCTTCGGGGCGGCGCTCGACCAGCGCACCGGCACGGTCTACGGCTCGGCCCCGCTGTTCGGGGCCGACACGGCCCCCCTCGACCTCCCGGCCGCCCTGCGCGAACGGCGGCCGGAGGTGGAGTGGCACGTGGTCAACGACGTGACCGCCGCGCTGCTGCACTTCGTCTCCGCGCCGCACCGCGCCGCCCTGCGCAAGGTGCTGCTGATGACGGTCAGCTCGGGCATCGCCTGCCGCACCGTCGACCAGCGCACCGGCACCATCGCCACGGACGTCTGCGGACTCCAGGGCGAGGTCGGGCATCTGCCCGCGGTGGCGGAACTCGCCGGACATCCCATCGAACTGACATGCGATTGCGGAACGGCGGGCCATGTGGCGGCGTACGCCTCCGGGCCCGGGCTGCGCCGGATGGCCGACGTGCTGCGGGAACGCGCCGCCGACCGCTGGGCCGCTTCCGAGCTGGGCCGGCGCATGGCGTCGGGCACCGGGTTCGAGACGGCGCTGGCCGCCGCGCTCGACGCCGGCGACCCGCTGGCGGCCGAACTGCTGGACGCGGCGACGGCACCCGTCGCCGACGTCCTGCGCACCGCGGTGTGCCTCGACCCGGAGCTGGACGAACTCGGCCTCACCGGCGGCGTGGCGACCGGCCTCGGCCGGCACTACGAGGCGTCCCTGCACCGGCACCTGCGCCGCCAGGGCCTCTACCTGACCGGCGACCGCGCCCCCGGCTGGCTGACCGGACGCATCACCGTGTGCGCGCCGGGCGAGGCCAACGGGCTGATCGGCGCGGGCATCGCGGCCCTGCGGGCCCGGAACCCCGGTTCCGGGGCGCCCCGCCGGGACGGCGCCCTCGCGGCCCCCCGCGTACGGCGCCACCACGCGATCGTCCGCGACGCCTCGGGGCTGCTGCACCTCTCCCCGCGGCCCACCCCGTGGCCCGGGCCGGGCGAGTTGCTCGTCGCCCCGGTGGTGGCGGGCGTGTGCGGCACCGACCTGCAGATGCTGCGGGGGCTGCGGCACGACGCCGCCCCGGTCCTCGGCCACGAGGGCGTCGCCCGGATCGTGGCCGCCGGCCCCGGCGTCCGCGACCCGCGGCTCGTCCCGGGCACCGAGGTCGTCGTCAACCCCACCCACCCCACCGACCCGTCCTTCCTGCTGGGGCACAACACCACGGACGGGCTGCTCCAGGAGCGCGCCCTGCTGCCCGCCACGGCGGTGGACGGCGGGCTGGTCCTGCCGCTGCCGGACGTCCCCCCGGGGGTGCTCGGCGCGCTGATCGAGCCGCTCGCCGTGGTCCGCTACGCCTCCCTCGCCCTGGCCGAGCACCGCCCCGGGACCCTCCTGGTCTTCGGCGACGGCACCGTCGGCCACCTGGCCGTGCGCACCGCGCGGCGCTGGTACGGGCCCGGGATCCGCACGGTGCACGTCCATCACACCCAAGAGGGCCTGGAGTGGAGCCGGCGGGCCCGGCACAGCGCGGACGTGCGGCTGGGCCGAAGCGGCCTGACCGCGCGGCGGCTCGCGGAGGTCCTCGGCGACGATCCGCTGGCCGTGCTGATCGCCACCCCGGCCCCGGCCACCCTGCCCTGCCTGGAGCTGGCGCTCGACGCGGCGCGGGGCGTGGACACCGTCGTGGACCTGGTGGGCGGGCTGACCCGGCCGCCCACCACCACCCGGCTGCCCGGCGTGGACCTCGCCGCGCTGCGGGCCGCCAACCAGGCGGGGCAGCCGCAGCCGCCGCACGTCGGCCGGCTGGGCACGGCGAGCGGGGACAAGGTACGGGTCCTGGGCCACCGGGGCGTGGCCGGCGAGCATCTGCTGGAGGCCGCGGCCGAACTGTGCCGGGCACCCGACCGGTACCGGGACCTGGTGACGCACGTGGTCAGCCTGGCCGGCGCGGTACCGGTGCTGAACCGGCTCGCGGAGCCCCGGGACCGGATCGTCTCCGGCCGCCGCCTCGTCAAGCTGGCCGTACGGCCGCAGGAGCCCTCGTGACCGCCGCGGGCGGGCCGCCGGCGGCGCTGGCCGACTGGCGGCTGCCCGTCCGGGGCGCGGCGGCGGTCGGACTCGCCCGCCGGCACGGGGTGCGGGGGCTCCAGTTCGACCTGGGCGGGCCCGGCCGGGGACCGTGGCTGGACGCGCCGGGGCGGCTGGCCCGGCTGGCCCGCACCGCCCGCGCGGCGGGAGTGGCGCCGCTCGCGGTCACCGGCAACGTGCTCAACGACATCGGGCTCACCGCGCCCGAGGGCACCCTCGCCGCCGGCCGGGTGCGGGACGTCGTAGGGCGGGTGCTGGACGCGGCCACCGAGCTGGGGGCGCCGCTGGTCTTCGTCCCCAGCTTCCGGCGCAGCGCGATCGACGGCGAGGCCGCGCTGCGCCGCACCGCCCGGGTGCTGCGCGCCGCCGCCGCCGGTGCGGCGGACCGCGGGCTCCACCTGGCCAGCGAGAACACCCTCGCGCCCGACAAGGCCCTGCGGCTGGTGGCCGAGGTGGGCTCGCCCGCCTTCCGGCTGCTGCTGGACACCTACAACCCCCATGCCGCGGGTGTGGACCCCACGGCGCTGGTGGCCGCGGCCGGAGCACATCTGGCCGACCAGGTGCACGTCAAGGACGGACTGGCCGGCACGGACGCGGCGCCGCTGCTCGGCGACGGGGACGGCGCGGTCGCCGCCACGCTCGACGCGGTGGCCGCGCACGGCCCGGCCATGCGGGCGCTGGTGCTGGAGAACGACCACCGCTCGGGCGACGCCGCGCGGCTCGACGCGGACCTCGGGCGGCTGCGCGCCCTCGCCGCCCGGCTGGGCCCGGACCGGGCGGCCGCCCCCACCACGACAGGAACGAAGGGAACGGCAGGGAGATGACCATCGTAGTGACGGCGCAGGCGCTGCTGTTCGACATGGACGGCACCCTCGTCGACTCGTCGGCGGCGGTGGAGCGCACCTGGCGGCGCTTCTCCGCGCGGCACGGGCTCGACCCGGCCGCCGTCCTGGCCGGCGCCCACGGACAGCGGACCGCCGAGACGGTCGCCGAGCACGCCCCGCCCGGCACGGACGTGGCGGCGGAGACCGCCTGGCTGGTCGCCCAGGACCTCGCCGACACCCGGGGCACCGTCGCCCTCCCGGGCGCCGCCGAGCTGCTGGCGCAACTGCCCCGGGACCGCTGGGCGCTGGTCACCTCGGCGGGGCGGGAGCTGGCCGAGCGGCGCATGGCCGCGGCCGGGCTGCCGCTGCCGGAGGTCGTCGTCAGCGCCGACGATGTCCGGCGCGGCAAGCCCGACCCGGAGGGCTATCTGCGCGCGGCCGCCCGGCTCGGCGCCGACCCCAGGGCGACGGTCGTGTTCGAGGACGCGGAACTGGGCCTGCGCGCGGGCCGCGCCGCGGGCGGCTGGACCGTGGTGGTCGGCCCGCACGGGGGCGGCGCGGCCGTGGGCCGCCCGCGCATCGCGGACTACCGGGGCGTCGCCTGCGTCGGCACCGGCGGCGCCCTGCGCCTGACGCTGCCCGTGCGGCTGCCCGCGCCGATACCGGCCTGACCGCCCCCGCCTCCTCATCCACCCCTCATCCACCCCTCGATCCACCCCGAGATCCATCCCTCAGTCCGCCCCTCGATCCACCCCGAGATCCACCCCTCAGTCCGCCCCTCCATCCACCCTCAACGATCGGAGTGCACCACCATGAGCACAGCACAGGACGTCGTCGTCTCCGGCCATGTGGCACCGGGGTTCGAGGCCGTGCGCGAGGAGTTCGCGCGCAACTTCGCCGAGCGGGACGAGCAGGGCGCCGCACTCGCGGTGACCCTGGGCGGGGAACTGGTCGTGGACCTGTGGGGCGGTCTGGCCGACCCCACCACCGGCCGGGCCTGGACCGGTGACACGGTCCAGCTCATCTTCTCCGGCAGCAAGGGCGTCCTCGCCACCGCCCTGCTGCTGCTCGTCGACCGCGGGGAGGTGGAACTGGACGCGCCGGTCGCCCGCTACTGGCCGGAGTTCGCGGCCAAGGGCAAGGGCGCGATCACCGTGCGGGAGGTGCTGACCTTCACCGCCCGCATGCCCGCCGTCGCCGCGCCGCTCAGCCAGGACGACCTCAGCGACCCCGAGGCGATGGCCAAGCTCCTCGCCGACCAGGAGCCGGAGGCCGATCCGCGGGCGGAGGGCATCCTGTACGGGCCCTGGGCGACCGGGTGGATCATCGCGGAGGTGATCCGCCGCGTCGACGGACGCCGCCTGGACCGCTTCTTCGCCGAGGAGGTGGCCGGTCCGCTCGGCGTCGACGTCTCCTTCGGCCTCTCCCCCGAGCAGGAGCACCGGGTCGCCCGCACGGAGTACGGCACCGGCTTCCGCGCCCAGTTCGCGGGCTACTTCACCAGCGACGACCCGCTGACCCAGCGCATCTGGCAGAACCCGGTCCCCTTCCCCGACGACGAGGAGATCTGGAACCGCCCCAGCCGCCGCTTCGCCCTCATCCCCGCCGCCAACGTCTACGGCTCGGCCCGCGGCTTCGCCAAGCTGTACGGCATCCTCGCCGCCGACGCCGCCCGGCCGGCCGGCGAACCGCACGTGCTGCTGTCGCGCCCGCTGCTCGACGAGGCCCGCGCGCCCCGGGTCAGCAAGACCGACCAGCTCATCGACGTCCCCATGGTGTACGGGGGCGGCGGCTACCGGCTGCGCACCAACCCGCGCCCGACCGTCGACGGCGACTCCTTCGGCCACGACGGCGCCGGCGGCTCCGCCAACCAGGCGTGGCCGCGCGCGGCGGCCGGCGTCAGCTACGTCATGAACCGGCTGATCGCGCTCGGTCCCGACGACAAGCGCGCCTCCTCGCTGGTGAAGGCGGTGGCCGGCGCGATGGCCGGTCTGAACATCGGCGGCACCCGGTGAGCGGCGACGGCATACGGCTGCTCACGCCCGGCGGCGAGCGCGTGCCGCACCCCGACTACCCGTCGGACCCCGGGCCGCAGGAACTGCGGGCGCTGTACCGGGACATGGCCGTCGCGCGCCGCGTCGACGCCGAGGGGGTCACCCTGCAACGCCAGGGCGAACTGGGCCTGTGGCCCTCCCTGCTCGGCCAGGAGGCGGCCCAGGTCGGCTCGGTACGGGCGCTGCGCGACGGCGACCGGGTCTTCCCGAGCTACCGCGAACACGCCGTCGCGCTGGGCCGCGGGGTCGATCCGCTGGCCCTGATGCGGCTGTTCCGCGGCGTCGACAACGGCGCCTGGGACCCGGACGCCCACGACTTCCACCTGTACACGCTGGTCATCGGCTCGCAGACGCTGCATGCCACCGGCTACGCCTGCGGAGTGGCCAAGGACGGCGCGGAGGCGGCGGTCATCGTCTACTTCGGCGACGGCGCCACCAGCCAGGGCGATGTCTCGGAGGCGTTCAACTTCGCCGCCGTGTGGGACGCCCCGATCGTGTTCTTCTGCCAGAACAACCAGTGGGCGATCTCCGAGCCCAACGAGCGCCAGACCCGCGTCCCGCTGCACCAGCGGGCCCAGGGCTTCGGCTTCCCCGGGGTGCGCGTGGACGGCAACGACGTGCTCGCCGTGCGGGCGGTGACCCGGGCCGCGCTGGACCACGCGCGTTCGGGCCGCGGGCCGTTCCTGATCGAGGCGTTCACCTACCGGATGGGCGCCCACACCACCTCCGACGACCCGTCCCGGTACCGGGACGCGGCCGAGGTGGAGAGCTGGCGGGCCAAGGACCCGCTGCTGCGGCTGGAGCGCCTGCTGCGCCGCGAGGGCGTCGCCGGCGACGCCTTCTTCGCCGAGGTGGCGGAGGCCGGCGAGGCGCTGGCCGCCCGCGTCCGGGAGGGCGTGCGCGCCATGGCCTCCCCCGCCCCCGAGGAGATGTTCGACCACGTCTACGCGGAGGCCCACCCGGGGGTGGACCGCGAACGCGCCGCGTTCGCGGCCTACCAGGCGGCCTTCGCCGAGGAGGGCTGAGCCATGGCGGCGACCCGTATGACCCTGGTGGCGGCCCTCAACGAGGCGCTGCGGTCGGTGCTGGCGTCCGACCCCAAGACGCTCGTCATGGGCGAGGACGTCGGCCGGCTCGGCGGGGTGTTCCGGGTGACCGACGGACTCCAGAAGGACTTCGGCGAGGCCCGCGTGATGGACACGCCGCTGGCCGAGTCCGGCATCGTCGGCACGGCGATCGGCCTGGCGCTGCGCGGCTACCGGCCGATCGTGGAGATCCAGTTCGACGGCTTCGTCTTCCCCGCCTACGACCAGATCGTCACCCAGCTCGCGAAGATGCACGCCCGCTCCGGCGGCCGGGTGCGCCTCCCCGTCGTCATCCGCATCCCCTACGGCGGCGGGATCGGTGCCGTGGAACACCACTCGGAGTCCCCCGAGGCGCTGTTCGCGCACGTGGCGGGCGTCCGCGTGATGTCACCGTCGACCCCCTCCGACGCCTACTGGATGCTCCGGGAGGCCGTGCGCTGCGACGATCCGGTGATCTTCTTCGAGCCGAAGCGGCGCTACTACGACAAGGGCGAGGTCGACCTCGATCCCGCCGCCGGCGAGCGGCAGCCGCCCGCGCACACCGCCCGCGTGGTGCGGCCGGGCCGCGACCTGACCCTCGCCGCCTACGGGCCGATGGTGCGCACCTGCCTGGACGCGGCCGAGGTGGCCGCGGAGGAGGGGCACGACCTGGAGGTCGTCGACCTGCGGTCGATCTCGCCGGTCGACTTCGGCACCGTGGAGCGCTCGGTGCGCCGGACCGGGCGGCTCGTGGTCGCGCACGAGGCGCCGGTCTTCTTCGGGGCGGGCGCGGAGATCGCGGCCCACGTCACCGAGCGCTGCTTCTACCACCTGTCGGCGCCGGTCCTGCGGGTCGGCGCCTACCACACGCCCTATCCGCCCTCCCGGCTGGAGGAGGAGTACCTCCCCGGGATCGACCGCGTACTCGACGCCGTCGACCGCGCGCTGGCCCACTGAGGAGCTCTGCTGACGATGACGGACACCCTTCAGCGCTACCGGGAGTTCCGGCTGCCCGACGTGGGCGAGGGACTGCGGGACGCGGAGATCATCCGCTGGCTGGTCGCGCCCGGTGACACGGTCGGCGACGGCCAGGCCGTGTGCGAGGTGGAGACGGCCAAGGCCAGCGTCGAACTGCCGGTGCCGTTCGCGGGCGTGGTGCGCGAGCTGTGCTTCCCGGAAGGGGCCACGGTCGCCGTCGGCACGCCCATCATCACCGTGGACACCCGCCCGCAGGGCGCGGCGGACACCGGGCCCCCCACCGGCGCCGAGCCCCCCGCGCACGCCGACGGCCCGCGGGGCCGCACCCCCGTGCTGGTCGGCTACGGCGCCGCTCCGGCGGCGCCCGCCCGGCGGGCCCGGCGCCGGGCCGGTACCGCACCGGCCGCCCCGGCCGCCCCCGCCCTGCCGCTGGCCAAGCCGCCGGTGCGCAAGCTGGCCAAGGAGCTGGGCGTGGACCTGGCGTCGGTGGTGCCGACCGGACCGCGCGGGGACATCACCCGCGCCGACGTCGAGGCCGTGGCCCCCGCCGGGGAGCGGGCGGCCGTCTCCCCGCCGCCGCCGCCCGCGCCCGCGCCCGTGCCCGCTCCCGTGCGGGCGGACGCGGACGAGGCCGACGAGACCCGGATCCCGGTCACCGGCGTGCGCCGCGCCACCGCGCGCGCCATGGTGGCCAGCGCCTTCACCGCGCCGCATGTGACGGAGTTCGTCACCGTCGACGTCACCCGGACCATGAAGCTGATCGACCGGCTCAAACGGCACCCGGACATGGCGGGACGGCGGGTCGGCCCCCTGCTGCTGGCCGCACGGGCGTTCTCGCTGGCGGTGCGGCGCCATCCGGAGATCAACGCCTCGTGGGACGAGGAGCGCCAGGAGATCGTGCGCAAGCGCGGGATCAACCTGGGCATCGCGGCGGCCACGCCGCGCGGGCTGCTGGTGCCGGTCATCGAGGACGCCGGCCACCGCACGCTGCCCGACCTCGCCACCGCCCTGGACGAGCTGGTGGCCACCGCCCGCGAGGGCCGCACCCCGCCCGCCGCCCTGCGCGGCGGCACCGTGACGCTCACCAACATCGGCGTGTTCGGCGTCGACACCGGCACGCCGATCCTCAACCCGGGCGAGTCGGCCATCCTCGCCCTCGGCACCATCGCGCCGCGCCCCTGGGTGCACCGCGGCCGGGTCGTCCCGCGCCAGGTCACCACGCTGGCCCTCTCCTTCGACCACCGCCTGGTCGACGGCGATCTCGGCTCCCGTGTCCTGGCGGACACCGCGGCCCTCCTGCACGACCCGGACCTGCTCATCACCCGGGCCTGACGGGCCCCGCGGCCGGCCGTGCCCGGCCGCCCGCGGCCCTCGGCCCGCCCCGCGGACATCCCGGTTGGCGGGGCCCGACCGAAACCCGACCGAAAGAGGACGACGATGTTCGACGCTCCCCGCCCGCCAGACGCGCCGCTGTCGCCGGGCTCCGCTCCGCCGCCCGCCCGGCTCGGGCTGTGCACGGCGGTGGTCGCGCTCGGCGGGCTGCTGTTCGGCTTCGACACCGGGGTGATCTCGGGGGCGCTGCTGTTCATCCGGACCGACTTCGGCCTGAACTCGTTCGAGGAGGGCGCCGTGATCTCGGCGCTGCTGCTCGGCGCGGCCGTCGGCGCGCTGGGCAGCGGGCGCCCCGCGGACCGGTTCGGCCGCAAGAAGGTGCTCGTCGCGATCGCGCTGACCTTCACCGCGGGGCTGCTCGCCGCCGTCCTGGCCGACGGCTTCGCGGCCCTGGTCGTGGCCCGCGCGGTGCTCGGGCTCGCGGTGGGCAGCGCGTCCACCGTCGTACCGCTGTACCTGGCCGAGATCGCCCCGCCGCGGCTGCGCGGACGGCTGGTGACCGCCAACCAGATCCTGCTGACGGTGGGCATCCTGGTGTCCTACCTGATCAACCTGGCCTACGCCGACAGCGCCGACTGGCGGGCCATGTTCGCCGTCGGGCTCATCCCCTCCGTGGCGATGCTGGTGGGCACCCTGGCGATCCCGGAGAGCCCCGAATGGCTGCGCACCCGCGCCGCCGCGTGTGCCCCGCGTGCCCCCCGGGCCCCCGGCGAGGGGCCCGCCCCGCGCCGGGCGTCCGCCGCGCTGCTGTCCCCGGCGGCGCGGCCCGCTCTGGTGATCGGGGTGACGCTGGCCGCGGCACAGCAGTTCGGCGGCATCAACAGCATCATCTACTACGCCCCCAGCATCATGTCGCGGGCGGGTCTGCCCGCCGCCAACTCGATCACCTACTCGGTGGTGATCGGCGCCGTCAACGTGGTGATGACGGTCGCGGCCGTCCCGCTGATCGACCGGGCCGGGCGGCGTCCGCTGCTGCTGTCCTCGCTGGCCGGCATGGCGCTCTCGCTCGTCGCCCTCGGGGTGGCGCTCGGGCTGCCGGCGAGTCCGGCGGCCAACGTGACGGCGCTGGTGTTCATGGTGACGTACGTGGCCTCCTTCGCCATCGGGCTCGGCCCCGTCTTCTGGATCCTGGCGGCGGAGCTGTTCCCGCCGGAGAGCCGGGCGCGCGGCGGGGCGGTGTGCGCGCTGGTCAACTGGGCCGCCAACTTCGTCGTGGGGCAGATGTTCCTGCCGGCCGCGGACCTCGTCGGGGAGAGCTGGGTCTTCTGGTTCTTCGCCGCGGTGTCGACCGCCGCCGTGGTCTTCGTCCTGCGGACGGTGCCCGAGACCAAGAACCGCTCGCTGGCCGAGGTGCAGCGGGAGCTGGCGGCCCGGTCCGGGCGTCCCGCCGCGGACGCCCTCACCGCGCGGACGCCGGTGCCGTCGGCGCGGGGCTGACGGCGCGGGGCTGACGGCCGCGCCGCCCGGCACGAACGGCGCACGAAGGGCACCCGAGCGGTGCCCGGACGGCGCACGGCCGGGGCGCGGCCCGGCGCGAGCGCGCATGGGCAGGGGCCCCGGGCGAACCCGGGGCCCCTGCCCGGTTCCGTCAGCGCCGCGCCTCGTCGGCGCCGGCGTGCCCCGGCCGTCCGGTCCCGCTCACGCCGTACAGCACGAGGTCCCAGACGTCCTCCGGCGCGGGCCGCCCCGTCGCTCCGGGGAGCCGGGCGCCGAGCCGCCCGATCTCCGCCCAGCTGCCCTCCACCAGCCAGGCGAGCAGGGCGGCCACGGTGACCGGCGGCGCCTCCGGCCGCAACTGCCCGGCCTCGGCCGCCCGTTCCAGCAGCATCCGCAGCGCGGGCACCCACTCCCCGGCCAGTTCCCGCTCCTCCGTCTCCCGCGGGCCGTCGCGCTCCAGGCGCACCGCGGCCCGGACGACGACGTCGCGCTCCAGCAGCCGCACCAGGGCGGCGGTCAGCCCGGCCAGCGCCTCCAGGGGCGCGCCGGTACCGTCCGTGAATCCCCGCACCACCGGGGCGAGTGCCTTGCGGCCCTCCGCGCGCACGGCGCGGGCCAGTTCTCCCTTGGTGTGGAAGTGGAAGGTCAGCGCACCCATCGAAGCCTGCGCGCCCTTGCTGATCCGGGAGAGGGAGGCGCCCTCGTACCCGCGGCGGTCGAACTCCTCCGCCGCCGCGTGGATCAGCGCCTCCTGGGTCCGAGCGGCTCTCTGCTGCATGAAAACTGACTCTCTTCCTCATTCGCCTCGACCCGGCCGTCCCGGGCGCTCGGCCCCGCGGGTGCCGGGGCCGCGTCCCGGCGGCGACGGGCATCCGAGTCTGACGTTCCCCTGGCGGGAGCGGTGATGAGGCCTCAACTCGCCAAAGTCGTCGAGAGTAGGCGCGAAACAAAGCAAACGTTCTTTATGCTTTTCTCGTTCGCCGGGATCGCACCGCACGAAGGGGGATGGAGTGTCAGCGATTCGAGATGCAGGGAGCGGGCAGGGGGGCCAGACGGCGCTCGCCGCGTTCAGCCGGCACCTGTTCGGGCATCTGCCGCGGATCGACCAGCAGCGGTGGGGGCACCTGTACCTGCGCGGCCTGCTCGCCACGCCGGGCAAGAAGTCGCCGCGGCGCATGGCCGAGACGGTGACGTCGTCGCCCACGACGGCATCGCAGTCGCTCCAGCAGTTCGTCAACGCCAGCCCCTGGGGCTGGGAGGCACCCCGGGCGGAGCTGCTGCGCTGGGCGGACCAGCGGATGCACACGCACGCCTGGACGCTGGCCCCGGCGATCCTGCCCAAGCGCGGCGACCACTCCGTCGGCGTGCACCGCCGCTTCGTCCGCGAACAGGGCCGCACCGTCAACTGCCAGCTCGGCGTGGCGGTCTTCCTCGCGGGCGGCGACGGGCACGTCCCCGTCGACTGGCGGCTGCACCTGCCCGAGCGGTGGGCGAGCGACGAGGAGGTCCGGCGCCGGGCGCGCGTCCCCGAGCAGGCGCGTCCGCAACCGCTGTGGTCGCAGGCGCTGGACCTGGTCGAGACGCTGGCCGCCCGGCCCGGCGTGGTCCCCGCGCCCGTGGTCGCCGACCTGACCACGGTGACGGACGTGCGACCCCTGGTCGAGCGGCTGGCCGGCCGCGGTCACGGCTTCGTCCTGGCCGTCGACGGACAGCTGCCCCTGACGCCCGCGCTGCGCGCCGCACGGCCCGTCCGCGAGTCCGCGGCGCCCGTCTCGGCCCGTCAGCTCCTGCTCCAGGGCGCCGCCCGGCACCCGGACGTGGCCATGATGCCCGGTCCGGACGGACGGCCCCGCCGCCTCCAGGTCGCCTCCAGTCCGGCGGAGATACCCGGCCCGCGCCCCGGGGGCGGCAGAGCCTCCTTCCCGGGCCGGGTCTTCGCCACCTGGGACACCGCCCGGCAGCGCCTCGGCCGGATCTGGCTCACCAATCTCACCGACCGCCGGATGAGCGAACTGCTGGGCCTCACCGGCCTGCACTCCGGCAGCCTCGCCACGGTGACCACCCTGGGCGAGCAGTACGGCCTGCTCGACTTCGAGGGCCGGTCCTTCCCCGGCTGGCACCGCCACATGACCCTCGTCTCGGCGGCGTACGCCTACGCCCTGCTGTCGGGCGCCCCGGCCGTGTCCCCCGTCCAGTGGGGGGAGGCGGCCTGACTCCTGGCTCCGTGCCCGGCTCGGGCGAGGGCGCCGTCATCGCCCGAGCGGCTCTCCCGTGGAAGGATGAGGCAGACCCACCCATAACGAGGAGATGACCGCGTGCCTGGCACAAACCTGACTCGCGAAGAGGCGCAGCAGCGGGCGAAGCTGCTCACCGTTGACTCGTACGAGATCGAGCTCGATCTCTCCGGCGCGCAGGAGGGCGACACCTTCCCGTCCGTGACCACCGTGCGCTTCGACGTCGCGGAGAAGGGCGCGGAGTCGTTCATCGACCTGGTGGCGCCGTCCGTGCGGGAGGTGACCCTCAACGGGGACTCGCTGGACCCCGCCGAGGTCTTCCGGGACTCCCGGATCGCCCTGCCCGGCCTGCTCCAGGGCCGCAACGTCCTGCGGGTGGTGGCCGACTGCGCGTACACGAACACCGGTGAGGGCCTGCACAAGTTCGTCGACCCGGTCGACAGCCAGGCGTACCTGTACACCCAGTTCGAGGTGCCGGACGCCCGCCGGGTCTTCGCCAGCTTCGAGCAGCCGGACCTGAAGGCGACCTTCCGGTTCACCGTGAGGGCGCCCGAGGGCTGGACGGTCATCTCCAACTCGCCCACGCCCGAGCCCGTGGACAACGTCTGGTCCTTCGCGCCGACGCCGCGGATCTCGACGTACATCACGGCCCTGATCGTCGGCCCGTACCACTCGGTGCACAGCGTGTACGAGAAGGACGGCCGGTCCGTCCCGCTCGGCATCTACTGCCGCCCCTCGCTCGCCGAGCACCTCGACTCCGACGCGATCTTCGAGGTGACCCGGCAGGGCTTCGACTGGTTCCAGGAGAAGTTCGACTACGCCTACCCGTTCGAGAAGTACGACCAGCTGTTCGTGCCGGAGTTCAACGCGGGCGCGATGGAGAACGCGGGCGCGGTGACCATCCGCGACCAGTACGTCTTCCGTTCCAAGGTGACGGACGCGGCGTACGAGGTGCGGGCGGAGACGATCCTGCACGAGCTGGCCCACATGTGGTTCGGCGACCTGGTCACCATGGAGTGGTGGAACGACCTGTGGCTGAACGAGTCGTTCGCCACCTACACCTCCATCGCCTGCCAGGCCGCCGCGCCCGGCTCGCGCTGGCCGCACTCGTGGACCACGTTCGCCAACTCCATGAAGACCTGGGCGTACCGGCAGGACCAGCTCCCGTCCACGCACCCGATCATGGCGGACATCCGCGACCTGGACGACGTGCTGGTCAACTTCGACGGCATCACGTACGCCAAGGGCGCCTCGGTGCTCAAGCAGCTCGTCGCCTACGTCGGCGAGGACGCGTTCTTCCGGGGCGTGCAGGCGTACTTCAAGCGGCACGCGTTCGGCAACACGCGCCTGTCCGACCTGCTGGGCGCCCTGGAGGAGACCTCCGGGCGCGATCTGAAGACCTGGTCGAAGGCGTGGCTGGAGACGGCCGGGATCAACGTCCTGCGTCCCGAGATCGAGACGGACGGCGCGGACGGGACGGGGACCATCACCTCGTTCGCGATCCGCCAGGAGGCCCCGGCGCTGCCCGCCGGCGCCAAGGGCGAGCCGACGCTGCGCCCGCACCGGATCGCGGTCGGCTTCTACGACCTGGACGGCGAGGGCAGGCTGGTGCGGGTCGAGCGCGTCGAGCTGGACGTGGACGGCGAGCTGACGGCCGTACCGCAGCTCACCGGCAAGCCCCGTCCGGCGGTGGTGCTGCTCAACGACGACGACCTGTCCTACGCCAAGGTCCGCCTGGACGAGCGGTCGCTGGCCGTCGTCACCGAGCACCTCGGCGACTTCACGGAGTCGCTGCCGCGCGCCCTGTGCTGGGCGTCCGCCTGGGACATGACCCGGGACGGGGAACTCGCCACCCGCGACTACCTCTCCCTGGTCCTGTCCGGCATCGGCAAGGAGTCCGACATCGGCGTGGTGCAGTCGCTGCACCGCCAGGTGAAGCTGGCGATCGACCTCTACGCCGACCCGGCCGCCCGCGAGACGCTGCTCGGCCGCTGGACCGAGGCCACGCTCGCCCACCTGAAGTCCGCCGCCCCGGGCGGCGACCACCAGCTCGCCTGGGCGCGGGCGTTCGCGGCGACGGCCCGCACCCCGGAGCAGCTCGATCTGCTGGAGGGCCTGCTGGACGGGTCGCGGTCGGTCGAGGGCCTGGCCGTCGACACCGAGCTGCGCTGGGCGTTCGTGCAGCGGCTCGCCGCGGTGGGCCGGTTCGGCGAGGAGGAGATCGCCGCCGAGTACGAGCGGGACAGGACCGCCGCCGGTGAGCGCCACGCGGCCACCGCCCGGGCGGCCCGCCCGACCCCGGAGGCCAAGGCGGAGGCGTGGGCGTCGGTCGTGGAGTCCGACAAGCTGCCCAACGCCGTGCAGGAGGCGGTCATCTCCGGCTTCGTCCAGACCGACCAGCGCGAGCTGCTGGCGCCGTACACGGAGCGGTACTTCGAGGCGCTCAAGGGCGTCTGGGAGTCCCGTTCGCACGAGATGGCCCAGCAGATCGCGGTCGGCCTGTACCCGGCGGTGCAGGTCACGCGGGACACGCTGGACCGGACGGACGCCTGGCTCGTCGCGGCCGAGCCGAACGCGGCCCTGCGGCGGCTCGTCTCCGAGTCCCGCGCGGGCGTGGAGCGCGCCCTGAGGGCGCAGGCGGCGGACGCGGCGGCGGCTGGCGCGTAACCGGCTGGTGCGAGGGCGTCCGGTGCCGCACCGGGCGCCCCGCTCGCCTTCCGGGGCGCCGGAGGGACGCGCCGGCGGGGCGTCAGGCCGGCGCGGGCACCGCCGCGGACGCCCGCTCGGAGGCGTCCAGGAGGCCGCCGAGCGAGGCCCGGGCCGCCTGGAGCTCGGCGATGCGGGTGTCCAGGTCCGCCAGCTGGCGCCGCAGCAGGTCCTGGACGCACGCGTCGACTTCCGGGCCGTCTCCGAGGGCGCACGGCAGGACGTCGCGGATGACCTTCGTCGGGAGCCCCGCGGCCAGCAGGGCGCGGATCCGGGCGACCGTGGCGACGGCGTCGGGCGTGTAGTGCCGGTGGCCGCCGCCCGCCCGCCGCGAGGTGAGCAGGCCCTGCTCCTCGTAGTAGCGCAGCAGCCGGACGCTCACGCCCGTCGCCCGCGCCAGCTCGCCGATCCTCATGTGACTCACCTCACGCGCGACGGGCTTGAACCTCACATCGGTGAGAGATTTTAGCGTCGGAGCATGACGACGACACCGCG
The DNA here is from genome assembly GCF_040680575.1 of Streptomyces sp. NPDC052020. Lineage (NCBI taxonomy): Bacteria > Bacillati > Actinomycetota > Actinomycetes > Kitasatosporales > Streptomycetaceae > Streptomyces > Streptomyces sp. NPDC052020. The sequence continues at coordinate 21,190 of NZ_JBFAWY010000033.1, forward strand.
AACGCCCCTCTCCCTCTACGCCTTCCTGCGCCCCCGGCCCGAACGCGCCGACGAGGTCAGGCGGATCCTCACCTCCTTCGTGGAACCCACCCGGCAGGAGGAGGGCAACCTCCAGTACCACCTGCACGAGCACGAGGACGGCCGGTTCTTCCTCTACGAGGTCTGGCGCTCCCAGGAGGACCTGGACCGGCACAACGCCCTCCCGCACCTGCGGGCCTTCCTGGACCATCTGCCGGATTACCTCGACGGCGCTCCCGAGGGCTACTTCGACACCATGCTGAGCCCCTACCCCGCCGCCGACGGGTCCTGAGGACCGCCGCGGGCGGCGGCCGCGACCGCCCGCAGCGCCGCCACCACCCTCCCCACCGCCGCGCCTTCCCCGGCCCCCTTGCGGACCGCGGCGACCACATGCCGGACCGGGCGGTCCGCGACCGGCTCCCGCATCACCACGCCGTCCCGCCGCTCGGCCGCCATCCGCGGCACCAGCGCCACGCCCATGCCCGCCTCCACCATGGCCAGGATCGCCGTCCAGCCGGCCGCCGAGTGACCCTGGACGGGGCTGAAACCGGCCGCCTCGCAGGCCCCCCGCGTGATGTCGGACCAGGGCCCGCTGCCGCCGAAGATCCACGGTTCGGCGGCGAGGTCGGCCAGCCGCAGCCCCTCCGCGCGGGCCAGCGGATGGCCGTGGGGCAGGGCGACGTCCAGCGGGTCGGCGAGCAGCGGCACCGCGGTGAAGCGCGGGTCGGCGGCGCTGGGCGCCTGCGCCGCCAGGGACAGGGCGAGGTCCACCTCCCCGGCGGCCAGCAGCTCGTACGCCTCCTGCGCCTCCGCCTCCCGCACCCGCACCTCGACGCCGGGGTGCGTCGCCCGCAGGGCGGTCACGGCCGGCACGACGAGGGCGGGTACGGCGGTGGAGAAGGCCCCGACCCGCACCTCGCCCACGTCCCCCTGGACGTAGGCCGCCAGCTCCGCCTCGGCGCGCTCCAGTTGCTCGAACACCGCCTCGGCGTGCCGCAGCACCAGCCGGGCCGCGTCCGTCAGCCGCACCCGCCGCCCCCGCGCCTGGAGCAGGGGCACCCCGAGCTGCCGGGCGAGGTTCGTCAGCTGCTGGGACACCGCCGAGGGCGTCATCCGCAGCGCCTCGGCCGTCGCGGTGACGGTCTCGCGTTCGCGCAGGGTGCGCAGGATGTGCAGCTTGCGGACGTCCCACTCGGTCATGGCGGACAACCTATGCCGCCGCCCCTCGTCAGCGGCGCGCCCCGAGGACGACCCCGCCCAGGATGAGCGCCATGCACCCGGCCTGTGCCCAGCCGGCGGGCTCGGCCAGCAGCGCCCAGGACAGCAGGGCCACGCACACCGGCTGGAGGTAGTAGACGACGCCCGCGCGGCTCGGGCCGACCAGGGCGACCGCCCGGTTCCAGGCGAAGAAGGCGACCGCCGAGGAGGCGATCCCGACGTAGAGCAGGGGCAGGACCGTGCCGGCCGCCGGGGTGAAGCCGCCCTGGAGGGCGAGGCTCACGCCCTGCGCGGGCAGCAGCAGGGCGGTGCCGATCAGGAAGGTGGTGAAGAGGAAGGCGGCGCCGCCCAGTTCAGCCGGCTTGCGGCGGAGCAGGGCGCTGTACGAGCCGAAGCAGCAGGCGGCGGCGATCATCCACAGGTCACCGGCCGCGAAGCGGGCGCCGTCCCGGCCGATCAGCAGCAGGACTCCGGCGCAGGCGAGGAGCAGCCCGGCGACCCGGCGGCCGCCGAGCCGGACGCCGCCCGCCCGTTCGAAGACGGCCATCAGCACCGGCGAGGCCGCCATGATCATCCCCATGTTGGCGGCGGGGGTGGTGAGTCCGGCCTGGTTGACGAGGGTGTTGTAGACGGTGACGCCCAGCAGGGCGGCCAGGGCGACGAAGCCGAGGTGGCGCCGGATCAGCCGGCGCTGCCGCCATGCCCGCCGGGCGCCGAACGGGGCGACCACCGCGAGCGCCACCAGCCAGCGCCAGAACGCCTGCTGCACGGGCGGGACGCTGTCGTGCAGGGCGCGGGAGGTGACGAACGAGCCGGACCAGACGACCGTGGCGAGGGCGGCGAGGGCGGTGCCGAGAAGGGCGGCGGCCGCTCCCGGGGCCGGGGAGGACTCCGGCGCGCCGGAAGGGGCGGTTCCGGAAGGGGCGGAGGGGGTGGTCCTGGGCAGGACGACGGCCACGGAGGTCCTTTCGCCGGTCGGTTCGATCGCGGTGGGCCTACCGTCGCAGCGCCGGATCCATCACGTCCATCGAAACTTTCCGACCGTTCCTTTCAGCGGAACTGAACGGTCCGGCGGCCGCGGGGGCCGGCCGCGCCGGGGCGCGCGGCGCCCGCTGCCCGGCCACCGTCGCCCCGAACGCCAGCGCCATGCCCGCCAGCTGCACCGGCGTCAGCGCCTGGCCGAGGGCGGCCCAGCCGACCACGGCCGCCGTGAGCGGCGAGAGCGGGCCGAGGAAGGTGACCCGGGTGGCGCCGAGCCGGCCGATGCCGCGGAACCAGAGCCAGTAGGAGACCGCGGTGCCGGCCAGGGCGAGGTAGAGGTAGCCGCCGATCGCCGGGCCGTCCAGGGCGGGCGGCGCGCCCTCGGCGAGGAGGGCGACCGGGGCGATGAGCAGGCCGCCGGCCGTGAGCTGCCAGCCGGTGAGGGCGAGCGGGCCGGCGCCGTCCGGCAGGCCCCAGCGCTTGGTCAGGACGGTGCCGGCGGACATCGAGACGGTGGAGCCGAGGGCCGCCAGCACGCCGAGCGCGTCCAGGGCTCCGGCCCCCTTGAGAACGACGAGACCGACGCCGAACGCGGCGGCGGCCCCGGCGGCCACGGACCGGGCGGTGGGCCGCCGGCCCAGCAGGAGGGCGGAGAGCGCGACGACGAACAGCGGGCCGGCCGAGCCGACGACGGCGGCCGTCCCGCCCGGCAGCCGGTAGGCGGACAGGAACAGCAGCGGGAAGAAGGCGCCGATGTTGAGCGCGCCGAGCACGGCCGCCTTGCCCCACCAGGCGCCGCGCGGCAGCACCCGGGTCAGGGCGAGCAGCAGCAGACCGGCGGGCAGGGCCCGCGCCAGGCCGGTGAACAGGGGGCGGTCGGGCGGGAGGAACTCGGTGGTGACGGCGTAGGTGGTGCCCCAGGAGACCGGGGCGAGAGCGGTCAGGGCGATGAGGGCGGCGCGGTCGGCGGCCATGGGGGCACCCCTCGGGATCCGAAGCGGCGGAGGTCCGTGCCCGACCCGGACAGGTCGGTGGTAAGTAGCTTAGCTTCAAGCTAGTTATCGTCAAGCTACTTTCTTGCGGGCGACCGGAGCGCGGCCGATACTCGTGCCATGAGTGAACGCCCCGAGCAGCGCACGGATCCGGTCGACGCGATCATCGGCCAGTGGGCGGCCGTGCGCCCCGATCTGGACACCGCCGCCATGGAGGTCTTCGGCCGCATCCACCGGCTCTCCCGCGCGATGGGCGACCGGATGGAGAGGGCCTACGCCCGCTTCGGGATCTCGCGCGGGGAGTTCGACGTCCTGGCGACGCTGCGCCGCTCGGGTGCGCCGTACACGCTCTCGCCCCGGCAGCTGTCGGCGACGCTGATGCTCACCACCGGCGGCATGACCGGGCGCCTGGACAAGCTGGAGCGGGCGGGGCTGCTGCGGCGCTCCCCCGACCCGCACGACCGGCGCGGGCTCCAGGTCACGCTCACCGACCGGGGGCTGGAGCTGACCGACGAGGCGGTCGCCGCGGGGCTCGCCGTCCAGACGGAGGCCCTGTCCGCCGCCCTCGACGAGGAGAAGGCCGGGCACCTGGCCGCCCTGCTGCGCGAACTGCTGGCCGCGACGGAACGGTAGGCCCGGCCGCTCAGCCCACGTGGGCGGCGATCGCCGCCTCGACCGACCCGGCGTCGGCGGCCTCCGCCGCCCAGGCCACGTATCCGTCGGGCCGCACCAGCACGGCCGTACGGCGGCCGCTCGCCCAGCGCGCCACGGCCAGCCGCCCCTCGCGCCCGTCCCGTGCCTCGTACGCCCGCGGGGCGATCAGCACGAACCGGCCGCCCCGCAGGGCCTCGTAGAGCCGGCCGCCGCCGGCCAGGGCGATGTCCGGGGCGCGTGTGCCGGTCAGGCGGTGGGCTCCGCGGGGTGCCCGGTAGGCGTAACCGACGCCGGTGACCCGGCCGGTCACCGCGCGGCGGACCGGGCCGGCGTGACGCAGGACGGTGGTGAGCGCCCCGCGCGCCGCCGGCGCCCAGGGGTACCGGGCCATGGCGAGGCGGACGATGCCGCCGCTGCTGCGCAGCACCGACCTGCCGACCGGGTGGCGCTCGGCCTGGTAGGTGTCGAGCAGCGCCTCGGGCGCGTGGCCCCGGACGACGGCCGCCAGCTTCCAGCTCAGGTTGGCCGCGTCCTGGAGGCCGGTGTTCATGCCCTGCCCCCCGGCCGGGGTGTGGACGTGTGCCGCGTCCCCGGCGAGGAAGACCCGGCCCACGCGGTAGACCGGCGCCTGGCGTTCGTCGCTGTGGAAGCGGGACATCCAGCGGGCGTCGTGCATGCCGAAGTCACGGCCGAGGGCCAGCCGGGTGATCTCCTTGACCTCCGCCAGGTCGGGCGGCCCGCCGTCGGCGGCGTCCCGGCCGCGGCGCCAGCAGACCACCCGGTGGTAGCCGTCGCCGAAGGGCGCGAGGAAGGCGAACGCGTCGCGCACGGCGTCGGCGGTGAGCAGCGATCCGGGCTCCTCGGCGAGGCGTACGTCCGCCAGGAGGGCGGAGCGGATGACCGACCGGCCGGGAAACGGCACGCCGAGCGCCTCGCGCACGGTGCTGCGCGTCCCGTCGGCGCCGACGGCGTAGGCCGCCCGCAGCCGCTCGGCACGCCGCCCGCCGTCCGCGCGGACCTCGACGGTCACCCCGTCGGCGTCCTGGACCAGGCCGGTCACCTCGGTCTCGTAACGGAACCGGGCGCCCGCCTCCTCGGCGCGCCGCACCAGGGCCCGTTCCACCTCGTACTGCGGGATGACCAGGATGTGGTTGAAGCGGGAGGGAAGGCCGGCCAGGTCGAGGGTGAGCCGGCCGAAGAGACGGAACCGGTCCAGGGGGCGGCCCACCGCCTCCAGGCCGTCGGCCAGGCCGCGGGCGTCGAGCTGTTCCAGGCTGCGGGCGTGCAGGACGAAGGCGCGGGAGAGATTGCTGATCTCGCGGGGGCGCTTTTCGAGGACGGTGACGGGAACGCCGGCGGCGGCGAGGTCGCCGGCCAGGAGCAGCCCGGTGGGGCCGGAGCCGACGACGAGGACGGGGCGGGTGGTGCCGTTCATGGTGGCCTCCCTGGAACCCTGGGTGTCAACAGTTGTTGGCCAACGCTCGTTGACAAGGGTATGCCGGGGCGGCAGGCAGGGTCAACGCTTGTTGGCCAACAGGTGTTGGCCGACCTCGGCGCGGCTGGCCTACGCTGGTCGTCATGCCCGACACGCAGCCCTCGGCGCCCGTCCGCCGCTCCGGCACCACCCGCGCCGCCATCCTCGACGCCGCCCGCGAGCGCTTCGCCGCCGACGGCTACGAGCGGGCCACCATCCGCGCCATCGCCAAGGACGCGCGGATCGACCCGTCGATGGTCATGCGCTACTACGGCAGCAAGGAAGGTCTCTTCGCGGCGGCCGTCGCCGTCGACCTGAAGCTGCCCGACCCGGCGGCCCTGCCCCGGCACGAGGTCGGCCACGCCCTCGTGACGCACTTCCTGGCCCTGTGGGAGCGGAACGAGGTGCTCACGGCCGTGCTCCGGGTCGGCGCCACCAACCAGGCCGGGGCCGAGCGCCTGCACGGCATCTTCCGGGACCAGTTGCTGCCGGCCGCCTCCCGGGTGTGCCCGGACCCCGAGCAGGCACCGGCGCGCGCGGCGCTGGTCGCCAGCCAGTTGCTCGGGCTGGCGCTCACCCGCTATGTGCTGCGGCTCCCGCAGGCGGTCGCGCTGGCCCAGGAGGAGGTCGTGGCGTGGCTGGCGCCCACCATCCAGCGCTACTTGACCGCCCCGGCCCCCTGAACCGGGACCCCTCGCGGGCGGCGGGGCCCGGTGCGCGGACACGCCGAGGGCACCGGCCTCGCCCACGCGCGGCGCGGGCGCGTGCGTGCGGCGGGGCCGGTGCCCTCGGTGAAGCGTGCGGCGGCGGGGCCGGCGGAAGGTCCCGCTCGGACCGTGTCAGGCCTTGGCGTCGGCCTTGGTCCTGACGTTGCGGGTGGTGACCCGGTGCTTCTCCTGCGACCGGTCCAGCACCATCGTCAGGCCGGCGATGACCAGGAAGAGCACGATCGGGGCGAAGACGAACAGGCCCAGCGTCTCGATGACGCTCAGGCCCGTGCCGGGGTCGTCACCGTCGTCGCGGGTCAGCGCGAGCGCGGGGGACGACATGAGCAGCATCATCAGCGTCGTACCGGCGGCCAGGGTGCCGGCGCGCAGGGCGTTCTTCTTGTCCACGGTGCCCAAGTTAGCGAACGGCTCGGGGAGGCGCGCGCCCGGGGTGCCGTACGGGCCCCGCGCCGGTGCCGGTTCCGCCCCGGCCCGCCCGGACCGGAACCGCCCCAAGCCAGGGACCGGCACCGCCCCTTCCGGGACCGGAACCGCCCCGTCCGGGCCCGCACGGCCCCGCGCTCAGCCACCGGACGGTCCGGCGGGAGCGTCGTCGGCGCCCTCCCGCAGGACGTCGGCCAGCGCCCGCAGCCTCGGTGACGCGGCCAGTTCCTCCAGCGTCACGGGGCGCCCCCCGGCATCGGCCACCGGCAGCCGCCAGTTCGGGTACTCGTCCGAGGTCCCGGGGAGGTTCTGCGGGCGCCGGTCGCCGACCCCGTCCGGGAGCCAGACGCCGACCAGCCGGGCGGGGGTGCGCACCAGGAAGCGGTGGACGGCCTGGATCTCGGCCTCCTCGGAGGAGGCGCCGGTGCCGCCGTCCGTGCCGCGCAGCAGGCCGAGCCGGGCCAGCAGCGCCCGCCACTCCCCCGTGTCCGCGGCGGCCTCCGCCCGTTCCCGCTCCGGCGGGCCCGCCAGCAGGCCGAGCCGGTCGCGGAGTTCGACGTGCTCGCCGGTGAGCCGGGCGGCGGTGGGCGGCAGATCGTGGGTGGTGGCGGTGGCCAGGCAGTCGGGGCGCCAGCGGTCCGGGGGCAGGGGGCGGCCGTCGCCCGCCCAGTCCCGCTCGAACCACAGCACCGACGTGCCGAGGACCCCGCGCTCGCGCAGCGCCTCGCGCACACCCGGCTCCACCGTCCCCAGGTCCTCGCCGATCACGAGGGCCCCGGCGCGCGCGGCCTCCAGCACCAGGACGGCGAGCATGGCCTCGGCGTCGTAGCGGACGTAGGCGCCCTGCGTCGGCGGGTGGCCCCGCGGCACCCACCACAGCCGGAACAGGCCCATGACGTGGTCGATGCGCAGCGCTCCGGCGTACCGGAACAGCGCCCGCAGCAACTGCCGGAACGGCGCGTACCCGGAGGCGGCCAGCCGGTCCGGGCGCCAGGGCGGCAGCCCCCAGTCCTGGCCGCGGGCGTTGAAGGCGTCGGGCGGGGCGCCCACCGACATCCCGTGGGCGAAGTGGTCCTTCTGGGCCCAGGCGTCGGCGCCGCCGGGGTGCACGCCCACCGCCAGGTCGTGCACGACGCCGACCGGCATGCCCGCCTCCCGCGCGGCGCGCTGGGCGGCGGCGAGCTGGGTGTCGGTGAGCCAGGCCAGCCGGCGGTGGAAGTCGACACGGTCCGTCAGCTCGGCGCGGGCGCGGGCGGTTTCCTCCGAACGGGGGTCGCGCAGAGCGGCCGGCCAGCGGTGCCAGTCGGAGCCGTGCGCCTCGGCCAGGGCGCACCAGGTGGCCTGGTCCTCCAGCGCCCGGCCCTGCTCGGCGAGGAAGTCGCGGTAGGCCGCGCGCCGCCCCGGCCCGAGCGGCACCTCGGCGACGAGTTCCAGCGCCCGCCGCTTGAGCTCCCACACCGCGTCCCGGTCGATCAGGGCGCCCTTGTCCAGCACCGCTTCCCGCAGCCGCCCGGCCCGCTCCAGCAGGCTCCTCGCCTCCGCACGGCCGGCGACCTCGGCGAACTCGGGGATGTCCTCGATCCGCAGATGGACCGGGTCGGGGAAGCGGCGGGAGGAGGGCCGGTAGGGGGAGGGATCGGTGGGCTGGCCGGGCACGGCCGCGTGCAGCGGGTTGACCTGGACGAACCCGGCACCGAGGGCGCGCCCGGCCCAGGAGGCCAGCTCGCCGAGGTCGCCGAGGTCGCCCATGCCCCAGGAGCGGCGGGACAGCAGGGAGTAGAGCTGGACGAGCAGTCCGTACGCACGGCGTTCGGGCGTGGGCAGCCGGGCCGGGGCGACGATGAGATGGGTGCCGGCGCCGCGCCCGTCGGGGGCGGTGGCGGTCAGCCGGTGGACGCCGGGCGGGAGGTGCGCGGGATCGGCGCGGGACTCGCCCTGTTCGGTGGTGACGCGCAGCCGGGTGCCGTCGGGCAGGGCGGCCAGCGCGGCCGGCCGGGGCTCGCCGCTCCACCACACCACCGTGGGCGGCAGCAGTTCCTCGCGCAGCCGCCGTTCGCGGGCGGCGAGCGCGGCGCGTACCGCCCCGGGCGTGCCCGCGTCGACGCCGAGGGCGGCCAGGGCGAGGGTGAGGGCGGTGGCAGAGGCGGTGACGGTACGGCCCGGGGCGGGGCTGTAGGAGGTGGCGACGCCGTGCAGGCGGGCGAGCCGCGACAGGTCCTCGGTGGGGGGATCGACCGGCCGGGGAGCGGTCATCTAGCGCCCCGCGGGTTCCGGGACGGCGAACGACGGGGCGCCCTGCTCCGGCACGACGGCCGTGAGTTCGGGCGAGGACTCGCTGGTCAGCGGCATGGTGTCGGCGAGGGGCGGCTCGCTGGTGAGGGGTTCGGCGTCGGGCAGCGGCGGTTCGCTGGTCAGCGGGGTCTCGGCGCAGCCGCCCTCCGCGCCGAAGACGCACAGGTGGGGGACGCCGGGGTCGGCGGGCGGCTTGGCCACGGGTTTGGACGGGGACGGGAGCCTGAGGTGTGCGGGTTCAGCCACGGGGGCCTCCTTGTCGAGCACGGCCGGGCGGGTCCTGGCGTGTCCTGGCGGGTTTACGGCAGCCCTACCCAGCGGGCGCGCGGCCAGACGCCCCCAGACGGACAACGTGCTCCTGGTCACATCCGGGCCCCCTCCCCGCCCCTCCGCTCCCGGAGTCACGAGAGTTCCCGGCGATGTTTCCCGGCAATTCAGTCACTGCGGCCACCGTCGTTGACACGTTCACCGCGGGGATGGTGGGCTCGATCTCCCGGTGACCCGTACGCGCGCACCGGTGCGCGTCCCCAGCGGGAGCGGACCACGAACGACCAGGAGGGGGCCCGTGCAGCCACGGCGCGGAAAGAGGGCGGCCGTCCTCGCGTTCGCCGTCCTCGCCGGAACCCTGGGGGCCGCGCCCGCCGCGGCGGCCCCGCCCTCCCCCGGCACGGCGGCCACATCACCCGGCACGCCCGACGCGCCCGAGCCGGACGGCGTGGCGGTCTGGCCGCGTCCGCAGTCCCTGCGGGCGAACGGCGCGCCCGTCCCCGTCACCGGCGACGTCGCCCTGATCGCCGACGCGGCGGCCGACCCGTACGCCGTCGCCGCGCTGCGCGCGCTGCTGCGCCGCGCCGGCGCGCGCACGATCGTCTCGCCGCCCGCCGGCGAGACCCCGCCCGCGGGGGCGCTGGTGGTGCGGGCGCGGACCGAGCCGGCCGGCGGCGGCGCCCGGCACGGCCTGCCCTCGGGCGGTTACCGCCTGACCGTCGGCGGCGACGCCGTGACGCTCACCGGCACCGGTCAGGACGGCCTGTTCCACGCCGTGCAGACGCTGCGCCAGCTCGTACGCGAGGACGGCACCCTGGCGGCCGTCGACATCCGCGACTGGCCCGGCACCGCCGTACGGGGCGTCACCGAGGGCTTCTACGGAGCCCCGTGGAGCCACGCCCAGCGGCTCGCGCAGCTGGACTTCATGGGCCGCACCAAGCAGAACCGCTACCTGTACGCCCCCGGCGACGACCTCTACCGGCAGGCCCGCTGGCGCGAGCCCTACCCGGCCGCGCAGCGCGCGGAGTTCCGGCAGCTGGCCGAGCGGGCCCGGCGCGACCACGTCACGCTCGCCTGGGCGGTGGCGCCGGGTCAGGCGATGTGCTTCGCGTCGGAGGAGGACACGCGGGCGCTGACGCGCAAGCTGGACGCGATGTGGGCGCTGGGCTTCCGCGCCTTCCAGCTCCAGTTCCAGGACGTCAGCTACAGCGAGTGGCACTGCGCGGCGGATAGGGAGCGGTTCGGCTCCGGACCGAAGGCGGCGGCGCGCGCCCAGGCGCACGTGGCGAACGCGGTGGCGCGGCACCTGGCGGAGCGCCACCCCGGGGCCGCCGCGCCGTCGGTGATGCCGACCGAGTACTACCAGGAGGGCGCCACCGCCTACCGCCGGGCCCTGGCGTCGGCCCTGGACCGGGACGTACAGGTGGCGTGGACCGGCGTCGGCGTGGTGCCCCGGACCATCACCGGGCGCGAACTGGCCCGGACGCGCGACGCGTTCCGGCATCCGCTGGTCACGATGGACAACTACCCCGTCAACGACTACGCGCCCGGACGGGTCTTCCTCGGCCCCTACCAGGGCCGCGAACCGGCCGTCGCCACCGGCTCGGCCGCCCTGCTCGCCAACGCGATGGAGCAGGCGGAGGCGTCGCGGATCCCCCTGTTCACCTCCGCCGACTACGCCTGGAACCCGCGCGCCTACCGCCCCGGGGAGTCCTGGCGGGCCGCGATCGACGACCTGGCGGGCGGGGACGAGGCCCGCGAGCGGGCCCTCGCGGCGCTCGCGGGCAACGACGCGTCCTCCGTCCTCGGCACCGAGGAGTCGGCGTATCTGCGCCCGCTGATCGACGCCTTTTGGCGGGCCCGCGCCGGCGCCGCGCCGGACGGCCGGGCCGCCGGGCGTCTGCGCGAGGAGTTCGCGCTGCTGCGCGAGGTGCCCCGGCGGCTCGGGCACGGCGGGCTCGGCACCGAGGTCGCCCCCTGGTCCCGGCAGCTGGCCCGCTACGGCGAGGCCGGGGTGACGGCGCTGGACCTGCTGCGCGCGCAGGACGCGGGCGACCAGGCGGCGGCCTGGACGGCGTACCGCCGCCTGGAGGGCCTGGACGAGCGGCTCCGGGCGGCGCGGGTGACGGTCGGCGAGGGCGTGCTGGACGTGTTCCCGCGGCGGGCGCGGCAGGCGTACCGGGCGTGGGCGGGCCTGGACCGGCCGTCCGCCGCCCGCGCGGACGAGGCGGCGGACGGCCGCGCGGTCCGCTTCCCCCGCGCCCGTCCCCTGGCCGCCGTGACGGTGCTCGCCGACCCCGGCACCAGGGGCCGCGTGGAGGCGCACGTCCCCGGCCGGGGCTGGCGGAGCCTGGGCCCGCTGGACGAGAGCGGCGCCACCGAGCTCGTACCGCCCGGGACCGCCGGCGGCGACGCCCGGCCGACCCGGGCCACCCGGGTCGACGCCGTCCGCGTCACCGGTGCGGACCCGTCCCGGGTGCGCCACGTCGTCCCGTGGTTCGGCGACGTGGCCGAGGCGTCCCTGGAGCTGGACCGGGAGGAGACGGACGCCGAGATCGGGGGGACCGAGCGGCTGACGGTCCGGCTGGGGGCGCTGCGGCCGTCCGACGTGCGGGGCACGCTCACCGCCGAGGCCCCCGAGGGCGTCCGGGTCCGCGTGCCGCGGGCCCCGCGGGTGCTCCCGCGCGGCCGGCGGGCCGAGATCCCGGTCGAGGTGAGCGTCGCGCCGGGGACGCCGGCCGGGTCCTACCCCGTCCGGTTCACGTTCGGGAAGACCGGCCGCACCCTGACCGTCCGCGCCTTCCCGCGCACCGCCGGACCCGACCTGGCCCGCACCGGCCGGGCCGCTTCCTCGGGCGACGAGACACCCGACTTCCCGGCGTCGGCGGCCGCCGACGGCGACCCGGGCACCCGCTGGTCGTCCCCGGCGGACGACGGCGCCTGGTGGCAGGTGGAGCTGGACCGCCCGGTCCGCCTGGGGAAGACCGTGCTGCGCTGGCAGGACGCGTACGCGTCGGCGTACCGCGTCCAGGTCTCGTCGGACGGCCGCCGCTGGCGCACGGCGGCGGTGGTGCGCGAGGGGCGCGGCGGGCGGGAGACCGTCCGCATGGACGAGCGGGACGTGCGGTTCGTGCGCGTCCAGGGCGAGAAGCGGGCCACGCGGTACGGGTACTCGCTGTGGTCGGTGGAGGCCTACGCCGTCGCGCCGTGAGCCGTGAGCTCTGACGTGAGCGGACCCGTGAACCGGCCGCGCCCGCCCCGTCGATAGACGGGGTGTGAGACGGTTCCGCCCCATGAGGGGCCAGCGGCAGGGCGTCCCCGACGACGCCCACGCCCGCGACGCGGCGCTGCTGCGCGCCGTCGCGGGCGGCGACCCGGCGGCGATGGCCGCCCTGTACGACCGGCACGCCGGCTGGCTGCACGTCCGGCTGACGCGGCGCTGCGCCGACCCGGAGACCGTGCGCGAGGTCCTCCAGGACACCTTCGTCACGGTGTGGCGGTCGGCCGGCGCGCACCGCGGCGAGGAGGCCGGCGGCTGGCTGTGGACGATCGCCGCGCGCCGCCTGGTCGACGCCCGGCGGGCCCAGGAACGGGCCGCGCGGCTGCGCACGGCGCCGCTGGACGACGCGGGCGGCGACGGCCGGGCGGCGATGTCCGCGCCGTCCGCCGAGGACCGGGTGCTGGCCGGGCTGGAGTACGGCGACGTCGGCACCGCCCTGGACCGGATCTCGCCCGAGCTGCGCGAGGTGCTGCGCGCCACGGTCGTCGACGGGCTCACCACCCGGGAGGCCGCGCGGCTCCTCGGCATCCCCGAGGGCACCGTCAAGTCCCGCGCCCTGCGCGCCCGCGCCGAGCTGCGCGCGGCCCTGGCCCATGTGAGTCCCTCGCCGTTGGGAGGCCCGGCATGACCGGCTGGCACGCGTCCGACCGTCACCTCACCGGGTACGCCGACGGCTCCCTGCCGGAGCCGGACGCCTGGGCCCTGGAGACGCATCTGGAGTCCTGCGCGGCCTGCGCGGCCCGGGTCTCCCGGGCGGTGCGCGCGACGGCGGCGGGGGCGGTCCTTGCGGAGGTGCGGGAGCGGGTGCTGGACGCGGCGCCCGCGCCGGCGGCGGCCGCCCGGCGGGCGGCGCGTCCCCGGGCCTCCCGGCGGGGCGGCGCCGCGGCGCGGGTCACGCGGGTGCTGTGGGCGGCCGGTCCGGCCGTGCGGGGCGCCTGGCTGCCGGCCGTGCTGCTGGTGGCCGCCGGGGCCGTCGCCCTGGCGTACGGGGGCGGCTTCCCGGGCGCGCGGCCCTGGCTGCTCGCCCTCGCCCCGGTCGTACCGGTCGCCGGGGTCGCCCTGTCCTACGGGCCGCACGCCGATCCGCTGCACGAGATCGTGGCGGCCACCCCGTCGGCCGGACCGCGGCTGGTGCTGACGCGGACGGCCGCCGTGCTGGCGGTGAGTCTGCCGCTGCTCACCCTGGCCGGTGCGGTGCTGCCGTCCTCGGGCGCCCCGGGCGCCGCCGCCTGGCTGCTGCCGGGACTGGCGCTGACGCTGGCCTGCCTGGCCCTGGCCGGCTGGACCGGTGTGCGCGCCGCCACGGCCGTCACCGGCGGCGGCTGGCTCTGCGCCGTCCTCGGCCCGGTGCTCGCCGCGCCGGGCGGGCGGCTCACCGCCCTGCTGGCCGAACGGCTCTCCGCCTGCCTCGACGGCGCGCCCGCCCAGGGCGGCTGGGCGGCGGCGGCCGTCGTGTGCGCCGCCGTCCTGGCCGTCCGCCGTACCGCCCACCCCCTCCTGGAGAAGCGTTGACCACCGCCTCGCCCCCCGCCCACCCCGTGATCCGGGTCGCCGGTCTGCGCGTCCGGCACCGCAGGACCCTCGCCCTGGACGCGGTCGACCTCGACTTCGGCCCCGGCGTGCACGGCCTGCTCGGCCCCAACGGCGCGGGCAAGACCTCCCTGATCCGTGTGCTGGCCACGGTCGCCGAACCGGCCGGCGGCCGGGTCGAGATCCTCGGCCACGACGCCCTCGACCACCGGCGGCGCGGCGCGGTCCGCCGCCGCCTGGGCTATCTGCCGCAGGAGTTCGGCTACTACCCGGGCTTCACCGTGCGGGAGTTCGTCGCGTACGTGGCGTGGCTGAAGGAGATGCCCGCCGACGCCGCCCCCGCCGCCGTCGAACGGGCCGTGGCCCGGGTGGGGCTCGCCGACCGCATCGATACGAAGGTGCGCGCGCTGTCCGGCGGCATGGTCCGCCGCGTCGGCATCGCACAGGCCGTCGTCAACGACCCCGAGGTGCTGCTCCTCGACGAGCCGACCGCCGGCCTGGACCCGGAACAGCGCGTGGAGTTCCGCGAGCTGCTGCGCGAACTGGGCGCCTCCTCGACCGTCATCGTCTCCACCCACCTGGTGGAGGACGTGGCGGCGGCCTGCACGGACGTCACCCTCGTCGACGCGGGCCGGGTCGCCTACCGCGGGACCCCGGCCGCGCTCGCCGCGCTCGGCGAGTCGGCGGGCGGCCCCGGCGACCACCCGATCGAGCGCGGCTACACGGCGGCGCTGCGCGCCCACCGCCGCGCCGCCGCGCCGGAGGCCGGGCGCCCGGCGGCCGAGGGGGCGGTCCGGTGAACCTCGCCACCACGCCCCGGCCCCGCGCGACGGGGGACGCCGCTCCCCGCCCGGGCCGCGCCCGCCATCCGCTGCGGGCGGAGGCCGTGCGCGGCTTCGCCCCCTGGGCCGGCGCGGCCGTGCTGCTGACGCTGGCGACGGGGCTGGCGGCCACGTCCGAGCAGTGGCAGGGCGGTTGGGCGGAGACCCGCGACCGGGTGCACGCGGCGGCCGTACTGCTCGGCGTCCCGCTGGCCCTGGCGGCGGGCTGCTGGCAGGGCGGCCGGGAGCGCAGGCGCCGTACCGAGGAGCTGCTGGCGACGGCCTCGCGCGGCCGGACGGCCGGGTTCCTCGCCTCGGCCCTGCCGCTCGCGCTGTGGGTGGCCGCCGGGTACGCGGCCGCCGCCGTGCTCGCCCTGTGCGCCACCTGGTACTGCGCCACGGGCGACCGTCCGTACCTGGCCACCCCGCTGGCCGACGCCGCCGCCCTGGCGTCCGCGTCCCTGGCGGGCCAGGTCGCCGGCCGGGTGGTCGCCTGGCGGCTGACGGCGCCGCTGCTGGCCGCGGCGGCCTACGTGGGCCTCGGCGTCCTCGGGTACGGCGACGTGGGGGCCGTCCGGTACCTGTCCCCGCTCGGCGACAGTTCGCCCACCGACGTCCCGGTGGCGTGGCAGCCGGTGGTGACGGCGGTGTGGACGGGCGGCCTGGCGGCGGGCGCGGTCCTCGCGTACACCGCCCGCCGCCGCACGGCGGCCCTGGTGCCGCTGGCCGCCGCGGCCGTCGCGGGCGCGCTGCTCGTGCAGGCCGGCGACGGGCTGCGCCGCGCCAACCCGCTCGCGCACCGCCAGGTCTGCGACACCTCCACCACCCCGCACATCTGTGTGAACGCCCGCTACCAGAAGCTGCTCCCCCAGGTCAGGGACGCCCTGTCCGGGCTGACGGACCGCCTGGACGGCGTGCGGAACGTGCCTGTCCGTTTCGAGGACCTGCCGGGCCGGCCGGGTCCGGACGAGGTCGAGCTGCCGATGACCACGCCGATCGGCTGGTCGGTCGTACGGGGCCGGCTGACCGATCCCGGGGAGTTCGCGTGGGCGGCCGGGATCATGCTCCAGGGCCGCGCGGAGTGCGAGAACCCGGCCCCGCGGGTGGTCCGGGCCGACGACGCCGTGGAGCACTACCTGGCGCCCAGTCCGCTGGAGCGGTACTTCGACGAGCAGCGGGCCGCGCGCGGCGAGCTGGCGCCCCTCACCCGGGCGCGCGCCCGGCTGGCCTCGATGGGCGAGCAGGAGCGCCGGGCGTGGCTGTCGGCGTACTTCGCCACCCGCGGCGACTGCGACCCGAAGGGGGTGCCTGCGCTGTGACCGGCGGACTCGTCCTGTACGCCCGCTCGCGCGCGCTGCCGCGCGCCGTGGCCGCGCTCGCCGCGACCGCCGCCCTCGCCGTGTGGGGGGCGTACGGCCTGGACGCCTACCTGGACCCCAGCCGGCAGGTCCCCGTCGTCGCGCTGGCCCCGCTGAGCGCGGCGGCCGTGATCGGCGCGAGCCTGTACAGCGCCTCCGGCGAACTGGACCGCACCGCCGTCCGCCCCTGGTGGCGGCGGCGCCTGGCCCATCTGCTGGCGCTCACCGCGTGCGCCGCGCTGCTGCTGCCCCTCGCCGTGCTCGGGAACCCGTCCCCGTTCGGCCCGTCCGCCATGATCCGCAACACCCTGGGCTGCACGGGTCTGACCGCCGCCGCTGCCGCCCTGGCCGGCGCCCGGCTGAGCTGGCTGCCGGTGTTCGGGTACGTCAGCGCCGTGTATCTGGGCTCCGCGAACGCGCGCGGCGCCCTGGCCCCGGTGTGGGCGTGGCCGGTGCAGCCGGCCGGCAGCCCGTGGGCCTGGGCCACGGCCCTGGCGGCGTTCCTGGCGGGCGGCGCGCTGTACGCCGTACGGGGCGCGCGGCCGGAGGGGGCAGGGGACTGACCGGCCGTTACCGCCCGACGGCCGGGGAGCGCGCTCCCCGCGCGCCGCGGCCTTCCCCTACGCTGAGGTCCGTGGACCCCCGCAAGAGCAGGAGGACCCTGTGACGGTGACCACCGACCGGCCCCAGATGCTCGTCACCGAGTTCGAGGAACTCGCCCGGCACGCCGCCCGGACCATAGAAGGCGCCCGGCTGGAGTTCATCAACGGACATCTGGGGGGGAAGGCCGTGCCCGACGGCGATCACAGCAGCATCATCGAGTGGCTCACCCGTGTCTGCATGCAGCAGCGTCCCGAGCTATGGCTCGACTCCCACCAGGGACTGATCGTCGAGACCTACCGGGAGGGACGCGCCCGCCCCGACGGCTCCCTCGTCCCCAGCCACGCCTTCGCCGGAGCCGGGGAATGGGCCGACCCCACCCCCGTCCTCATGGTCGTCGAGGTCACCTCCTACGACTCCGACACCGACCGGCGCGACCGCGTCGACAAACCCCGGGCCTACGCGGAGACCGGCATCCCGGTCTACCTCCTGATCGACCGCGACACCCGCGAGGTCAAGGTGCACAGCCGCCCGGACGGCGTCCGCTACGAGACCGTGCAGACGCTGCCCTTCGGCAAGGAGGTCGCCCTGCCCGACCCGGTCGGCATCACCCTCGACACCGAACCGCTGAAGAACTGGGTCCGCTGAAGGACCGGATCCGCTGACACCGGACCCGGTTCCCCCGTTCCCGCCCGGGCGTACGAAGGCCCGGACCGTCAGGCCGAGATGCCGTCGATCCGGGCCAGGGCGTCGTCCGCGCCGTACGGCTGGAGGTAGGGCAGCCAGCGCGGGTCCCGGTGGCCCGTGCCGATGATGCGCCAGGCCAGACCGGTGGGCGGGGCCGGTTTGTGGCGCAGCCGCCAGCCCAGCTCGAACAGGTGCCGGTCGGCCTTCACGTGGTTGCAGCGGCGGCAGGACGCCACCACGTTGTCCCAGACGTGCTTGCCCCCGCGGCTGCGCGGGATGACGTGGTCGACGCTGGTTGCGACGCCACCGCAGTACATGCACCGGCCTCCGTCGCGGGCGAAGAGCGCCCTCCTCGTCAGAGGAACGGGCCCCCGGTAGGGAACCCGCACGAAACGCTTGAGCCGGACCACGCTGGGCGCGGGGACTGTGACGGTCGCGCTGTGCAGATGGGCGCCGGTCTCCTCGAGGCAGACGGCCTTGTTCTCGAGGACGAGGACGAGCGCGCGGCGGAGCGGTACGACGCCGAGCGGCTCGTACGACGCGTTGAGGACCAGGACATGCGGCACGGATGCCTCCTTGTACGCCGGCGGCGCGTGGCTCGCGCCGGGACGATCCGTAGTCAGTCTCCCCTCATGCCTGGTGAACGCGCCACCATGTCCCCGTAACGGGCTGAGAGTGTTTTCGACCACACCTGATTCATCCCCCGCGCCCCGCCCCGTTCAAGCGCGGGTGAGCAGTGTCTCTCCTGCTCCGGACCGGCCGAACCGGGCGCGATGCCCCGTTAGTGTGGTGTTTCTGCCCGCCCGGTGACCTTTTCGTGATCTCTCGGCTTCCGGCAGACCGCTGCACCTGGAGGTATCCGCCGTGTCCCTGTCCGCCGTCCTGATGGCCGCCGGCCCCCCGCCGTCGCCGTCGCCGTCCGACACGAGGCCCCCGACGGTCCCCACCCTCCAGGACGCCCAGGAGAGCGCGACGAACGCCGCGAGCTGGGTGGAGGAGAACTGGTCGACGTGGCTCGCGATCGGTCTGCGGGTCCTGCTGATCGTCGTGATCGCCGCGGTGCTCCGCGCGGTGGTGCGGCGGGCGATCACCAAGCTGATAGACCGGATGAACCGCACGGTCCAGGCGGTGGACGGCACCGCGCTGGGCGGGCTGCTGGTCAACGCCGAGCGCCGCCGCCAGCGCTCGCAGGCCATCGGCTCGGTGCTGCGCTCGGTGGCGAGCTTCGTCATCCTGGGCACCGCGGCCCTGATGGTGCTGGCCACGTTCCAGATCAACCTGGCACCGCTGCTGGCCTCCGCCGGTGTCGCGGGCGTCGCGATCGGCTTCGGCGCCCGCAACCTGGTCACCGACTTCCTCTCCGGCGTCTTCATGATCCTGGAGGACCAGTACGGCGTCGGCGACACCATCGACGCGGGGGTGGCCTCCGGCGAGGTCATCGAGGTCGGGCTGCGCGTGACCAAGCTGCGCGGCGAGAACGGCGAGATCTGGTACGTCCGCAACGGCGAGGTCAAGCGCATAGGCAACCTCTCCCAGGGCTGGTCGACGGCCGGGGTGGACGTCACCGTCCGCTCCGGGGAGGACCTGGACAGGGTCAAGGCCACCATCGGCGGCGTCGCCGAGCGCATGAGCCGGGAGGAGCCCTGGAACGAGCTGCTGTGGGGCCCGATCGAGGTCCTCGGACTGGACAGCGTCCTGCTCGACTCCATGGTGGTCCGCGTCTCCGCCAAGACGATGCCGGGCAAGTCCCTGACCATCGAGCGGGAACTGCGCTGGCGCATCAAGCGCGCCTTCGACGCGGCCGACATCCCGATCGTCGGCGGCGCCACGGCCCCCGCCGAGGAGGCCCAGGCCGCCGACCCGGCGGCGGGGGTCGCGGCCCCCTCCGCCTACGCCAGCACGACGTCCCCGCAGTCCCAGGCGGCATCCCCCCTGTCGCCGCCGAACACGGCGAAGTAGCCCCGGCCGCCCGCCCCGCGCGCACGGGCCCGCGAACCCGCGCGGGCGCGTGCGCCGCGGGCACCGCGCCCGGGAACCGGCCCCCCTCATCCGGGCGTGTTCGTGGACGGACCTGGTGCGGAACTCCGCGACCGGTCCAAGATCCGGCAAGTTCCGGCAAGATCCCGCGAAGGCCGGTGCGGATCCCGGTCCCGCCAGCGATACTTGCGGCGACGGATGGCCAGGGGGGAGGTCGGCAGTGACGCACACGGCGATGAGCGGCGTGCCACCCACCCCGCCCCCGCCGCCGGATCCCCGCCGCACCGCCTTCGCCGAGGGCGTCGACCGCCTGCGCGCCGCCGCCACCACCGAGCCCGGCCGCCTGCGCCTCATCGGCGCCGTCGTCGCCCTGCTCGTCGTCGCCTTCGGCGCCGTCACCGCCTGGCAGAGCGCCGAGCGCGCCGCCGCCGCCGGCGACGTGCTGACCGGCAGCCAGCCCCTCAGCTCGGACGCCGCCGGCATCTACCGCTCCCTGGCCGACGCCAACACCGCGGCCTCCAGCGGGTTCCTCGCCGGCGGCCAGGAGACGAAGGCGGCCCGCGAGCGCTACGAGGAGGACATCCGCACCGCCGCCGCCAAGCTCGTGACGGCCGCCGCCGGTTCGGAACCCGGCTCCCCCGCCGCCGCGACCATCACCGAGCTCAACCGCCTCCTGCCGGAGTACAAGGGCCTGATCGAGCGCGCCCGCACCTACAACCGCCAGGGCTTCCCGGTCGGCGGCGCCTATCTGCGCCACGCCAACGACACGATGCAGGACGAGATGCTCCCGGCCGCGCAGGACCTGTACGAGAGCGAGAACCGGCGCCTGCGCGGCGACTACGCCGAGGCCACGCCCCACCCGTGGGCCGCGATCGCCCTCGGCGTCCTCGCCCTGGCCGCGCTGGCCTGGGTCCAGCGCCGCACCTACCTGCGCACCCACCGCGTCTTCAACCACGGCCTGGTCGCCGCGACCGCCGCCACCACCGCCGTCCTGCTGTGGCTGGCCGTCGGCCACGGCGTCGCCCGCGCCCGTCTCGGCGACTCCCGCGACCACGGTGTGCGCTCCCTGGACGTGCTGCACGACGCCCGCGTGGCCTCCCTCAAGGCCCGGGGCAACGAGAACCTGACCCTGGTCGCGCGCGGCGCGGAGACCCGCAAGGCGGGCGGCGCCACCTACGACGCCTACGACCTGGACTACCGGCGGGAGATGGGGGTCCTCGCCGCCCGGCTGGCCGACGCCGCCCGCCTGGCCGACGACCGGGCGGGCCGGCGGCCGGTCGCGGCGGCCGCCGCCAACGCGGCGCAGTGGCGTAAGCGCCACACCGCGGCCCGCGCCCAGGACAAGAACGGCAACTACCAGCAGGCGCTGGAGAAGGTGATCGGCGGCAAGGGCGCCACCGGCGAGTGCTTCGACGACGTCGACGCCCATCTCGCCGCCGCCCTCGACCACGAGGAGAACGAGTTCGAGCGGGCGGCCGCGGCGGGCCGGGACGCGCTGACCGGTCTGCCGGCGGGCGCCGCGGTCCTCGGCGTCCTGGGCGCGGCCGGCGTGGTGCTGGGCATCGGCCGCAGGCTGTCGGAGTACCGGTGAAAGCGCCGGCGCACAGCGGGAACCGTCGCGGTACCGGGAGAGGAGGACCGGTGGAAGGGGGCGTGAGAATGCGCGCGCGCCGTCTGCGGGCCAGCCTGAGGGGCTGGGGCGGGGTGGGTGTGATGGCGGTCTTCTGCGTCCTCGCGCTGGCGTTCGCCCTGCTGCTGCCGGCGGCCCGGTCGCACGGCGACGGCGGCGGTGCCCACGGCGGCCGGGGCGTCACCCCGGGCAGCCAGGCGCGGGCGCCGGAGAAGTGCTCGGCGCCGGAGAAGCAGACGCTGCCGCCGTCCCGCGCGGACGGGCCCACGATCAAGGCGATCAAGGAACGCCCGGGAGAGAAGCGCAAACTGATCGTCGGCGTCGACCAGAACAGCTACCGCTGGGGCTACCGCGACCCCAACAGCGGCGGCGACGCCGAGCTGGAGGGCTTCGACATCGACCTGGTGCGCCGCATCGCCGAGGACATCCTCGGCGCCCGCGACGCGGTCCAGTTCAAGGCGATCCCCACCGACCAGCGCATCCCGGCCATCCAGGACGGCCGGGTCGACATGGTCGTGCGCACCATGACGATCAACTGCGACCGCATCCGGGACGTCGCGTTCTCCGCGCCCTACTTCCGCAGCGGCCAGCAGCTGCTGGCCCCGAAGTCCTCGACCATCACGGGCTACGACGCGTCACTGGCCGGCAAGAGGATCTGCACGGCGGCGGGTTCGACGGCGTACAGCACCCTGGAGGCGGACCGCGGCACCGGCAGGCTGGTGTCCTCCGCCGACTTCTCCACCACCGTCCCGAGCCAGTTGGACTGCCTGGTCCGGCTCCAGCTCGGCGAGGTGGACGCGGTGGTCACCGACACCGCGCTCGCCGCGAGCCAGGCCGCGCAGGACCCCGCGGTGGAGCTGAAGGGGGAGGCGTTCACCACCGAGTACTACGGCGTGGCGATGAAGAAGGACGCCGACGATCTGGTACGCCGGGTCAACCGGATCCTGGTGGACTTCCGCGCGGACCGGGCCGGCGGCTGGCAGGCGTCCTACGACAGGTGGCTGTCGGCGACACTGGGCGACGACGCGGCGAAGTCCAGGCCGCCGGCCCCCGCGTATCTGCGCGAGAACTGACGGCGCCGGAGCACGACCCGACGGCAGCACCCACAGCAGCGAGAGGTGATCGATGGGCGACACGGGACCCACCGGGCCGGTGATGGACCGGGACGAGGTGGACCGTGCGCTGGCGCGGCTCGGCGCGGAGCACGAGGCGATCGAGACCTCGCTCCTCGCCCTCCAGGACCACGCGGGCCGCCGACTCCTCGAAGGCGCCGCGCTGACCGGCGTCACCGCGGAGCGCTGGCAGGCCACGGAGGCGTCGATCACCCTGCTGTGGACGTACTTCGACGCGTACACGGACGCGCTGCGCGCCGCCCGGGAGATCCGCTCGCGCCGCCGCTGGTCCAGCCGCGAGGACCTGGTGGAGCTGACGGAGCTGCTGCGCGGCGAGTGCGTCGCGGTCGCGGGCGGCGCCGTCGCGGCCGCCGGCGCCCCCTCGCCCCAGGGCGGCGCGGGCCGCCTCAGCGAACGCTTCACGCTCGCCGCGCTCGTGGACCGGATGAACGAGCTGTACGCGACGTCGCTGGACGTGGTCGTCGCCGCGGACGCGGTCTGGTCGGCGCTGCCCGCCCGCATCGATCTGCTCGCCGCCGAACTGGGGCGTACCCGCCGGCTCGCGCACTCCGTGGGCGTCCGCCCCGGCGAGCACCCGGCCGGCGACGACCTGGGGCGGATCACGCGCACCCTGACGAGACTGCGCGAGCAGGTGGTCTCGGACCCGCTGGCGTTCTGGCGGCCGGCCGAGGGCAGCTCCGCCCCGGGCGGCGGCAGGCCCGACACCACGGTGTACGACCGTCAGGCGCGCGCCCTGGAGGACGTACGCCGCGAGATCGACGCGGTGCTGACGGTGCGCCAGGACGCGGAGCAGCGGATCGTGAAGCTGCGGGACCTCCTCAGCCGCGCGGACCGCACGCTCGCCGAGGCGCGCGCCGCGCGCGGCGAGGTCCTCGCGAAGATCGCCGCGACGGAGGTGCCGGTCGTCAGCGGGCCCCCGACCGCGCTCCAGGAGCAGCTCGCGGCGGCGGCCGAGTACCGCAGGCACGCCCAGTGGCACCGCCTGTCCCCGCTGCTGGAGTCCCTGGAGCAGAAGGCGGAGGACGAACTGCTGCGCGCCCGCGAGTCGCTGACCGCGGTGACCGCGCCGCTGGCCATCCGCGCCGAGCTGCGCGGCCGTCTCGACGCCTACAAGGCGAAGGTGGCCCGGCACGGCCTGGCGGAGGACCCGGAGCTGGTGGAGCGGTACGAGAAGGCGCGGCGCATGCTGTGGAGCGCGCCCTGCGACCTGCGCGCCGCCGAACAGGCCGTGCTGCGCTACCAGCGGACGGCGGCGGAGCTGCTCGGCACGGACCCGCGCGTCCCGGGGCAGGGCGGCCCGCGCGAGGGCGAGGGGCCGGGCGGGTGAGCGACGAGGGGGAGGCGGCGCGATGAGCGAGGCGGGGCGGTCGTGCCGGCGGCCCGGCTGTGACGGCGCGTACGAGGACGTGGGCGGCGGCGAGCTGTACTGCGACACCTGCGGCCTCGCGCCGGTCACGGCCGCCTCGGGACCATCCCTGCCCGATCCCCTGCCCGATCCCCAGTCCGGTCCCCTGTCCGGGCGAAGCCGGGAGCCGGGGGAAGCCACGGTGGGCGGCGGCAACGGCGGGGCGCGTACGCCGTCACCCTCGCCGGGGTCGTCACCGCCGTCGGGTTCGTCGCCGTCGTCGCGGTCCCGCCGCTCGGTGCCGGGCCGGCTCTCGCGCTCCCTGTCGGGCAGGCCGACGAGCCGCTCGCTGACGGTGCGCAGCTCGGGCTCGGCCGCCGGTTCCACGGCGCGCGGGCGCCTGGGCGCCGGGCTCGTGGAGGTCCCGCCGATCCCACGGCCCGACCCGCGCTCGATGGTGCTGGACCGCCCGGAGGTGCCCGAGCGGAAGCGGTTCTGCTCGCGTTCCGACTGCGGCGCGCCGGTGGGCCGCGCCCGCGCCGGGCAGCCCGGACGCACGGAGGGCTTCTGCACCTCGTGCGGCCACCCCTACTCGTTCGTCCCCAAGCTGCGGGCCGGGGACGTGGTGCACGGCCAGTACGAGGTGGTGGGCTGCCTGGCGCACGGCGGGCTCGGCTGGATCTATCTCGCGGTGGACCGGGCGGTCTCCGACCGCTGGGTGGTCCTCAAGGGCCTGCTGGACACCGGCGACCAGGACGCGATGGCCGCCGCCATCTCCGAGCGGCGCTTCCTCGCGGAGATCGAGCACGCCAACATCGTGCGGATCTACAACTTCGTCGAGCACCTCGACCAGCGCACCGGTTCCCTCGACGGCTACATCGTCATGGAGTACGTCGGCGGCAAGTCCCTGAAGGAGATAGCCAACGCGCGCCGCACCCCGGAGGGCGGGCGCGATCCGCTGCCGGTGGAGCAGGCGTGCGCCTACGGCATCGAGGCCCTGGAGGCACTCGGTCATCTGCACAGCCGCAACCTGCTGTACTGCGACTTCAAGGTGGACAACGCCATCCAGACGGAGGACCAGCTCAAGCTGATCGACATGGGCGCGGTGCGCCGGATGGACGACGAGGAGTCGGCCATCTACGGCACGGTGGGCTACCAGGCCCCGGAGGTCGCCGAGGCGGGCCCGTCGGTCGCCTCCGACCTGTACACCGTCGGCCGCACCCTCGCCGTCCTCGCCTTCGACTTCCAGGGCTACACCACCGTCTACGCCGACTCCCTGCCGGACCCCGACTCGATCGAGGTCTTCCGCCGGTACGAGTCCTTCTACCGCCTCCTCGTGCGCGCCACCGACCCCGATCCGGCCCGCCGGTTCGCCTCCGCCCAGGAGATGGCGGAGCAGCTGACGGGGGTGCTGCGCGAGGTGGTCTCGGTCCAGACGGGCCGGGCCCGGCCCGCCCTGTCGACGCTGTTCGGCCCCGAGACCCGGGTCACGGACACGGAGTTGTTCCCCGAGCTGGACGGGGAGGTGTCGCGGCTGGGCGCGCGTACGGCCCCGCGGAAGAGGTGGCGGCGCGGGGGCGCGGCCGCCTCCCCGCCGCCCGGGAGCACGGGCCCCGCCTCGCCGCCCGGCCCGGGTCCCGTTGCCAACCCCTCCGGGTCGTCCTGTCCGGGTGCGGGCCCGCCCGCCCCGCGTACGGGCCGCGCCGGAGCGGGCGGCGCCCCGGGCGGCTCCGCCGGGCTGGTGAAGCCCGTCGACGTCACCGCCGCCGCGCTCGCCCTGCCCGTCCCCCTGGTCGACCCGGGGGACCCCAACGCCGGTTTCCTGGCGGGCCTGGCGGCGTCCGCGCCGGGTGAGCTGCTCGGCGCGCTGGCCGCCGCGCCGGCGCCCTCGGCCGAGACCCGGCTGCGGCAGATCCGGGCCTGGCTGGAGACCGGCGACACGCCCGGGGCGCTCCGGATTCTGAGCGCGCTGGAGGACGAACGGCCCGACGACTGGCGGGTGGTGTGGTACCGGGGCGTGGCCGCGCTGGTGACCGGCGACCACGAGGGCGCGGCGCTGGCGTTCGACGCCGTCTACGACGCCTTCCCCGGCGAGGTCGCGCCCAAGCTGGCGCTCGGCCTGTGCGCGGAGGTGCTGGGCCAGCCGGACAACGCCGCCGAGTACTACCGCCTGGTGTGGTCGGCCGACCCCGGCCATGTGAGCGCCGCCTTCGGCCTGGCCCGCGTCCGGCTGGCGGCGGGCGACCGCGGCGGCGCCGTACGGACCCTGGAGTCGGTCCCGGAGTCCTCCATCCACTACACGGCGGCACGCGTGGCGGCCGTACGGGCCAGGCTGCGGCAGCGCGCGGCGACCGCGTCCGACGCGTCGTTCCCGGACGATCTGACCGCCGCCGCACGGCAGGTGGAGGCACTGGACGTGTACGGTCTGGATCCGGCGCGCCGGGAGCGGCTGTCCGTCGAAGTCCTCGGCTGCGCGCTGGACTGGGTACTCTCCGGGGGCCAGGGTTCCGTCCCTGCCCCGGGCTCGCGGTCTGCTTCGAGCAGCGGGGTCCCCCATGCCGCCGGGGGACGGACGCTGCTGGGCAGCGGCCTGGACGAACGGGGTCTGCGTTTCGGCCTGGAGCGGGCGTACCGCACGCTCGCCCGGCTGGCGCGGGGCGGCGAGGAGAGGATCGACCTGGTGGAACGTGCCAACCGTTACCGCCCCCGAACGTGGGTGTAGTTGATGTCGCAGATGCCTCAGCAGGCCGCTTTGCCGACGTGTCCGAGCTGCGCGGAGCCCCTGGAGCCGGGTGACCGTTTCTGCGGTGCGTGCGGATACGACCTGTCCGCCGTACCGGCGCGGCCGGCGGACCACCCGACGGTCGCCCTGAACGGCTCGGCCGCGGGCCGGGCCGCCGGCGTGGAGTGGCCCGAGGCGGACGGCTCCGGCCGTCCCGCCCCGGCGCACCGGCCGGCGGACCCGACGGGCGCTGACCCGGGCGGCGGCCCGCCGGCCGCCGAACCCCCGCGGCCCGTACAGCCGCCGCGGCCACCGCAGGTGCCGCCGCCCCCGCAGGCATCGCCGGGGCCGCACGTGCCTCCGCCGCCGCAGGTACCGCCGCCGCCCCCGCGGCTGCCCGCCCAGGCCCCGCCGCCGCAGCCCCCGTACCCCCCGGCGGGCGCGCCGCAGGCGCCGGTCCCGGCCCCGGCCTCCGGCCACCCGTGGGAGGCCGGCGCCCAGCCGACGCAGGCGCCCGACCCGCGGGTGCCCGCCGACATCCCGGCCCAGGTCCCGGCGGCGGAACCGGCGGGGGGCGCCACGGTGTGCGTGGCCTGCCGCGCCGGACGGGTGGACGCCGACGGCTACTGCGAGAACTGCGGGCACGCCCAGCCCCGCGAACGCGACCACGTGGAGCAGGAGTCGGGCCCGGCCGCCGCGGTCAGCGACCGCGGCCTGCGCCACCACCGCAACGAGGACGCGTTCGCCCTCGGCCACACCCTCCTGCCCGACGGCTCCCCGGCGGCCGTGGCGATCGTCTGCGACGGGGTGTCCTCGGCGACCCGCCCGGACGACGCCTCCCTGGCCGCGTCCCGCGCCGCCGGCGAGTCGCTGCTGGCCGCCCTCCCCCGGGGCACGCATCCCCAGCAGGCCATGCACGACGCGATCGTCGCCGCCTCACACGCCGTCAACGCGCTGGCGGACGAGCCCGCCACGGCCCGCGAGCAGGCCCCGCACCAGAACGCCCCGGCCTGCACCCTGGTCGGCACGGTGGTGACCTCCGGTCTGCTGATCGTCGGCTGGGTCGGCGACAGCCGCGCGTACTGGGTGCCGGAGGACCGCGGCGCGCCCGCGGCCCGGCTCACCGAGGACGACTCCTGGGCCGCGCAGATGGTCGCCGCGGGCCTGATGAGCGAGACCGAGGCGTACGCCGACGAGCGCGCCCACGCGATCACCGGCTGGCTCGGCGCGGACGCCTACGAACTGGAGCCGCACACCGCCACCTTCAAGCCGGACCGGCCCGGGGTGGTCGTGGTCTGCACGGACGGCCTGTGGAACTACGCCGAGGCGGCCGGGGAGATGGCCCGGGTGGTGCCCCCGGACGCGGCCGCGAACCCCTTGCACAGCGCCCGTGTCCTGGTCGGCCATGCCCTGGACGGAGGGGGCCACGACAACGTAACGGTGGCCCTCGTGCCGTTCCCGGCCCCGCCGCAGGGGGCAGGATCGGTCTGAGGCCGCGCGACGTACGGGGGCCTGACGGGCCGCAGGGGGCGGCCCGTCCCCGGCACACCCCCACGGCCGTGGGAGGCGCCGGGGGGGGGACGCGAGGGGGGACGCACACGGGCATGGCCGATTTCTCGAAGCCGAACGCGCCGCGGTTCTCGGTGGACGTCTACCAGAACGAGTACCTGCCGGAGGGCGGCCGCGCCGTCGACGCCATCGTCACGGTGACCGCGACCGGGGGCGGCACGGCCGGCGGCGCGGTGACCGCGCCGCATCTGTACGCACCCGGGCACGGCCCGTCGGCCGCCGTGGTGCTGATGGTCGACTGCTCGGGGTCGATGGACTATCCGCCGGACAAGATGCGCAACGCGCGCGACGCGACGGCCGCCGCCGTCGACACCCTGCGCGACGGCGTGCGCTTCGCGGTGATCGGCGGCACCCACGTGGCCACGGAGGTGTATCCGGGCGGCGGCCGGCTGGCGGTCGCCGACGCCACCACCCGCGCGCAGGCCAAGCGGGCGCTGCGCCGGCTGAGCGCGGGCGGCGGCACGGCGATCGGGACCTGGCTGCGGCTCGCCGACCGCCTGCTGTCGTCGGCGGACGCCGCCGTCCGGCACGGCATCCTGCTCACCGACGGCCGCAACGAGCACGAGTCGCCCGAGGCGCTGACGGCGACGCTGGACGCCTGCGCCGGCCGCTTCACCTGCGACGCCCGCGGCGTGGGCACCGACTGGGAAGTGAAAGAGGTCACAGGGATCGCCTCCGCCCTGCTCGGCACCGCCGACATCGTCGCCGACCCGGCCGGGCTCACCGCCGACTTCACGCGGATGATGGAGCAGGCCATGGGCAAGGAGGTCGCGGACGTCTCGCTGCGGCTGTGGACCCCGGTCGGGACCACTGTGACCTTCGTCAAACAGGTCGCGCCGGCCGTCGAGGACCTGACCGGCCGCCGCACCGAGGCGGGCCCGCGCTCCGGGGACTACCCCACCGGCTCCTGGGGCGACGAGTCCCGCGACTACCACGTCCGCGTGGAGGTGCCGCCCGCCGGCCTCGGCCAGGAGATGCTGGCCGCCCGCGTCTCGCTGGTGATTCCCCGGCCCGGGGGCGCCTCGCTCCCGGACGCGTCGGGGAGCACAGGCGCCGTTCACCCTCCGGGCGCCCAGGGCCTCATCCGTGCCGTGTGGACCGACGACCTCGCCGCCTCCACGTCGATCAACCCCCAGGTCGCCCACTACACCGGGCAAGCGGAACTGGCACAGGCCATCCGGCAGGGGCTCGATCTGCGCAAAGCCGGAGACATCGACGGAGCAACGGCCAAACTGGGCCGGGCCGTTCAGCTCGCCGGCGCGTCGGGGAACGCCGATACCGCGAAACTGCTCGCGAAGGTGGTGGACGTGGTGGACGCCTCGACCGGTACTGTGCGACTGAAGGCGAAGGTCGCGGAGGCCGACGAGATGACCCTCGAAACCCGGTCGACGAAGACTGTTCGCGTGAAGAAGTGACCCGAAGCAGTGGTCTGAGAAGAAGCAGTGGTCTGAGAAGGGGAAGCGCCGACATGCCGACCTGCCCGAACGGACACCAGTCGGGTTCCGACGACTGGTGCGAGGTCTGCGGTCACCGCATGGCCGGTGCCGTACCTACGCCGCCCCCGCCGCCGCCGGGCGGCGGCTACGGCTTCCCGCCGCCCGCCGCCGGCCCGGGTGACCGGACCGGCGGGCAGCCGGGGGCACGCGGGCCCCTGGCCGCCGCGCCGAACGCCCAGCCGGAGCTGTGCCCGCAGTGCCGTACGCCGCGCGAGGGCGGGGCGCCGTTCTGCGAGGAGTGCCGGTGGAACTTCCTGACGAACACCGCGACCTCCTACGTCCCGGCCGCGCCGCGCCCGCCGGCGCCCGGCCCGGCCGCGCGCTTCCCGCAGCCGCCCGGGCCGTCGTTCGGCGGCGGTGACGCCTTCGAGTACCAGAGCTCCCGGCCCTCTCAGGTGAACCGGCCCGCCGAGCCGATCCCGCCGGGCCCGCCCTTCGGCGACGGCCCGTCGGGCCACGGCGGCCCGCAGCGGCCGTCCGGTCCGCCGGCCCCGCCCGCGCCGGACGGCCCCGGTGCCGCCGCGGGCCGTCCGCCCGCCTTCGGCGCCGACCCCGCGCGGCCGGTGCCGCCGCCGCCCGGCCCCGGTGCGCCCGGGGGCGCTCCGCAGGCGTTCCGGCAGCCCGGCCCGGGCACGGCCGGGGGCGCTCCGCAGGCGTTCCAGCAGCCCGGCCCGGGCACGGCCGGGGGGCCTCCGCAGGCGTTCCAGCAGCCCGGCCCCGGCCAGACCCCGCCACCCGGTCCGTCCGGTCCGTCCGGTCCGTCCGGTCCGTCCGGTCCGTCCGGACAGCCGGCACAGCACGGACAGGCCGGTCCGGCCGGTCCGGCCGCGCCTCCCGCCCCGCCCGGGTTCCCGCGGGAGACCGGCCGGCCCCAGCCGGGCGGCCCGTCCTTCGGCGGCGGTGGCGACGACTGGGTGATCTCCCCGCCGTCGGCCCCCGGCCCGGGCGCCCCCGCGGGGCCCGGCACCGGTCAGGGCGGCGGCTACGGCTACCCTCAGCCCGGCCCCGGCTTCCCACAACAGCCGCACCACCAGCAACCGCAGCAACCGCAGCAGCAGGCGCGACCGGCGACCTGGACGGCGACCATCGGTCCGGACCGCGAGTACTTCACGGCGATGATGCAGCGCTCGGGCCCCGAGGCCGCCGGCCTGAACCTGCCCGCCTACTCGCCCGAGCAGCAGCGCACGCTCACCGGCAGCCAGGTCACCATCGGCCGGCGCCGCCACTCCACCGGCGACACCCCCGACATCGACCTGTCGGTGCCGCCGGAGGACCCGGGCGTCTCGCACCAGCACGCGATCCTGGTGCAGCAGCCCGACGGCGGCTGGGCGATCGTCGACCAGAACTCGACCAACGGCACCACGGTGAACGGCTCGGACGAGCCCATCCGGCCCTTCGTGCCGGTGCCGCTGCGGGACGGCGACCGGGTGCACGTCGGCGCCTGGACGACGATCACCATCCGCCGCGGCTAGTGCCGCACCGGGTTCTGTCCGTTCGGATCGGGCCGGGTCAGGGCAGGGGCCAGCGGTGCGGCCCCCGCGGATCGTCCAGCCAGGCCCAGGTGCGCTCGCCGAGGACGGTGACGCCGTACCGCTCGCGCCCCGGCGCGCCCTCGCGCTCCCACAGCGCGTACGCCGCCCGCGGGTCGAGCCGGCCCGCGGTCAGCGCCAGCAGGAACCGGAACAGGTCGTCCTGCCGTGCCCTGCGGGGAACGCCGCCGAGGTCACCCGGTGCCTGAGGGTCCGGGACGGGCGCGCCGCCCCGCAGGGGCACGAAGTAGGCGGGAGTGTCCAGGAAGCGTCCCTCGGCGTGTGCGGCGTCGCGCACGGTGACCGCGGCCAGGCCGGTGGCGAGCGGGGTGAGGATCCGGCCGCCGGGGCGGCACTGGACGAGCCAGGCACGCGGGACGGACGGCAGCGTGCACGTCGCGATGATCCGGTCGAAGGGGGCGCGTGCGGGTACGCCGCGCGCGCCGTCACCGGTGACGACGGCCGGGTGGTACCCGGCGGCGTCCAGGTGCCGGCGGGCGGACTCGGTGATCTCCGGGTCCAGGTCGACGGTGGTGACCAGGTCGTGGTCCCCGAGCCGGTGGGCGAGCAGGGCCGCGTTGTAACCGGTTCCGGCGCCGATCTCCAGCACCCGGTCGCCGTCCCGCACCTTCAGCTCGGCCAGCATCAGAGCCATCAGCGAGGGCTGGCTGCTGGAGGAGAGCAGCTCGCCGTCGCGCAGCCGGGTGGCGAGCGGGGTGTCCTCGTAGGCGCCGCGCAGCCAGCGTTCACGCGCGGCCGGGTCGGGGTGCTCGCCCCACCGGCGCTCGTAGCCGCCGACGGCGCCGACGTAGTAGTACGGCACGAAGAGATGGCGCGGGACGGCTGCGAACACCTCCCGCCACACCGGGTCGCCGGCCCAGGCCCCGCTCCGCTCGATCTCGCGCACCAGCGCCGCCCGCGCCGACGCGGCGAGGCCGCCCGGATCCCGGTCCCGGCCGCCGTCCCCGTGCCCGTCCTCGCCGGGAGCGTGCCCGCCCATGTCTCCACAGTAGGGCGGTCGCGGGCCTTGAGTCCTGGGCCTTGAGTCCTAGGCCCAGGCGTCTGAGACCATGGACGGCGTGAATGAGATTCGGCGCGGCACGCTTCAGGAGCAGACCTTCTATGAGCAGGTCGGCGGGGAGGAGACCTTCCGCCAGCTCGTCCACCGCTTCTACCAGGGAGTCGCCGAGGACCCGCTCCTGCGGCCGATGTATCCCGAGGAGGACCTGGGCCCCGCGGAGGAGCGCCTGACGCTGTTCCTCATCCAGTACTGGGGCGGCCCGACGACGTACAGCGAGAACCGCGGCCACCCCCGGCTGCGCATGCGCCACGCCCCCTTCGCCGTCGACCGGGCGGCGCACGACGCCTGGCTGAAGCACATGCGGGCCGCCGTCGACGAGCTCGGCCTGTCCGAGGAGCACGAGCGGACGCTGTGGAGCTATCTCACCTACGCCGCGGCGTCGATGGTGAACACGCCCGGCTGAGGCACGGCGCTGAACACACCGGCGTGACGCGGCGACGCTGTGCCGCGTCACCGGCGCGGGCCCCGTCCGGGCCTCAGCGCACGCTGAGGCCCAGCTGCCCGAGGCCCGCCCGCCGCACGGCGACCGACCCGTAGGGGGTGCGCAGCCGCAGCCACGCTCCCGAGGAGAACAGCCCCGGGGCGTCCTGGCCGCTTCCCGAGGGCCGCAGGAAGCCCAGGGCGTGCGCCGCGTGCACGGCCCGCACCGGCAGCCCGGTGTCCGCGACCGCGCGGTCCCAGATCTCCCGCCCGACGCGGTCGAGCTCGGCCCGCGTGCGCCGCTCGGGCGCCAGATCCCGGGTGCGGCCGCGGAACTCCGCGACACCGGCGCCGACGAGCCGGCGCAGCTCGTCCAGGGCGGGCAGCCCCGGCTCGGGCCGCCAGCCGCCGCGCGGCGGCAGCACACCCGCCCACGGCGGGCCGGTCACCGCACCGGGGACGGCGGCCGTGGCGCCCGTCTCGTCCACCGACTCCAGCAGCTCACCGGCGGAGACGGTCACGTCGAGCGTGACGTCGAGCCCGTTCTCGTACGGCTTGGCGAGCCGCACCGCGCGGACCGCCAGCACCTCGAAGGAGGCCGGCCGCCCGAAGACGGCCAGCGCCGTTCCGGCCGCCTGGAGCCGGACGGCGGCGGACCGGTCGTAGTGGAGCAGCCGGGAGAGGAAGGCCGCGAGGTCCGCCGCCTCCCCGTCGTCCGCGAGGTGGAGCACCGTCATGCGGCGACGGCCTCCGCCTCGTCGTTCTCCGTGTACTCCTGGAGGAACTCCCGCTCCTCCTCGGTGATCCGGCGGGGCCGCTGTGCCGCGAAGTCGAACGGCACGATCACCGTGGAGGCCCGGACGTAGATCTGGTCGCCGTCCTTCACCTCGTAGGCGAGGGTGAAGGACGCGGCCCTTACCTCCGTGACCCACAGCTCGATGTCGACCGGGGCGTGCCGGTGCACGAGCTGCCGCTTGTAGTCGATCTCGTGGCGCGCCACCACCGACCCCTGCTGGAAGTCCTTGTCCGGGCGGAACAGGAAGTCGATCCGGGCTTCCTCCAGGTAGCGCAGGAAGACCACGTTGTTGACGTGACCGTACGCGTCCATGTCCGCCCAGCGCAGCGGGCAGCGGTAGATGTGCCGCAAGATCAGCCCCGGGTCAGCTTCTTGTAGGTGGCGCGGTGCGGACGCGCGGCGTCCGGACCGAGCCGCTCGATCTTGTTCTTCTCGTAGGACTCGAAGTTGCCCTCGAACCAGAACCACTTGGACTCGCCCTCGTAGGCGAGGATGTGGGTGGCGACGCGGTCGAGGAACCACCGGTCGTGGGAGACCACGACGGCGCAGCCCGGGAACTCCAGCAGGGCGTTCTCCAGGCTGGAGAGCGTCTCGACGTCCAGGTCGTTGGTCGGCTCGTCGAGGAGCAGCAGGTTGCCGCCCTGCTTGAGGGTGAGCGCCAGATTCAGCCGGTTGCGCTCACCGCCGGAGAGCACGCCGGCCGGCTTCTGCTGGTCCGGTCCCTTGAAGCCGAACGCGGAGACGTACGCCCGCGAGGGCATCTCGACCTGGCCGACGTTGATGTAGTCGAGCCCGTCGGACACGACCTCCCACAGCGTCTTCTTGGCGTCGATGTTCTCGCGGCTCTGGTCGACGTAGGAGATCTTGACGGTGTCGCCGACCTTGATCGAGCCGGAGTCGGGCTGCTCGAATCCCTGGATCATCTTGAACAGGGTGGTCTTGCCGGCGCCGTTGGGACCGATGACGCCGACGATGCCGTTGCGCGGGAGCGTGAACGACAGGTCGTCGATGAGGACCTTCTCCCCGAACGCCTTGTTGAGGTTGCTGACCTCGACGACCACGTTGCCCAGCCGCGGGCCCGGCGGGATCTGGATCTCCTCGAAGTCCAGCTTCCGCATCTTCTCGGCCTCGGCGGCCATCTCCTCGTAGCGGGCCAGACGCGCCTTGGACTTGGCCTGCCGCCCCTTGGCGTTGGACCGCACCCACTCCAGCTCTTCCTTGAGCCGCTTCTGGCGCTTGGCGTCCTTCTGTCCCTCGACCTTCAGGCGGGCCTGCTTGGTCTCCAGGTACTTCGAGTAGTTGCCCTCGTAGCCGTGCAGCCGGCCGCGGTCGACCTCGCAGATCCACCCGGCGACGTTGTCCAGGAAGTACCGGTCGTGGGTGACGGCCACGACGGTGCCCGGGTACTTGGCCAGGTGCTGCTCCAGCCAGTTCACCGACTCGGCGTCGAGGTGGTTGGTCGGCTCGTCGAGCAGCAGCAGGTCGGGCTGCTCCAGCAGCAGCTTGCACAGCGCGACACGGCGGCGCTCACCACCGGAGAGGTTGGTGACGGGCCAGTCGCCGGGCGGGCAGCCCAGCGCGTCCATGGCCTGCTCCAGCTGGGCGTCCAGGTCCCACGCCTCGGCGTGGTCCAGCTCCTCCTGGAGCTTGCCCATCTCCTCCAGCAGCGCGTCGGAGTAGTCGGTGGCCATCAGCTCGGCGATCTCGTTGAACCGGTCGAGCTTGCCCTTGATCTCGGCGACGCCCTCCTGGACGTTCTCCAGGACCGTCTTGTCCTCGGTCAGCGGGGGCTCCTGAAGCAGGATGCCGGCGCTGTAGCCGGGCGCGAGGAAGGCATCGCCGTTCGACGGCTGCTCCAGCCCCGCCATGATCTTCAGGATCGTCGACTTACCGGCGCCGTTCGGGCCGACAACACCGATCTTTGCGCCAGGCAGGAAGTTCAGGGAGACGTCGTCAAGGATGACCTTGTCGCCGTGTGCCTTGCGCGCCTTGCGCATGGTGTAGATGTACTCAGCCAAGAGAAACCGTCCGGCAACTTGAGATCTGGCAGTGGGCAGATACACCCCATCTTGCCTGACCGCCACCCCTGGGAGGAAACGCGTTCCGTCCGAGGGCTCTGACCTGGCCTTTCCCGGATGGCACCGGAGCCCCTCCCGTCACCGTCGTGTCACTGTCGGTCGGCACCGGCGGGCCTCGGCCGCCCCCGCACGGCCCGGGGACGGTCCGGGATCGATCACTCGGCGGGCATGAGGTCCTGCCGCGGCCTGGTGGACATCGACGCGTGCACAGGGCGCCTGACGTCTCCCCCCTCCTGCTTACGGACGCCGATAGGCCGCGGGATCGACACCGGCTCATAACGTCAGCCCACGACCTCTAGCCTTCCCAGCGTGATCAAAACAGTTGTCCTCGACGTCGGCGAAACCATCACCCGAGACGACCGTTACTGGGCATCCTGGGCCGACTGGCTCAACATCCCCCGCCACACCCTCTCCGCCCTCGTCGGAGCCGTCGTCGCGCAAGGCCGCGACAACGCCGACGCCCTACGCCTGGCCCGCCCCGGTATCGACATCCCCGCCGAGTACCACGCCCGCGCCGCCGCCGGCCGTGGCGAGTACCTCGACAATGGCGACCTGTACGACGACGTCCGCCCGGCGCTTTCCGCCATGCGTCAACTCGGTGCCCGCGTCATCGTCGCCGGGAATCAGACCTCCCGGGCTGGCGAACTGCTCCGCGGCCTGGACCTGCCCGCAGACCTGATCGTGACTTCCGGGGACTGGGGCGTGGCCAAGCCGCAGCCCGAGTTCTTCCAGCGGGTACGCGAGGTTGCTCAAGCCGACCAGGATGAGACGGTGTATGTCGGCGACCACCCCGGCAACGACCTGTTCCCAGCGAAGGCCGCGGGTCTGCGGACCGCGCATCTGCGCCGCGGGCCGTGGGGCCACCTGTGGGCGGACGCGCCAGAGGTGGTCGCAGCCGCGGACTGGCGGATCAACAGTCTCACCCAGCTCATGGACATCCTCACCGCGTAAGCACGAACGGCACCGGCACCCGGGGCCGGGCGGGCCCCTGCCATGCAACAGGCTCGGGGGACGCGGATCACGCCTACGGGCGGCCAACCAGGCGCCGCACGCCGGCGAGCGCCCTCTCCCACGGGTAGCCCTTCGGGTTCCCCTGCTTCGGAGGGTGCGATTCGTACCCCTCCGGACCGTCCAGGACGAGAACGCCCTGCTCCCGCAACGCGGCGACCGACCTAGCGACCGCAGGCTGCGCACCCTGCGCCCGGTTGAAGTAAGGCATCGCCGCCACCGGAACGCCCATGTTCACCGCCTCCGACGGCAGCCCGATCGCCAACGTGTCGCTGATCCCCGCGCCCCACTTATTCAGCGTCGTACACGACATCGGCGCCACCAGCATCGCCGTCGCCTTCGGCAGCGCGTCCCTCTCCCATGGCAGCTTGTACCGCGACCGCACGGGATGCCCTGTCAGGTCGACCAGTTCCTGCATTCGCGGCTCCCACCAAGAGAAGGCTGACGGCGTGAGGATCAAGCACACGTCCCAGCCGTCCGCCTGAGCGGCACGGACTCCCTCGTCGACGTACTGGGTGGGGCCCGCAGCGCAGGCGATCAAGTACAGGACCGGCTTCGTCATGCCCGGAGTCCACAACGCTTGGCCAACGCGCGCAAGCCCGGTCCCGGATTGGTCGTCACACCGACGACATCCTTCACCAGATTCACCGTGTCCGGCCGACCGACCACTTCTTCGGGCGCCAGCTTTGCAGCCTCCAAAAGCGCCTCCGCAGCGTCGCCCTTCCGCCGTGTCAAGAGCGAAGCGCGTGCCATCGCGACATGGTGGCCGGCCTGTCGCTCCCGGGACAGCCCGGCGAGTGCCTCGGGTTCGAGGCCACCGGCAGCTTCCAGGGCGGACCAGCCGTCCTCGAAGCGGAGCAGCATGTCCACCCGGTGGAGACCGACATTGGTCGGGCCGAACTGGGTGTAGTCCTCGTCGCGGTCGCCGCCCTGTCGCTTGGCAACATCCTCTGCTTCGTCGACGTAGTCGCCGGCTGCACGGACTCGGGCGGTGGTCCGTTCCTGACCGGCACGGGAAATGACGCTGCTGCTGAAGGTCGCGCCGCTGGACGCCTGGGGCTGGGCCTGGATCCTCGCGGGCACCGTCGCCCTGGTCTGCGCCTGGCTGGGGCGTCCCCACGAGTGGCCCGGGTTCGTCGCAGTGTGGCTGATCGCGTCCGCCTGGGCTGGTGCCTAGCTCGTCTCCTAATAGCCGCTCGGCGGGTCCCCCCCGAGGCTGGGTGCTCGCCCTGATCCTCGGCTCGTTCGGTCTGGTCAACCTCGTGGCGATCGGATGGGACGAGCCCCCAGCGCGAACGGAGCCACCGCGTGAGACCTGGGATGCTGACCGCGACCAGTGCCCTCGCCGTCGCCGGCGTCACCTCGGTGGGCGGCATCGTCTCGGCCGTCATCGGCCGGCGGCAGCCGCGTGGTCAGCAGCGCCGCGACGACTTCACGGCGATCACAGAGCGCATGGAACGGGAGATCACCCGCCAGGGGGCAGCTCATCGACGAGTGGGAAGCGGAGACCGAGCAGGACCGCCAGCGGATCAACGCGCAGGACTACGCGCTGCGGTACATCGCCGGGTGGGCGCGGTCCCTGGTCAGCTACATGCGTGCCCAGCAACTGGAGCCCCCGCCGCCGCAGCACCCGGTGCCTGAGGAGGTCCGTCCGTACCTGCACGGCCTCACCCCACGACCGCGGCCCCGCTCTCCTCCGCGGGAGGGCGGGGCCGCTTTTCGTGCGTTCAGGCCCGTTGACGCTGCGCCGCCACGGCGCCCGTGTACGTCTCGCGCGTCAGATCGTCTGGGCCGATACCGAGGTCGGCGAGCACGGCGCGGATGTCGTCCAGGGCGGCGTTCACTTCTTCCTCGTCGACCAGCGTTTCGACTTCGAGGAACGTGCCGTCGATCTCGGGGACGCGCACCAGGGTGGCGAGCATCTGTCGGCCGTGCGCCTCGAAGTCGTAGTTCCGGCACCGCTTCTCGAAGGTGATGAACGGCACGTGCCCCAGGCCGCGCACGATGGCGTGCGCCGCGTCCGCGTCGGCGACGGCGGTCTCGTGCTCTGGCTTCGAACCAGACTCCTCATCCACCGCGGCGCCCTTGTAGGTGAGGAACGTCCGGGTGCTGTCCGGGCCGTGCACCGTGCGTACCCGCAGTTCTTCCCCGGCTTTCTCCAGCGAGCCGTCCGGCCGGTCGTAGTACGTGTCTCGGTACACCTCGACCCGAGCGGTCGCCCGTTCCTCGAGCATCCGCATCACTTCCTGCGGTGCGTGCACGCGCGCCTTCAGCTCCGCCTCGATCACGCCGTTCCCTTCCCCTTCAGACCGTGCGCTCAGCGTCGTCGATGATCGCTTCGAACATGCGCAGGAATCCCCGGTACAGGGGCCCGTGCGGCGTCTCCATCACCTTGTAGGTGGCGGATTCGTGCCCTTCCCACCCGGCGTCGAAGGCGCTGACGAACATGGTGGAGTCCGTGCGGATCAGTCGCCAAGTGGGCAGCATGCGGTAGCGGTACACGCTGATGTCGCAGGTGTCGGCCAACTCTCGCAGTCGCGCCTCGGCCAGGCGCACGCCACCGGCCAGAGACTCGGCGGACTCTCCGATCTCCGCCGCCCGCTGCGCCAGTGCTTCGGACTCGGGGTCGAGGAGCAGGACCCGCACCCGCAGCCCCTTGCCTCCCTGGTTCCGCGGCAAGCAGGCCCGCAGGAGGCTGTCGTTGAGGCCGATCAGCCCGAGGCCACGCACGGCCAGCACGTCCAGCTGTTCGGCTTCGCGGGCCTGCTGCTGGATCTCGTCGGCCGCGGAGTTCTGCGCGGCGTACACGCGGACCACTTCGGGGAATGCGGCGAGGTCGAAAGCGGCCCCGCCTGAGCGCTTCTCCCGGGACGCCGCCAGGCCGAGCAGGTGTCGGGCGTCGTCGGGCATGTGGAGGCCGTCCGCGATCCGCTCGTAGACGTCGAGTCGGGACACCTCTCGGCGGCCGTTGATGATCTCGTTGACGCGGGCCTGTGTCATCCCGGCGGCGGCCGCGATGCGTGCTTGGCTGGCGCCGGCGTACTGCTGAACGTGGCGGAAGACGGCGCCTATGTCCCTGGCACGGAGGGCTTTCCGAACCTCGATGCGCTCCCATGCCCAGTCGGGCACGTCGATTGGTCCCAGTGCGGTCGACATGACGCGGCCCCCGATGTCCACGGCGGGATGGGAAGTCATCTCACGGTGAGATTACCGCTGGGGGATCGAATCGACACCATCCGTGACCGGAGGCTGTCTGGACTGCAAGGACCCCGACGACCGCGCGAACGGCCCCGGGGCATGGCCAACGCTGCTGAGGAACGTCGACATGCGACACAGCACTGACCCGCGCCTCCCCACGTGGAGGGGGCCATCGAACGGCATCACGCAGGAGATCCCGCCCGAGGTCCTGGCCCTGCTCGCGCTGCCCCACTTCGACACGCTGCCCCCGGATCAGGCCCGCGGCGCCGTCTGTCTGTGGTGCCCG
Source organism: Streptomyces sp. NPDC052020 (assembly GCF_040680575.1). Lineage (NCBI taxonomy): Bacteria > Bacillati > Actinomycetota > Actinomycetes > Kitasatosporales > Streptomycetaceae > Streptomyces > Streptomyces sp. NPDC052020. The sequence continues at coordinate 60,781 of NZ_JBFAWY010000033.1, forward strand.
GAGCGGCTGACCGCTGAGACGGCCGTCGACCTCGGCGAGCACACCGACCCGGAGACCGGCCGCTGGTGGCCGCGCGCCTGCGGCCCCTGCACCGGCCGCCGCGCCCACGCCGCGCTCTACACCCACGTCACCCAGTGCGAACCCTGCGTCGATGACGTCGGGCAGTGCGAGACCGGCCTCGCGCTGACCCGGCTCGTGAGGAGGCACCGCCGATGAAACCCGCGAACGTGATGAGCCCGGCCCCCGTACTGGGTCTACTCCCTCCCGAACCGGACCCGGTGGCGGGCTGCCCGACGTGCCGGGACCTCGCACGGCAACGGGAAGAGGCCCGAGCCGCCAGGGACGGCTCGCGTGTCTCGGACTGCAATGTCCTCATCCGCGCCCACCCCACGGACCCCGGCCCAAGGTCTGGCGGTGCTGAGACTCCCGCCGGCGTCGCCGAGGTGACCGCGGCCGCCGGTGGGTGAGGCGGCCCAGCGGTTCTCACTCCTGGGGCCCGGCGTTCTTCCTCCGGGCGACCAGCAGTGTGCCGCCGCCGGTGATCACCAGGCCGAGGGCGATGGCGCCGATCAGCGGGGTGACGTCCGAGCCGCCGGTCTCGGCGAGGTTGGTGTCCGCCGCGGTGCCGCCGGCCGTGGCGGGGGCCGGCTCGCCGATGATCTGGGTGTCCTGGCCGCTCTCGCTCTCGCCGGCCTGGGTCCGGCAGTCGAGGACGCCGGTGAACCGCTCCTCGAAGCCGCCCGGGCCGGTGATCGTGAAGTCGTAGGACTGCCCTTCCTGGAGCGGGACCGCCACCGTGCGGGTCTCGCCGGCGGCGATGGCGTACTCGGCGCCCATCAGCTCGAAGGAGAACGCCTCGTCGCCGCGGTTGACGGCGGTGAGGTCCAAGGTGCCCTCGGCGCAGTTCTCCGCCGCGGACAGGGCGGGCACGGCGCCCGTCGTGCCCCAGGTCGCGCTCGCCGCCGCCGAGACCGTCGACTCGCTGGAGCCGGCCAGGATCTGGGTCTGGCTGCGGGACTCGGAGGCGAAGGCGCGCCCGACGGGCACGGTGGTCGAGCCCTGCACGGTCAGCTCCGCCGTACCGGCCGGGGCGTCGTCCGGCACGTCGAAGAAGACCTGGCTGCCGTCGGTGACGGAGGTGACGGCCCTGCCGTTCCTGTCGACGATCCGCACGCCGCTCGTGGCGGCGTCCGCCGTCGGCGTCACCGTGGCGCGGTCCGCGTCGGTGTGCACGGTCACCGGTCCGAGCCGCTCGCCGGGGCGGCCGGCGACGGCGGGCGGGTCGAGGCTGAGGGACGCCGCCGGCTCGGCCAGAGCGCGGGCCTTGTCCTCCAGGTAGTCGGCGAGCCGTTCGGCCTGCGGGTCCAGGGCCCGGACGTCCGCGTCGTCCGAGTAGCGCCAGATGGCCACCTGCGTGCCGGCCGCCGCGTCCTGCTCGGTGAGTCCGCCGCGCACTCCCGCCTTCTTCGCGAGCGCGGCGAGGTCGTTCACCTGCGGGTAGGAGTTCCGCAGGATCCAGCCGATGCGGCCCGCCCGCGGGTTGGTGCCCAGCGAGGTACCGCCCCAGGGGGTCTCGTGGTACTGGGCTCCCTTCTGCGTGGGGCTCTGGATGTCGACGCAGTACGTCTGGAGCGTGCCGCCGCCCTCGACGGACATCTCGAACAGGCCGGCCGGGATCTCCTGCCGCCCCGTGGCACCCTCCGTCACCGCGGTGCCGTAGGTCTTCAGGCCGTTCACGGTGGCGGTCGCCCCGCCGCGGCTCTGCGCCGTCCCGTCGGCGGCGGCGGCCGGTGCGCCGCCGGCCAGGACGCCGGCGGCGGTGAGCCCGGACACCATGGTCACGGTGGCGAGGCGCGCCGCCCCTCGCCCGGACGTGGACAGCGCGGAGTACGCAGAAAACACCAAATTCCCCTTCGAGCAGGACCCGTTGATGTGGGGGGAACGGTCCCACCAGCAGAATCAGCAGCCCCGGAGGGCATGCCCGGCATCCTAAGGAAGCGGCACACCGCACTCCCCGGTGATGCTGTCCGATCATCGATCCGACTCGGAATCGTTATCCCCGCGGCGGCTCTGAACAGGGCTTATCGATAAATCCACCCGGGGCCTTCCCGTGCGTATTCCTCGATAAGCCGCAGTTCGGACAGGTGTGCGTCAGGCGGTCCGCGCGACCGCGGCTGACGTCACGTCAGTGCGGGTTCGGCAGGGTTCGGTTGGCCGGGCGGGTCGTCCGCTTGCGCGGCCGGGGCCTCCCAGTCGGGCTCGGCCGGTGACGCAGTGGCGGTGGCCGTGTCCGGTTTGCCGGCGCGGCGGAAGGCCGACGTGCCGCGCGTGAGGTCGTGGCCGATCGCCACCGCGTCGATGTCCGCCGAGGTCCGGGTCTGTCCGTCGCGCACGTCCGTGCGCACCCTCAGCCGGCCCTGCACCATGACGGGGTCGCCCACCGCCAGGGACGCCGCCGCGTTGGCGGCGAGCTGCCGGTGGGCCCACACCGTGAAGAAGTTGGTGTGGCCGTCCGTCCAGGCGCTCTTCTCCCGGTCCCAGTAGCGTGAGGTGACCGCCAGCCGGAACCGCGCCGACGGGCCGCTCGCCAGTTCCCGGTAGACCGGATGCGTCGCCACGTTGCCCACCGCGCAGATCATCGTCTCGTTCATCGTGCACCCCTCCCTCGCCCGGGCACCCACGCCGGGCGGACACGCGTACGGGCCCTTCCCGCACGGCTGTCTCTGCCGCGGCGGACACGCCGTCGCCGTACCCGCCGCCGTGAGGACGGCCGGGCGCGGGCGCCTGGTGCCGCCGCCTGCCCCGGCGACCGGGCCCCTGCGGGGCGGGTCCCCGGCCGGCCGCGATCGCCGTACGGCCGGACCGCGTCCGCCGGTGGCCCGCCGGGCGCCGTCTCGCCGCACGGCCAGACTGCCCCCGCCGGGCCGGGTCCCGCCGGGCGCTGTGCAGCACCGCCCGCCTGTGGACAACTCCGTCACCCGCGGGAGTGACACAGCCGCCGGGTAGGGCCCTCCGCGTCCCCCGCCGCCGGGCCGGGGAGACAGGAGCGCTATCGCGCCCCCGCCCCCGTGACCCGCCCGTACTGCTCGCGCACCTCCCGGTACCGCAGCAGCTCCGCCGCCACCGCGTCCAGCACGCGGGCCCGGCCGCAGCCCGCCGCCGCCTCTCTCAGGCGGCGTTCCGCCTCCTGCCCGTACCGGCGCGCCGGTCCCCGGGCGGCCATGCGGCAACTCCACTCGATGACGGGGCCGCCGATGATGCCGGACAGCATCAGCAGCACGGGTACGCCCAGGTTCGGCGACATGACCCCGACGATCTGGCCCAGCAGCCACAGCCCGCCCACGACCTGCACCAAGGTCATGCACGCCTGGCCGAACACGGCCACCGGCCACCACCCCGGGCGCGGCGGCCGGCCCGGGGGCAGCCCCGCCTTCGCCACCAGTTCGTCCAGCGCCTCGGGCAGGCCCTGCGCACCGCGTACGGCCGCCTCGCGCACCGCCTGCGCCCACGGCGCCGGCAGCCCGGCCGACGCCCGGTCGGCGACCGTGCGGACCGCCTGCTCGACACGCTGGCGGGCCGTGGCCTCCTCGTCGGCCTGGACGCGCAGCGGGAGCCGTCCGGTCGGGGGTTCGCGCCGGTCCTGGTACCAGCGCCACAGCCGCAGCCAGGGCGTGCCGCACGCACGGCCCGCGTTGCGCAGCCAGGCGCGTTCGGCCGCCTCGCCCGCCGCGGTGGCCCCCACCGCGTCCGCGAGCCGGTCCGCGAACTCCTCGCGCGCCTCCTCGCTGAGCCCGGAGCGCTGCCCGGTGACGTACACCGGGCGCAGGCGCCAGGCGGCGGCGTCCACGTCGGCCGAGATCCGGCGGGCCGGAGCGCCGCGCTCCGCCACGAACTGGCCGAGCGCCTCCCGCAGCTCGCCGACACCGTCCCCGGTGAGCGCGGACAGCGCCAGCACGTTCGCGCCCGGTTCGCCGTACTCCCCGAGGGCGACGCCGTCCTCGTCCAGCAGCCGCCGCAGATCGTCCAGGACCTGGTCGGCGGCCTCCCCGGGCAGCCGGTCGATCTGGTTCAGGACGACGAACATGACCTCCGCGTGGCCCGCCATGGGCCGCAGATAGCGCTCGTGGAGGAGGGCGTCGGCGTACTTCTCGGGGTCGACGACCCAGATGACGGCGTCGACCAGCGCCAGGATGCGGTCCACCTGCTCGCGGTGGGCCACGGCCGCCGAGTCGTGGTCGGGCAGGTCGACCAGGACCAGCCCGCGCAGCCGCGATTCCACGTCCGGGTATTGCAGGGGGCGCCGCCGCAGCCGGCCCGGGATGCCGAGCCGGTCGAGCAGACTGGACGCGCCGTCGCTCCAGCTGCACGCGATGGGCGCCGCCGTGGTGGGCCGGCGCACGCCGGTCTCCGAGATGGCCACGCCGGCGAGCGCGTTGAACAGCTGCGACTTGCCGCTGCCCGTGGCGCCGGCGAGGGCGACGACGGTGTGCCGGCCCGACAGCCTGCGCCGCGCGCCGGCCTCGTCGAGGACCCGGCCCGCCTCGGCGAGGGTCCCGTCGTCCAGCCGGGTGCGGGAGAGGCCCACGAGTTCGCGCAGCGCGTCGAGGCGCGCTCTGAGTGGCCCGTCGTACGCCAGCGGCGCCACGCCAGGCCCGCCGGACACCGGCCGCGACACGGCGGGGAGCTGTTCCGCGCCGTCGGTCTCGTTCACCCGCCGGGCGATCAGCCCGTCGTCCCAGGCGTCCACGCAGTCCGCGCCCTCGGACGGGGCGCCCTGCGGACGGTCCCGCTCCACACGGTCGCCGCGCTCCACACGGTCGACACGGTCGGTGCGGTCGCCGCGGCCGGGCGGGCCGGCGTCCGTCCCGCGCAGGGCACCGCCCCGCTCGCGCTCCCGCTCCCGCTCCCCGCGGTGGTCGTCCTTCCCTCCGGGGCCGGTCGCGGCGGCCGTCCCGCCCCGGCGCCCGTGCTCCCCCGGGGACCGGTCCGCGCGGTGGTCGTCCCCGCGGGCCGTGCCCTTCGGGCGGCCGGTGTGCTCGGTGGGGTCCTGGTCAGTGACGGCGGTCACCGGTCACCTCTCCTTCTGCAATACGGACAGCGCGGCGATGAGTTCGGCCTGGGGCTCGGGATGGACGTCGAGGGCGTCGAGGGGAGCGAGCCGGCGTTCGCGCTCCCGGTGCACGACCCGGTCCACGTACTCGGACAGCAGCCGCCCGCCCCGGTCGCGCAGCCGCAGCGCGCCGTGCGCGCCGATCCGCTCGGCGAGCCCCTCCCCCGCGGAGCGGGCCCGGCGCCCGCCCAGCAGCGCGGTGGCGACCAGCGCGGCGACGACCTCGGGATCGGGGGCGACGCTCCGGTCGACCTCGCGCACCTCCTCCTCGGCGTACTCCTCCAGCTCCCGCCGCCACCGCCGTACGGCCATGCCGATGCGGTGCTCGGCCCCTTCCGGCGAGGCGCCGCGCCCGGCGAGTTCCGGGGTGTCCGCGGCCGGATCGCGCCGCCACGCCTCGTCGACGCGCTCGTCCGCGGCGGTGACGGCGCACAGCAGGAGAGCGGCCAGGCTCTCGGTGAGGGCGTCCATGAGCTCCCGGGCGGAGCAGTCGAGGGGGAACGCGCGCCACCGCTTCAGCGCGTCCCCGGCGAGCACGGCCCCGGCCCGCAACCGGCCCCGCACACGCGCGTGCTCGCTGTCGTAGGCGCCGTCGACGGCGGCGGTGAGCCTGAGGGTGGCGGCGTACTGCGCGGCGGCGGCACTGGCCAGCTCCGGCATGCGGGACTTGAGGGAGTCGAGGAGTCCGTACGCCGTACGGGCCATGGCCTGCTGCCGGGCGGCGGGGTCCTGCGCGCGGTGGACGAGCCAGCTCCGCAGCGGCGCCACGGCGGTGGCCGGCAGCAGCCCGCCGCCCCAGGCCGACTCGGGCAGCTCGGGCACGGTGAACCGGGGTACCTCGCCGAGGCCGGCCTTGGTGAGCAGCGCGGCGTACTGCCGTGAGACCTCGGACACCACCTGGTGGGGCACGCGGTCGAGCACCGTGACGAGGGTGGCGTCGTACTCCTTGGCGGTGCGCAGCAGATGCCAGGGGACGGCGTCGGCGTACCGGGCGGCCGTGGTGACCATCACCCAGATGTCGGCGGCGCACAGCAGCTCGGCGGCGAGGAAGCGGTTGTCGGCGACCAGCGAGTCGATGTCGGGCGCGTCGAGGAGGGCGAGGCCGGGCGGCAGGGTGTCGGCGGTCTCGACGCGCAGCACGCGCGCGGGGTTCTCTCCCGGCAGCAGCAGGTCGTCGCCGGGGTCCTGGTGGGGCACCCACACGCGCGTGAGCTCGGGCAGGACCCGCGTGCCGCTGAACCAGTGGTGATCCTCCGGATGGCAGACCAGGACCGGAGTCCGCGTCGTGGGGCGCAGCACCCCCGCCGCGCTGACCCGGCGGCCCACGAGCGAGTTCAGCAGCGTGGACTTGCCCGCCCCGGTGGATCCGCCGATGACGGCCAGCAGCGGGGCCTCGGGCTCTTTGAGCCGGGGCACCAGGTAGTCGTCGAGCTGCGCGAGCAGCTCGTCGCGGTTGGCACGCGCGCGTGGGGCCCCGGCCAGGGGCAGCGGGAAGCGTGCGGCCGCGACACGGTCGCGCAGGGCGGAGAGTGCGTCGAGCAGCTGAGGCCGTACGTCCAAGGTCACCACATGCGAAGAATGCCCAATTTTAGGGGAATTCTGAAGCATATGAGCATGTCTGCGCGCCGACAGGACACAAGGGGCGCATGGGGTGAGTGGGGCCTCGACACCGGCCAGGCATAACGAGTGCACAACACCCGATGCGCAGGACGCCAAAAGCGATGCACGATTCGCACCTGCCTGCGATTATCAGGACCGCTTCACCGAACCTCCACATCGAGCCACGGAGGGGAAGCGACCGGGACAGGGAGCCGGGAGCCCTATCCTTGTCCCCGGCGACGTCACGGATCAGCCACCACGGCCCCGCGACGAAGGCCACCACACCAGGCCCCCGTAGCTCAGTGGATAGAGCAGGCGCCTTCTAAGCGCTTGGCCGCAGGTTCGAGTCCTGCCGGGGGCGCCAGCGTTCACCCTTCCCCCCGGGGAGGTCTTTCCGGGGGTGTTTCCGCTGGTCAGGGTCGGCATCAGCCACCACGACGAAGCCCCGGGCGCCCTTTTCGCGCCGATGTTCTCGGCAGCCGGGGGATCGGTCGGGGCCGGGTGCCTACGGCAGGCCGCGCCGCAAGGTCAGCGACACGAACCCGCCAGCCTCTCTCCTCAGACCGAAGGCCGCCGGGTGGGCGCGGTCCCTGGTCGGCTACCGCGTGCCCGGCGACGGGAGCCCCCGCCGCCACCGCAGCCGGTGCCTGAGGAGGTCCGCCCGTACCCGCACGATCTCACCCCGTGACCGCGGCAACGTCCTCATCCGCGCTCATCCCCACGGGCCCCGGCCCAGTGGGCTGCGGTACTGAGACTTCCGCTGGCGCCGCTGGAGGTAGCTGCGGCGCCAGCGGGCCGGGCGGCCGTCGTGCGCTGGGGAGCCCGGCGGCCGCCCGCCCGGGTCCGTCACCGGCTCGACGCCGGCCGAGCCGGTGACGCCCCCGCGGCCCGTCTCCGCCCCCGTCGGAGGCGGGCCGCTCACCCCACGAGATCTCGTGGGGGCACGCCGATCGCGTCGGCGCTCCGGACCAGGGTGTCCAGCTGGGGGCTGGCGTGGCCTTGCTCGATACGGCTGTACGAGGTGATGCGATGCCCGACCGCCCGCACACGCCGCGAGCGAGGTCGTGGCAGACGCTTCCGCGCGAGGCGCGTCGTCCCGAACGTCTCTCGTCGGGGTCTCCGGGCTTGAGCACCGTGTAGCACGAGGTAGCACGCCCGGCGATCGCGGGGGCGTCATCAGCACGGGCGGTTCCCGGCCCGTGGGCGCAGGACGAGACAGCGATCGCCTTGACGCCTTTCGCTCGCCAGCGACCTGCGTTGACGCGGGTGAGCACATCGCTTCGGCCTTCACACCCTCTCAGCGCCCGGCCGCCAGTTCGCCCTCTCTCACGCGTACCGGTAGATGCGGCTGTGGTCCTCCAGTTGGTCCGGGGTCACGTCCCACGGGGGCATCCTCTGGTGGCGGGCGACGATGCGGCCGTGTTGCGGGCTGCTCTGGCCGGGGGGCCTGTCCGGCAGGTAGCGGGCGCCTCGGTGGCGGTGCTGCCAGCGGGACCACTGGAGGTCGACGAAGGCGTGCACGAGCCAGAAGACGGGGTCGTTCACGGAGGCGCCGCCGACCATGACCCCGCCGACCCAGCGGTGCACCCGGTTGTGGTTGCGCCAGGAGGCGCTGCCCCGGCCGGGCCCCCATCCTTCCAGCTTGTTGCGGAACCCCTTGGCGGACGTCGAGTCCCAGGGCGCGGTGTCGTAGACGGGGTCCTTCAGCGCCCATTCCAGGTCGCTCTTGGTCGGCAGCTTGATCGGGTCGCGGCGGCGGCCGAGGTCCCGGGTGAGGAACCGGGTGTCGGTCACGTTCTCCCGGAGGGTCCAGTTGCCCTCCCTGTAGGCGAACGGCCCGGTCGTCACCTGGTGGTCCGAGGCCCGGCCGGTGCCGCCCAGCAGGTCGGCGGTCCAGGGCGCGGAGGTGGTGCCGCGGTCCTTCGTCCAGTCCCAGTACGGCACGGAGACCGACGCGTCCACCCGCTGCAACGCCCGTTCCAGGTCCAGCAGGAACCGCCGGTGCCAGGGCAGGAAGGACGGGGTCATGTGGGCCGCGCGCAGCCCGTCCTCCCCGTCGGCGACGTAGTACTCGATGTGCGTGCGCACGAACTCGTCGTACTCGCCTCGGCGTTTGACCTCCAGCAGCGCCCGTACGAACCGCTGCCGCTCGGCGCGGGTCAGGGTGCTGACGTCCTTACGCGTGTACACCATGGCGGCCTCCCGTGTGCCCGTGTCCGCCGCCCGTCTCGCGCAGCCGCTGCCCCGGCGGGAGTTCGTCGACGGCCGCGCGGGCCGCCTCCAGCGGGGTGGGGTACGAGCGGGAGTGGTCGACCATGCTCAGCCAGGTGCCGTCGGCACGGCGCATCAGGTGCAGCGGGCGCCCGTCCACGGTGACCTGCCAGGTGCCGGCGCCACCGGCCGCGCCCGGTGTCCTGACGCCGCGGATGTGCCGGCCGCGGTAGGTCTCGTCGAACGCGCCGCTGTCCGGGCCGGTCAGGGGACGGGCCACGGCCCGCGCGCGTCCGGCCGGGACGCCCCGGTCCGTCCGTGCGGCCCCTGAGGCCGCTGAGGCCCCCGTGGGCCGGGAGGCGGCGGTCACGGGGACGAACGCCGACGCCAGGGCGGGGGCGAGCAGCCGGCGCACCAGTCGGCGGCGTGCGGCGTCCGCGGGGCCGCCTCTGGCCGGTTCCGCCGGTTCCCCCCGGGATGCTTCGCGCTCGCTGACGACCATGTTCGTGCTCCTCGTCCGGTGTCCGTCTGTCGGTGGTGGCGAACGGGGGGACTCAGCCCCGCGCCGGCAGGCCGCCGAGCAGGGCGCCCGCCGAACCCACCTCCTTGGTCACGGCCTTCGTGGTGTGCAGGGCGGACGACTTGCCCTCGGTGCTGTGCTTGTCCGTCCGGGACTCCACCGGCAGGCCGATGACCGGCTCCTCGGTGACCACCCCCGCGGCGTGGTCGACGGCGCCCGTGAGCTGGGCGACGTCGTTGTGGGCGTACGCGGGTCCGGCGACCCCGGCGAGGACCATGGATCCGGCGACGGCGGCGGCGGCCTTCAGGGGATTCATCGTGTTCCTTTCTTCGGCGACTCCCGTCACCCGTCACCGCGGGGAACGGAAAGTGTGGCGCCGTGCCTAACGAGTGCCGCCCGCACCGGAAACCCCGTGTGCCGAAATGTTTCCGCGACCCACCCGAATGAACGGTGTGCCTCAGTTCCTCATCGGCGTTTCTCATCCTCATATGAGAATCCGCCTGGGCCCGAAGGATTGATTCTGGATCAGGGAAGCGGACGGGCAGCAGGACGTGGGCGTGCACGTCGATCGTGGGCGCGGTCACGGCAGCTCCCTCAGCATCGTCATGGTGCGGCCCATCAGGCCGGGGACG
>NZ_JBFAWY010000034.1:0-67983 GCF_040680575.1 Streptomyces sp. NPDC052020
AGGGCGCCCTCGGAGCGGACCGCGACGCCGGACTCCTCCAGCAGGCGGCAGGTCTCGGCCAGCATGTCGTTGTACCCGGACTCGCCGACGATGTCCGCCTCACGGATCTCGACGTCGAGCTTGTCGAAGACGGAGTAGAAGTAGATCTTCGACTCGTCCACGAGCCGCTGCCAGATGGCGCGCGTCTCGGCATCGCCGGCCTGGAGGTCGACCACCCGGCGGCGGGCGCGCGTCTTGAACTCCTCGTCGGAGTCGAACAGCTTGCGCGCGGCCTTGTAAACCCGGTTGAGGTTGGACATGGCTTCCTCGCCGGCCGCCTGCCCGCCCTTGTGCGCCAGCTCGTCCGGGTGTTCCAAGAGGTACTGGATGAGCATGCCGAACTGGGTGCCCCAGTCGCCGATGTGATGGCGCCGGATCACGTTCTCGCCGGTGAACTCCAGAAGCCTGGTGACCGAGTCGCCGATGACGGTGTTGCGCAGATGACCGACGTGCATCTCCTTCGCCACGTTCGGCTGCGCGTAGTCGATCACCGTCGTGCCGGGGGCGTCGACGAACGGCACGCCGAGCCGATCGCCGTCCGCGGCGCGCGCCGCGAGGTTCTCGGTGATCGCCCGGTCGGTGACGGTGATGTTCAGGAAACCCGGGCCGGAGACTTCCACGTCCCCGATCACCTCACCCGTGACGATCCGGGAGACGACCTGCTGGGCCAGCTCGCGCGGGTTCACCTTTGCCTTCTTGGCCAGCGCCAGGATCCCGTTGGCCTGGAAGTCGGCCCGGTCGCTTCGTCGCAGCAGCGGGTCCGCGGCCTCGGACAGGGTGGCCGAGAGAGCGTCCGCGAGGTGCTGGTGTACCAGGGAAGTGAGCGGGGGGACCGAGGGCATGTGGGTTCCGTTTCGTGCGGCGGCGTGGTCGTGGACAGGCGGTGCGACCGGCATGACCTGGGCATTGAGCCAGACGCAGTATCACATGGGCGCGTTCTGCGGGGTTCGGGCCGAGCCGGGCGTCCGGAAGCGTCCGGCCACCAGGACCCCGGCGAGGGCTACGAGCGAGAGCAGGAGGAAGACGGCGAGGAACGCCCCGGCCGGTATCGGGCCCTGGCCCGGCCCGCCGCCGGCCGAGCCGCCGCCCAGCGCGGCGAAGACCACGCCGCACACGGCAAGCAGCAGGACGTTGGACAGGCTGTCGGACAATTGCAGCGCGGCCGAGTTGCCACCGGCCTCGGCCGGCTCCGAAAGCTCCATCAACAGCACGCCCACCGACGAGACCACGATGCCCATGCCGAAGCCGCCCACGCACCAGGCGAGCGCGGTGGCCCACGCGGGGATGCCGTGCGCCAGCGGCAGCGCGGCCCCGGCGATCGCAGCCGCGACCAGCACCATGCCCGCCTGGCACAGCCTCTGCCGGTGCTGCTGGAGCGCCGGGCGGCTCTGCAGGTACGAGCCGAGTGCCCAGGTCAACCCGCCACCGGCGAGGGAGAGCCCGGCGAGGGTGACGGACATGTGCCGTCGACTGACCAGCATCAGCGGCAGGAAGCTCTCCGCCGCTATGAACGACCCGGCGGCCACCCCACGCAGCAGGATCACCGCGGGGAGTCCCCGGGCGGCCCGGAAAGTCCCGAGCGGCATCAGCGCGCGCACGGCCGGGAGAAGCAGCGCGGCACCGACCGCTGCCGGCAGCAGGGCGAGCGGGTCCAGTCGCTGCCCCGCGTACTGCAGCAGAGCGGCGCCCGCAGAGACGACGAAGGCCAGCCGGACGCGCCGCGGATCAGGTTCCGCCAGGGCGCCGTCCACCGGGCCGGATGCGGTATGACGCACGGCGGGGAGCGCTAGGAACAGGGCGGGCACCATGGCGGCCGGCACCGCGAGGAAGACCCAACGCCAGCCGGCGTGCTGAGTGATGAGCCCGGCGACGAGCGGCCCGACGATGCCGGGCACCACCCAGGAGGCGGAGAAGGCGGCCATGACCGCGGGCCGCAGCCGCTCGGGGTAGGCGCGGTTGACCACGACGTACAGCGCGACGATGACGAGTCCGCCGCCCAGTCCCTGTGTGGCCCGCCCGAGCAGGAACACCCCCATGGCGGGTGCCGCCCCGGCGAGCAGCAGTCCAGCGGTGAAGAGGGCCAGACCGGCGGTGAGCGGCGCCAGCGGGCCGCGCCGGTCGCACCACTGCCCGGACAGCACCATCGCGGCGAGGCTGGTGGTGAAGTAGGCGGAGAACGCGAAGGCGTAGAGGTCCACTCCGTGCAGCCCGCGGGCGGCGGCCGGCATGGCGGTGGCCACCGCCGTCGCCTCGAAGGCGATCAGCGCCACTACGGACACCACGCCGATGGTGAGCCGGCGGTAGGGCCTGGAGAGGGTGCCCCCGGCGGTCTGCTCGCCGAGCGCGGAGTCCGACGCCCGCTCGTCCACGTCCTGCATGTAGCTCCCCGCCCTTCAGAAAATCCGGCCCAGAGAGTCCGGCCGTAGGGGTCAAGCGAGAGTAGTTTTACACATCAATGGCAGCAGCATATACCTGTAGTTGAATTCGGAATCAAAAGTGGCATGACCTGGAGTGACCTGCGCCACATCCGGCTCTGGTGTGCTCTTCGTCATAGACGCCCAGCGATCTCTTCGATCAAGATCGATCCGGCTGAGCCGATTCGCACCGGGAGTTAGAAATGCAGCCAGCAGACGTGGCTATCATCGGTGCCGGGGCATCAGGAACCGCGATATTTTCGGAACTAGTTCATTCATTTCAGATAGAACGCCTGGACCGCCTTTCCATCGTCATCATCGACCGGGATCTCCGGCGCGGCCACGGACGGGTCTACGGACCCGATCACCCATGGCTGCTCATGAACACTCCGGCGCACGCCCTGTCGATCCGTTCCTGGGACGGAGCGGACTTCATGCGCTGGCTCCTCGCGCGGGGCGGCCACCGCGGCGAGGAACCCGTCGAACACGCCCATGTGTCGCGCGCCCTGTACGGCGAGTATTTGCGCGAGCGTTTCCACGACCTGCTCGACTCACCTCCGCCGGGCCTGGAGGTCGAGGTGGTGGACGACTGGGTGGAACGACTCACGCCGCACGAGTCGGGCTCTCGCCTGCGGCTTTCGTCAGGCCGGGCACTCGAGGCACGCAAGACCGTCCTCGCCACCGGCCCGAACCGGCCCGAGGACGTCTACGGCCTCACCGGCACACCCGGCTACGTAGAGCACCCGTACCCGGCCTCCGCGCGCCTCAGGGGCATACCGCGGGATTCCCCGGTGGTGATCCTCGGCAGCTCCCTGTCCGCGGTCGACGTCGCGCTGACCCTGCACCACACCGGGCACCGCGCTCCCGTCCATATGGTCTCGCGGCGCGGGCTTCTCCCCGAGGTGAAGGCCGAGTACACCGTGCAGCAGGAAATCTACAACGAGGCCAGCGGGGCCGACGGCGAAAACGCCGGGAAACCCGCCTCGCTGGAATCGGCGCTGGCCGTTTTCCAGCGCTTTCTGAGCTCACACCGAAACACTGCGGAATCGAACCAGGGCGATCCCGTCCAGCAATTCGCCGAAAGCGTGCGCCAGGCCAAGCACCCAACGGACGGGAATTTCGCCCAGCGCTATTCCGCGCATCTCGGTATGGACCAGGTGTGGCCGCAACTGGACGAGGAAGAACTGCTCGCATTCATGCGCACGCAGTACGCCCCGCTTCTTCACAAGAACGCCGCCATTCCGCTCATCAACGCACGCAAGCTGCTCGCCCTGCTGCGCGCCGACCGGCTGCGCGTGCACGGCGGCCTGCACACCATCAGGCCGGGCGAGGAGGGCGGCTTCCGGCTCTCCTTCCGGGGCGGGGCGGACCTCACCGTCGACCACGTGATCAACGCCATGGGTCCCAGCAAGTATCTGGTGTCCCCGGGCTCGCGAAACCTCTACGCGCACCTCCTCCACGAGGGACAGCTGCGCGAGCTGCCCACCGGCGGGGCCCGGGTCACCTTCCCCGGCGGAAACCTGCTGGACCGGGACGGCCGGCCCGTGCCCGCCCTGCACGCCGTGGGACATCCCACCAGCGGCAGCCACCCCTACATCAACAACATCGAGCTGATCGTCTCCAACTCCGCACACGTCGCCCGGCAAATCTGCGCCGACCTGATGCGGTCCCGTACGGTTGCGAGGAACAACACGTGACACACCCCGGAGAAGACACGGAAGTCCACCGGGCGCCGGCGCCGTCGCGCATCTGCGTGGTCGACGGCATCTCCACCGGACTCCACCTCGCCAGGGAGCTGCGGGCACGCGGTGTTGACTGCGGCCATGTCGCAAGTGCCCCGGCTTACCTCGGCGTCCCGCGCACGCCCGCCGGACGAGACCTGTACTCGGCCGAGTTCGCTCTCGACGACTCGGGCGGCGAGGAGTCGTTCGAGCGGCTCGTCCGCGAACTGAGGCTCTGGGGCCCCCGCTTCGTCGTCGCCGGCAGCGAACCCGGGGTGGAACTCGCCGACCGACTCGGCACCGCCCTCGGCATCCGCGAGACGAACGCGGCCGCGACGACGCCGTGGAGACGGGACAAGTACGCCATGCACGAGCGGCTGCGCGAGGCCGGGGTTCCACACGCCCGGCAGATCCGCACCGCCGACCGCGCGGCCCTGGCCGGCTGGCTGGACGGGCACGGCCGTTACCCAGTCGTGGTCAAGCCCGTGGACAGCTCGTGCAGCGACGGCGTCCAGGTCTGTGAGGACGCCGCGCAGGCCCTGGCCGCCTTCGACGCGCTGATCGGCCAGCGCAACCGCCTGGGCCGCGTCAACAACGAGGTCCTCGGCCAGGAGTTCCTCGAGGGAACCCAGTACTTCGTCAACACCGTCAGCTGGGCCGGCGCCCATCTGACCAGTGACATCTGGCGGCTGGACCGGCGCCGCAGGCCTGGCGGGGCGTACTTGTTCGAGAGCATGACGCTACAGCCCGCCGAGGGGCTGGTCGAGTCCGCGCTGCGCACCTACGTCGAGGCCGCCCTCGACGCCCTCGGGTTCGCCTACGGCGCCGCGCACTGCGAGGTCATGTGGACCGCGTCCGGTCCCGTGCTGGTCGAGGCGAACGCCAGGCTGATGGGCGCGTCCATCGACACGGAATCCTTCACCCGCGCCCTGGGACACACCCAGACCGGACTGCTGGCCGAGGCGTACACCGACCCGGAGCGCTTCCGGCAGCGCCTCGACGCGGACCCCTACACGCTCCGCGAGCATCTCGCCGAGGCTTCCTTCCTGTTCAGCCGTTCCGGGACGCTTACCGGCTTCCCGGGACGTGCCCGGATCAAGGCGCTGCCCTCGTTCCACAGCTTCGTCGGAGTGCCCGAGCCGGGCACTCCGGTGACCGAGACCGTCGACACGCTCGGCACCCCCGGGTACGCCTACTTCCTTCACCCGGACCGCTCCGTCGTCGAGAGCGATGCCCGCGCCGTACGGCAATGGCAGCGGGAAGACAGCCTGTTCACCATCAGTGAGGAGCCCCAGCCGTGACCACCTCCCGCCCCGAGGTCCCGCAGTCCGTGCGCCCCGAGGTCTTCGACCTCGAGCGCTTCAACACCTTCGTCCCCGCCGAACTCGACGCCATCGTGGCGGACACCACCGCCCTGGGCTTCGATATGTCCTGCTTCGACGGAGCCGGCCAGTTGCTGCGCCTCCTCGTCTCCACCAAGCCCGGCGGCCGCTTCCTGGAGATCGGCACGGGCACCGGAGTGGGTACGGCCTGGCTGCGGTCCGGCATGGACGCCACCTCGACGCTGACGTCCGTCGAACTCGACGACAGCCTGATCGCCGTGGCGCGCAAACACCTTGGTGCCGACGAACGTCTGACGTTCGTCACCGGCGACGGTGCCGAGTTCCTGCGCGGGCAGCGCCCCGGCACCTACGACCTGATCTTCGCCGACACGGTTCCCGGTAAGTACGAGCTGGTACGCGAGACCCTCGCGCTGCTGAAGCCGGGAGGCATCTACGCGGTCGACGACATGCTGCCCCAGGACGACTGGCCCGCCGACCACTACCCGCTGGCCGCCGGCATGGTCGACGGTCTGGTCTCCCTCGACGACGTACGCTCTGTCGGCCTCACCTGGTCCAGCGGCCTGGCCCTGTTCACCGTCGCCCGGTGAATCCGGGCCGGCGGCGGCCCCCTCCCCGCAGCCGTCGATCACCCACACCTCGGGGCGGATCGCTCCGGACAGGCGCTCGGCGATCCGCCGCCGATCCGAACGAAAGACCCTAGGCGGACCGCTCGACCTGTTCGTACTGCCGTGCCAGGCCGTCCAGCAGCGCGGTCAGCCCGGTCTCGAACGCCCGCTCGTCGATCTTCTCCTGCTGCTCGGCCAGCAGGTGGGCCTGGCCGAGGTGCGGGTAGTCGGCGGGGTCGTAGGCGCTCGCGTCGTCCACGAAGCCCCCGGCGAAGGAGCCGAGCGCCGAGCCCATGATGAAGTACCGCATCAGCGCGCCGATGGACGTGGCCTGCGCCGGGGACCAGCCCGCGTCGACCATCGCGCCGTAGACGGCGTCCGCCAGGCGCAGCGCGGCCGGGCGGCGGCCGGGGCCGCGGGCCAGGACCGGCACGATGTTCGGGTGGTCGCGCAGGGCGGCCCGGTAGGAGACCGCCCAGTCGTGCAGCGCGGTCCGCCAGTCCCGCCCGTCCTCGAACATCGACAGGTCGACCTGGGCGCTCACCGAGTCGGCGACCGCCTCCAGGATCTCGTCCTTGGTGCGGAAGTGGTTGTAGAGCGAGGGTCCGCTGACCCCCAGCTCGGCGGCGAGCCGGCGCGTGGAGACGGCCGCGAGGCCCTCCGCGTCGACCAGGGCACGGGCCGCTTCCACGATGCGGTCGGTGCTGAGCAGGGGCTTGCGCGGTCGGGCCATGGCGCACATAGTAGGGCTGCGACCAGAAACTAGCAGTGCTAATTTAAAGGTCCGGCTTTCAAGCTACGGCTTGCGCCATCCGTCTTCTGTGGGGTGACTCGGCATGAACCTGGAGCTCAGCGAGGAACAGACCGCCGTCCGGCGGCTCGCCCGGGACTTCGTCGAGCGGGAGATCACCCCCCACGTCGTCGCCTGGGACCGCGCGGAGGAGGTCGACCGCGGCATCGTCAGGAAGCTGGGCGAGGTCGGCTTCCTCGGCCTGACCATCGACGAGGAGTACGGCGGCTCGGGCGGCGACCACCTCGCCTACTGCCTGGTGACCGAGGAACTCGGCCGCGGGGACTCCTCCGTGCGCGGCATCGTCTCCGTCTCGCTCGGGCTGGTCGCCAAGACCATCGCCGCCTGGGGGAGCGAGGAGCAGAAGCGGCGCTGGCTGCCGGGGCTCACCTCCGGGGAGTACGTCGGCTGCTTCGGGCTCACCGAGCCGGGCACCGGCTCCGACGCCGGCAACCTGTCCACCCGCGCGGTCCGCGACGGCGACACGTACGTCATCAACGGCGCGAAGATGTTCATCACCAACGGCACCTGGGCCGACGTCGTGCTGCTCTTCGCCCGCTCCACCGACGCCCCCGGCCACAAGGGCGTCTCCGCCTTCCTCGTCCCGGCCGACACCCCCGGCCTGACCCGGCGCACCATCCACGGCAAGCTCGGCCTGCGCGGCCAGGCCACCGCCGAGCTGGTGCTGGAGGACGTGCGCGTCCCCGCGTCCGCCATGCTGGCGCCGGAGGGCAAGGGCTTCTCGGTCGCCATGTCCGCCCTCGCCAAGGGCCGGATGTCGGTCGCGGCGGGCTGTGTCGGCATAGCCCAGGCCGCCCTGGACGCGGCCGTGCGGTACGCGGGCGAGCGCGAGCAGTTCGGGAAGGCCATCGCCCACCACCAGCTCGTCCAGGAGCTGCTCAGCGACATCGCCGTCGACGTCGACGCCGCCCGGCTGCTGACCTGGCGGGTCGCCGACCTGATCGACCGCGGGCAGCCCTTCGCCGTCGAGTCCTCCAAGGCCAAGCTGTTCGCCTCCGAGGCGGCCGTCCGCGCCGCCAACAACGCCCTGCAAGTCTTCGGCGGCTACGGCTACATCGACGAGTACCCGGCGGGCAAGCTGCTGCGCGACGCCCGGGTGATGACCCTCTACGAGGGCACCAGCCAGATCCAGAAGCTCGTCATCGGGCGGGCGCTGACCGGGGTCTCGGCCTTCTGAGTACCTTCTGAGTATCCCGGCGGATGTGGCGCGCCCCGCGTCCGCCGATCCTTGTGCCCATGAGCGACACTCCGGTCAAGCAGCAGACCACGGCCGCCTTCTACGGGCAGGCCGTCGCGTCCTTCGCGGTCGCCCTGGCCGCCACGGCGCTCGGCATCTTCAACCTCCGTGCCGACGCCTGGGTCCGCGCCTTCCTCGGCATCGCCGTCCTGTACCTGGTCACCTCCGCCTTCACCCTGTCCAAGGTCATCCGCGACCGCCAGGAGGCCGGACAGATCGTGAGCCGGGTCGAGCAGGCGCGGCTGGAGAAGCTGCTCGCCGAGCACGACCCCTTCGAGAAGCTGTGAGCCGCCCGGCCCCCGGTCACCCGGCCGCACGAGCAGCCTAAGCGCCCGCTCACCTTCGGCGGTATGGTGGGAGCTCCTGTCACCGAGAGGGGCGAGCGAGCGATGAGTACGGCGGAGCAGACGGCGGGCGGCGAGGCGGAGCCGTGGGGCGAGGTCACCCCGGACGCGGCCCGGCGGCTGCTGGTCGCCGCCGTGGAGGCCTTCGCCGAGCGCGGCTACCACGCGACGACGACCCGCGACATCGCGGGCCGCGCCGGCATGAGCCCGGCCGCGCTCTACATCCACTACAAGACCAAGGAAGAGCTGCTCCACCGCATCAGCCGGATCGGCCACGACAAGGCGCTGGACATCCTGCGCACGGCGGCCGGGGGCGAGGGGAGCGCCGCCGAGCGGCTCGCCGGCGCGGTGAGCTCCTTCGTGCGCTGGCACGCGGGACGGCGCACCACCGCACGCGTCGTCCAGTACGAGCTGGACGCGCTCGGCCCGGACGCCCGCGCCGAGATCCTCGCGCTGCGCCGCCAGGTCGACGCCGAGGTGCGCGGCATCATCGAGGACGGCGTGGCGGCGGGCGAGTTCGACGTGACCGACGTCAAGGGCACCACGCTCGCCGTGCTCTCGCTGTGCATCGACGTCGCCCGCTGGTTCAACATCGAGGGCCCCCGGACGCCGGACGAGGTCGGCGCGCTCTACGCCGACCTCGTGCTGCGGATGGTGGGGGCCAAGCACCCCGGCGCCGCCCGGGGGTAGCTCGGAGGTACGCCAGGAGGCAGCTCGGAGGTACGCCCGGGGGCGGCTCAGAGGTAGTAGCGCGAGACGGACTCCGCGACGCACACCGGCTTCTCGCCGCCCTCGCGCTCCACGGTGAAGGCGAGGGTCACCTGGACCGCGTCCTTCACCTCCTCGACCGCCGAGATCGCCGCCGTGGCGCGCAGCCGCGAGCCGACGGGGACGGGGGAGGGGAAACGGACCTTGTTGGTGCCGTAGTTGACACCCATCTTCACGCCCTCGACCCGGATCAGCTGCGGCCCGAAGAGGGGCAGCAGGGAGAGGGTCAGGTAGCCGTGGGCGATGGTGGTGCCGAACGGTCCCCGGGCGGCCTTCTCGGGATCCACGTGGATCCACTGGTGGTCACCGGTCGCCTCCGCGAACAGGTCGATCCGCTTCTGGTCGATCTCCAGCCAGTCGGTGTGTCCCAGCCGCTCGCCCACGGCCGCCTTCAGCTCGTCGACGGAGGTGAAGATCCTCGGCTCTGCCATGTCCCGGCCTCCCGTGTCACAGGGTCGTTGCCCTTGGTTCTGGTGCTCGTGTCGTTCTCGCGCCACTAATCTAAGCGACTGCTTAGCATGCTCCGGCGGTGCGGACGGTGTCAACGGAAGGGGCGGGTTGCGGGGTCGGTAGGGTTCGAAGAGTGCCCCAGATTCCATGTAAGGTCCACGAGCTCACGGTCGGCCAGCTTGCCGCGCGCAGCGGCGCCGCCGTCTCCGCCCTGCACTTCTACGAGTCCAAGGGCCTGATCACCAGCCGCCGCACCGCGGGCAACCAGCGCCGCTTCAGCCGTGACACCCTGCGCCGGGTCGCCTTCATCCGCGCCGCGCAGCGCGTCGGCATCCCGCTCGCCACCATCCGCGAGGCGCTGGCCGAGCTGCCGGAGGAGCGCACGCCCACCCGGGAGGACTGGGCCCGCCTCTCCGAAGCCTGGCGCTCCGAACTGGAAGAGCGCATCCAGCAGCTGAACCGGCTGCGCGACCATCTGGCCGACTGCATCGGCTGCGGTTGCCTGTCCCTGGACACCTGTGTGCTGTCCAACCCGGACGACGTCTTCGGCGAACGGCTCACCGGCTCCCGTCTGATGGCGGACCCGGGCGGCGCCGCCGCGGCCCGGCGCCGCGGTGGGCCGCGCGCCTGAACGGGCGCGCACCGGGGCCGTGCAGGCGCGCGGCCCCGGTAGGCGCCCGTGCGGCGGGCTCCCGGCCGGACCGCCGCCGGCTACGGCAGGCGGTGCCCGGGCCGGGTGAGCGGGTTGTTCTCGCCGTGTGCGGGGCATACCCGGCTCCCGGCGGAACTCGCGGGTCGCCGAGGCTGAGTTCGTACTCGACTCGTGCGGCGTTCGACGCGGGCCTCGCGCCGGAGATCCTTGAGCCGGACGCGGACCTGGTCGCGCGCCGTGGCGCCGAGATCGGGCAGGGGTTCGTCGCTACCTCGTCCGCTTCCCGGCCTCGCTGGGGAGCAGGTGCAGGGCGCGCAGCGTGGCCTCCAGGGCGAAGCGGTGATCGGGGTCCGCGAGGCGGTCGCCCAGCAGGGCGTCCAGGCTGCGCAGGCGGTAGCGCACCGTCTGGGCGTGCACGCCCAGCATCTCGCCCACCTGCTCCGCCGGCGCCCGGGTCGAGACGTGCGCGCGCAAGGTCTCCAGGAGCCGGTCGCGGCGGCTGGCCGGCAGACCGTCCACGGGCGCCAGCTCCCTGGCCGCGAGATGGGTGACGAGTGCCGGGTCCGACAGGAGCCACAGCGTCAGCAGATGGTCCTCGCAGCGGACCAGGGAAGCGTCGGCCACGACCCCCTCGTCGATCAGCCCCAGCACCCGCCGGGCCCAGCGTACGGAGTCGGCCGCCTGGGCCAGCGGCACGGTCAGCCCCACCACGGCGTGCGAGCCCGCCAGGGCCGCGTCGAGCATCGTCAGACGCTCCGGAGTGAGGGCTCCGGGCACCAGCAGATGCGGCTGTGGGACGTCGAGGTCGAAGAGGACGTCGTCGGCCAGCCCGGCCTGCACGTACTCGGGGATCGGTGAGCGCAGGGCGACCATGGTGACGTCGGAGGGCAGGGGCCAGGCGGCGGCCTCACAGAGCCCGGACAGCGCCTGGGGCAGGGGAGGACCGGCCAGGATGAGGTGGAGCAACCGTCTGCGTTGGGCCGGGACTTCGGAGGAGGCCCGCGACTGCACCTCGGTGTAGCCCTCGCGGGAGATCTGCTCCAGTTCCTCGACGTAGGCGAACAGGGCGTCGGCGAAGGCGAGTATCGTGGCGGGGGAGAGCTGGTACTGTCGGCCCAGAGCCCTTGTACGGCGCAGCGCGATACGCGCCCCGAGCCGGTACGCCCCTTGGAGCGTGGCCAGTTCGCGTCCCTCGTAGGCTTCCATGCGGCCGAACCTGCGCAGCAGTTCGTCACGGAGCGCGGCGTTCTTGCCGGGATCGGTGACGCGGTCCACGAAGGCGTACAGGGCCTGTTCGACGCCCTGGCGGAACGCGTCGGCGTTGGGCCCGTTGAGCAGCCGCCCGTACACGGGGTAGGCACGGGTGACCTCGGCGCCGATCTCCTTCATGAGGCCGGGTAACTCGGGCCGCATGAAGGCGGCGAACTCCTTGGGCAGTGGTTCCAGCGGTTCACCGCCTTCCGGCGGCCGCGTGTGTGAAGGCATGAGTGCCGTCCCTTGCTCTCCGGTGCCCACGGTGTACCGGTCGTGTGCCCCCGGTCCTTCACAGGGGCGGCACACGACCGGATCGGCGTGTGTGTCTGGGCTGCTGAAGCTAAATCAAGTGCGGGGAGGCCGTACACAGTCCGTGCACATTTCGACGCGGTGGGACGCGGTGCGCCGACCGGTACGGCTGGGAATCGCCGTCGCGCGGCTCTTATCCGACCGCCGAGTGCCAGTTCTCCGCCAGGCGCTTGCCCGCGTCGGGGGCCACCGTGCCCGGGGCGTTCAGGCCGGCGAGGTGGGTCTGGGCGCTGTTGAGCGTCAGGCTGTTGTTGCCGGCGGCGGAGGGCAGCCCGGTCTTGGCGTTGACCGCCGCGTCGATCAGGCCGAACATGCCCAGCCCGCACCCGCTGGCGCCGGGCACGGCGAAGGAACTGTCGTTCTGCGTCGCCCCGGTGAGGTTGATGCGGCTCATCTCGCCGTCGTCGGCGACCGTGCCGTCACCGCGGAAGAAGGACAAGCCGAACTCGGGGAACTGCCGGTTCTCCGGACGGAGCACGATGGGGTCGGCCGCGGTGCCGATGTAGCACTTGCTGCCGAGGAACGGGTTCTCCAGGTGGATGCGGACCGGTATGGCCACGATCGGCTGGTCGGTGAGGATTCCGGCGGTCTGGTCGAAGTCGTAGGGGGCGCCGACGGACTCCACCGTCGCTGTGATCTTGTTCAGGGTGCTGTTGCCGAGCTGTTCGCAGATGCCCGTGATCGCGGGGATGTCGCTCGGGCACATCAGGCCCAGCAGTCCGCCGGGGACGGTCGCGGAGTCGGCGACGAGGGCCCCGCCCGCCGGGGCCACCACGGAGCTGGTCCCGTCGGAGTTCTGCACGACACCGATCTGGAGGTTGGTCCTGCCCGTGGTCACGGTGGTCTTGCCCAGCTTGATGGTGCCGCTCGGCGAGGTGGAGACCACGCACTGCGGGGTGCGGGCCAGGCCGTCGGCGGCCAGCATCGCCGGGGCGTCCACGGGACACCGGGTGAAGGGTGCCCACTCGCCGTTGGGCACGCTGGCCGCCGCGGTCGCGGTGCCCATGGTGGCGAAGGCACCGAGCGCGGTACCGAGGGCGGTGGCGGTGGTGGCGACTCTGGCGCCGAAGGGAAACCGCATGATGTGGCCTTCCGGGTCGGGGAGGGGACGGAGCAGGGGGCTGGTGGTGCGGGCGGCGCGGTTCAGCGTTCGGCCACCGGGACCTCCAGGGGCTGGAGGTCGGGGGTGCACTCGTCGGGGTTGGGCACCTCGGCCGAGACGAAGCAGACCTGCCCCTGGATCTGCTTGACGTAGTTGCCGGGGCCGGACACGGAGGCCGTGAGCAGGCGGTCGAGGTTCTCGCCCCCGGCCGTGCCGCAGCCCGTGAAGGCGGGGATGGCCACCTCGCCGGTGAGCGGCCCCCCGGACAGCAGCAGGTAGCCGGTGGCGGGTTCGCCGGTGACCTGCTCGCCCCTGCCGTGCAGGACCAGATGGTCACCGGGGTACTTCGCCGGCTCCGGGTCCGGGGAGGCGAGGGACGTCCTCGTCCGGCACGTCGACCCCACGTCCAGCGGAGTGCCGTTGACCTCCAGGGACGTCACGCGGAGCACGACCGGCGCGCGGACGTACGTGTCGGTGCTGGTGAACGCGAAGTCGGTGGTGCCGTGCGAGTCGATGGTCATCGGACCCGTCTGCTCCAGCACCATCGTGGCCGTGACCGGTGTGAAGTCGAAGGTCAGGAAGGTCCCTTCGAAGGGCGGGGTCTGTTTGCGCTGCCGGTACCAGAGGTCGGCGGTGGAGTGCTGGGTGATGGTGGCGCCGCTGAAGTCCGGGAAGAACTCGAACTGGGGCTCGCCCTGGGTGATGAGCGTGCAGAACGGCGGGACGAGGACGGCCCCGTCGAGCTTGTTCACGTTGGAGTAACCGGTGATGTACGCGTTCAGCGACATCGGCCCGGCCGGGTACTTCTCGTCGTACTTGCAGATCGGCGCGTCCCGCTCGACGGCGGCACCTCCCGGCGCGGGCTCCGCGGCCTCCGGGGCCCGCTCGCCCTGCCGGCCGGCCGGTTCGTCCCGCGGCTGTCCCGGCGTCCCGGAGGCGGAGGGCGCCCCGGACGGTGATCCGCTCGGGGCGGGTGTGCCGCCCTCCTCGCCGGTGCCGACCCGGACCGTGGCCAGCCGGCCGCCGTCCGGGGCCCCCTCGGCGAGGGCGCAGTCGACGGTCACCGGGCCGGGCTCGGCGGGGCCGCCGTCCGCGGTGCTCAGAGCCAGGTCCAGGGCGAAGCCGCCGGCCGTCATGACCAGTGCGCCCGCCCCTCGCCCGGTCACCGAGGGCACGTCCCCCGTCGCGGTCAGCGTCAGCGGTCCGGAGCCGGACAGCTCCGTCGTCTCCGCGGTGCCGCGCCAGGTCGCCTCGGCGGCGGCCTCGCCCTGCGTCACCCCGACGGAGAGCCGGGTCGCCGCCCGGACACCGGTCGCGCCCAGCGCCGCGAGGTCCGCCACCGCGGGTTCCGGCAACTCGACGGCCGTGGTCACGTCCGACGGCTCGATCGGCTCACCGGCCGCCACCTGCTCCGGGAAGGCTGCCGAGACGCGTACCGTCGCCGGCTGCCGACCGGAGGGGAACAGGCACGTGTACGGCAGCGCGGCGTCGATCTCCTGCGTACCCGCCGCCCCCGCCGCCGCGGGAACGGTGGCCGCCAGCACGACGAACGCGGCGATCGCCGCGCCGCGGGCGCGGCTGCCGACGGTCCGGCGGACGGTGGTGCGGGGGCCTGTCATCTGTCACTCCACTCGAGTCGTTCCACGGTCCGGGCGGCCGGTGGCGGTCGCGGCGTGCCGGCGGCCCTCACGTCCGGCCGGGGTCACCGGCCGGACGGCGAGCCACGCCCTGCTTACGGGTTGGACCCGACGATCTTCGGGATGGTGGTGGTGCCCGAGACCTTGACCGCGTAGTTGCCCTTGAAGGTGGGCTTGGTGGCGGTGGTGACCACGGTGCCGCAGCCGGAGGCCGAGGTGACGACCAGCTCGCCGCTGACGCTGGCGACCGCGAGTATGCCGGTGGCGTTGGTGTAGGTGGCGGTGGCCTTGCCCTGCACGTTGAACACGCAGGCGCCGGCGGTCACCTTCGCCTTGACGTTGTTGACATAGCCCGTGGTCACGCCGGTCGAGGCGTTGTAGTCCTGGGCGACGACGGCCCAGGGGGTGGTGGGAACGGTCGTGACGTTGCCCAGGACGCTGGTGCACGGCGAGGAACTGGTGCCGAAGTTGATGGCGGTGATGCTGGCCACCGCCGCGGGGTTGCCGGTGGCGCTGGCCATGGTGCCCGAGGCGCTGGACGTCGTACACGTCATCGGGATGTTGGCGGTCAGCACGATGTTCCCGCTGTTGACCGCCGAGAAGCCGGTCGGCGACGGGGTGACGGTCCAGACCGTGGACGGTACCGCCGAAGCCGGGGCGACCGCCATGGCGAAGGCGGCGGTGCCCGCGCCCGCCACGACGGCGAATCTTGTCAGGGTTGTCTTCATGAGGTGGGGACTCCTTTGTGGATTGGCCGGCGGAGAGGGAACGCGCCCGTGCCTGTGGAGTGGGGACCGGACGGAGTGCGGCCCGGAAATCACTGACCGCGAGCCATGACGTTACTTGCGGGAAACTTAGGCGAACAATGGCGCCGGTCATGATTTTTTGGAGAACTGGAGACATCTGTCCCCCCGGTGAGTGGTCCGGAGCCCGGCATAGTCATCCGCTGCTAAGCAAGGCGCCGCCATCGGGGCCGGTTCCGGTTGGCTCCAAAGGAGGTGGGAGACGCTCCCCGGGCTCCCGGCCGGCCGCACCTTGCTCACCGGATGACAAAAAACGAGCGGCCGATTGTCGCCGTGGTGACAAACGCGCGGCGGCTCGGCCGAAACCTTCGGGAAACTCGTATTCGCCTCTTGCCCGCGTAGGTTACTCAGTCGTAGCGTGCCGGGCACGGCGCTGATCTCCTGGTGAGGCCCCCGCCATACCGGGAAGGCGCGAGGGACACAGCCCGGCCTTGCCGTCCTTCAGGGGCGGACATCCGTTGGCGGGGCCGCGCGGAGCCCTCCCCTCCCGGACCGCGCGACCCTGCCCCGCACCCGGCGGGACAAAGCGTCGATGCGGTTTGTCTGCGTGATGACAAAGAACGAGGAGGCCGGCGCCCGACCCGTTGTCAGCGAACCGTGCACCGGCTGGGCGTGGGCCCGGCGACGCACGCCGACCCCAGCCGCTTTGGAGGTGATATGGGAATCGAAGTGGTGGTCGAGGGCCTTACCAAGTCATTCGGCAAGCAGAAGATCTGGCAGGACGTGAGCCTCACCCTGCCGGCCGGGGAGGTGAGCGTCATGCTCGGGCCGTCCGGCACCGGAAAGACGGTATTCCTCAAGTCGCTCATCGGTCTGCTGAAACCGGAACGCGGTCGCGTTCTGATCGACGGAGTGGACATGGTGAACAGTCCGGAACGGGACATCTATGAAACCCGGAAAAAATTCGGGCTCATGTTCCAGGACGGCGCCCTTTTCGGGTCCATGTCCCTCTTCGACAACATCGCCTTTCCGCTGCGCGAGCACACCCGGAAGAAGGAGTCGGAGATCCGCCGCATCGTCATGGAGCGGATCGAGGTCGTCGGTCTGCTGGGCGCCGAGGGCAAACTGCCGGGGGAGATCAGCGGTGGCATGCGCAAGCGGGCCGGACTCGCCCGCGCGCTGGTGCTGGACCCGCAGATCATCCTGTGCGACGAACCCGACTCCGGGCTGGACCCCGTCCGCACCGCCTACCTCTCCCAGTTGCTGATCGACCTCAACGCCCAGATCGACGCGACGATGCTGATCGTCACCCACAACCTCGACATCGCCGCCACGGTCCCCGACAACATGGGCATGCTCTTCCGGCGCGAACTGGTCACCTTCGGGCCGCGCGAGGTGCTGCTCACCAGCGAGGAGCCGGTGGTGGCCCAGTTCCTGGCCGGCCGCCGCGAGGGACCCATCGGGATGTCGGAGGAAAAGGACGCCGCCACCCTCGCCGCCGAGGCGGCAGGGTCGCGCGGCGCGGACGGCCCGAGGGAGATCACCCCGCAACTGGAGCCGTCCCCCGGTCTTCCGGCGCGCCGTGCGGTCATCCGGCGCCGAGAGCGGGTCCTGGGCATGCTCGACCGGCTGCCGCCGCCCGCCCGCGCCGCCATCGAGCGCACCTACGCCCGCCCCGCCGGCACCGCGGACGCCGGGCACGGTGCTCCCGGCGCCCCGGGCACGCCCGCCCCGGCGCCGCGGACGCCGGCCACCGGGAGCGGCGCATGATCACCGGTGCCCTGCGGCAGACCGGCCGGCTCTTCGCGCTCGCCGCGGAGGTGGCCCGTGCGGTCTTCCGGCGGCCCTTCCAGTTCCGGGAGTTCGTCGAGCAGTTCTGGTTCATCGCCGGCGTCACGATCCTGCCCGCGGCCCTCGTCTCGATCCCCTTCGGCGCCGTGATCGCCCTCCAGGTCGGCTCCCTCACCCAGCAGCTCGGTGCCCAGTCCTTCACCGGCGGCGCCAGCGTGCTGGCCGTCGTCCAGCAGGCCAGCCCCCTCATCGTCGCCCTGCTGATCGCGGGCGCGGCCGGCTCCGCCATCTGCGCCGACCTCGGCTCGCGCACCATCCGCGAGGAACTGGACGCCATGGAGGTCATGGGCGTCTCACCCGTGCAACGCCTGGTCGTCCCCCGCGTCCTGGCCACCATGGGTGTCGCGGTGCTGCTCAACGGGCTGGTCTCCGTGGTCGGCATCCTCGGCGGCTACGTCTTCAACGTCTTCCTCCAGGACGGCACCCCCGGCGCCTACCTCTCCAGCTTCTCCGCCCTCGCCCAGCTGCCCGACCTCTACATCAGCGAACTCAAGGCCCTGGTCTTCGGGTTCATCGCGGGCGTCGTCGCCGCCTACCGGGGCCTGAACCCGCGCGGCGGCCCCAAGGGCGTCGGCGACGCGGTCAACCAGTCCGTCGTCATCACCTTCCTGCTGCTCTTCTTCGTGAACATGGTGATGACGGCCGTCTACCTCCAACTCGTTCCCCCGAAGGGAGGCTGAGGCCGTGGCCTCCCCGCTCGTCTGGCTCGACCGCTCCGGCGACCAACTCCTGTTCTACGTCCGCTGTCTGCTCTGGACCCCGCGCACCCTGCACCGCTACCGCAGAGAGGTGCAGCGGCTGCTCGCCGAGGTCGCCTTCGGCACCGGCGGCCTCGGGGTCATCGGCGGCACCATCGGCGTGATGATCGCGATGACCCTGTTCACCGGCACCGTCGTCGGGCTCCAGGGATACGCGGCGCTCGACCAGATCGGTACCGCGGCCTTCACCGGCTTCGTCTCCGCGTACTTCAACACCCGGGAGATCGCCCCGCTCGTCGCCGGACTCGCCCTCTCCGCGACCGTGGGCGCCGGCTTCACCGCCCAGCTCGGCGCCATGCGCATCAACGAGGAGGTCGACGCGCTCGAAGGCATGGGCATCCGCTCCCTGCCCTACCTGGTCACCACCCGCGTCATCGCCGGCGTCGTCGCCATCGTCCCCCTCTACGCGATCGGCCTGCTCTCCTCCTACCTGGCCTCCCGCTACGTCACGGTCCTCTTCAACGGCCAGTCCCGGGGCACCTACGACCACTACTTCAACCTGTTCCTGTCACCCACGGACGTGCTGCTCTCCGTCCTGAAGGTGCTGATCTTCAGCGTGATGGTGATCCTCGCCCACTGTTACCACGGTTACCGCGCCCACGGCGGCCCGGCGGGCGTCGGCGTCGCCGTCGGCCGGTCGGTGCGCAACGCCATCGTGCTGATCAGCGTCACCGACTTCTTCCTGTCGCTGGCCCTGTGGGGCGCCACCACGACCGTGAAGGTGGCGGGCTGACATGACCGCAGTGGACACGGCACGCGGTGCGACCGTGCGGCGCCGGCTCGCCGGAGTGGTCTTCCTGGTGGTCCCCGTCCTGCTGGTGTGGCTCGCGATCGCCGTCTACGACAAGAGGTTCACCGACTTCGCCCCCGTGGTGGTGGAGGCGGCGAGCGTCGGCAACGAGATGCACCTGGGCGCCGAGGTCAAGCTGCGCGGCGTCGTCGTCGGCGAGGTCCGCGAGATCGACGCCACCGACGACGGCGCCCGGCTCACCCTCGCCCTGCGGCCCGGCGCCCTCGACGACATCCCGGCCGACGTGCGCGCCCAGATGCTGCCGACCACCCTGTTCGGCGAGCGTTTCGTCGCCCTCGTGCCGTCCGCGTCACCCTCGTCCCGGACGCTGGCCGCCGGTGCCGTCATCCCGCAGGACCGCTCGGCGAGCGCCGTCGAACTCCAGCAGGTGCTGGACAACGTCCTGCCCATGCTCACCGCCGTCCAGCCGCAGAAGCTCTCCGCCACCCTCTCCGCCGTCTCCCAGGCCCTGGAGGGACGCGGCGACCGGCTCGGGGACACCCTCACCCTCCTCGAATCCCACCTGCGCGAGCTCAACCCGCACCTGCCCACCCTCAACCGCGATCTGAGAGAACTCGTGAAGGTCAGCCACGTGTACGCCGACTCCGCGCCCGGCATCCTCACGGCCCTCACCGACTTCACCACCACCAGCGGCACCCTCGCCGAGAAGGAGAGCGAGCTGGCCGGCACCTTCGGCGCCACCACCGGCACGGCCGAGGACGTCACCGCCTTCCTGCGGAAGAACCGCGACAACATCATCCGGCTCTCCGCCACCTCCCGGCCGACCCTCCAGCTCCTCGCCGAGTACTCCTCGGCCTTCCCCTGCACCCTGCGCACCCTCGCCGACTTCGTCCCGGCCATGGACAAGGCCCTCGGCAAGGGCACCGACCGGCCGGGCCTGCGCGTCGACGTCACCACCGTCACCTCCCGCGGCGCCTACCGCCCCGGCAGCGACACCCCCTCCTACGGCGCCGGCGGCGGCCCCCGCTGCTACCCCGTGCCCTATCTCGGGGTCTCGGCGAAACCCGCCGTACAGGTGCCGGCCTCGGCGGGCCAGGCCCTCGGCCCGGCCAACTCCCCGCAGGAGAACGACCTCGTCAACGAACTCCTCGCGCCCGCCGCCGGCAAGGCCGCCGCCGACCTTCCCGAGTGGAGCAGCCTCCTCGCGGGCCCGGCGCTGCGCGGCACGGAGGTGACCCTGCGATGACGCCCCGCCGCACCGCACCCACCCGGCGCCGCCCGCTGACCGGACCGCTGCTGAAATCCCTCGCCTTCGTGGTGGTCACCGCGCTGGCCACGACCGTCCTCGGACTGAGCGTCGCCGGCACCGGCGTCGGCGACGACAGCGTCTCGTACAAGGCGCTGTTCACCGACGCCACCGGCGTCACCGACGGCGACAGCGTGCGCATCTCCGGCGTCGAGGTCGGCGAGGTCACGGACGTCCGTGTCGTCGACCGGCGCACCGCCCAGGTCACCTTCAGCGTCCGCGACGACCGCACCCTGCCCCGCTCGACCACCGCCGCCGTGAAGTACCTCAACATGGTCGGACAGCGCTACATCGCCCTCGACCGGGGCAGCGGCGACCTCACCGGAGCCCTCGACGCCGGCGACACCATCCCCCTGGACCGCACCACGCCCGCCCTCGACCTCACGCTGCTGTTCAACGGGTTCAAGCCGCTCTTCGAGGGTCTGTCCCCGAAGGACGTCAACGAACTCGCCGGCTCCATCGTCCAGGTGCTCCAGGGCGAGGGCGGCACCGTCGACAGCCTCATCCGGCACATCGGCTCCGTCAGCACGACGGTCGCCGCCAAGGACAAGGTGGTGGGCGAGGTGGTGAAGAACCTCAACACGGTCCTGAGGACCCTCAACGACCGCGAGGCCGAGTTCGAGGACCTCGTCGACACCCTGCGCAAGCTCGTCACCGGCTTCAAGGACGACCGCGAACCCCTCGGCAGGGCCGTGGCTGCCATGGGTGATCTGACCACGGTGACCGCCGACCTCCTGGAGGAAGGACGCGCCCCGCTCAAGCAGGACATCCGCGAACTGGGCCGGCTCGCCGGCAACCTCGGCGACGCCACCCCGCAGATCGAGGACTTCCTCGCCCGGACGCCCGCCAAGATGACCGCGCTGGGCCGCCTGTCCTCGTACGGCTCCTGGTTCAACCTCTACCTCTGCGAGGCGCGTGTGGGCCCGGTCACCACGTCCACGGGCTCCGAACCGCCCACCGGCGTCGCGGTCACCGAGGCGAGGTGCGGAGCATGAGCCTGCCGCGACCCGGACGCCGCGCCGGGACCGCGCCCGCGCCCCGCCGCCAAAGCGCACCCCGCCTGAAGCCGGTCAAGGACCGCGACCCGGTCGCCGTCGCGATCGTCGGTCTCCTCCTGCTGGCCCTGCTCACCGTCTTCGCCTACAACGCCGACCGGCTCTCCCTGAGCGGCGGCGGCACCACCTACACCGCCGACTTCACCGAGGCGGCCGGCCTCGGTGACGGCGACGAGGTGCGCGTCGCCGGCGTCAAGGTCGGCGAGGTCACGTCCGTCGCCCTCGACGGCGACCGGGTGAAGGTGACCTTCGAGGTCGAGGACGCCTGGATCGGCGACCGGACCACCGCCGCCATCGCCATCAAGACGCTGCTCGGCGACAAGTACCTGGCCCTCGATCCCCTCGGCTCGGCCCGGCAGGACCCCGGCGACCGCATCCCGCGGCACCGCACCACGTCCCCGTACGACGTCACGCAGGCGTTCCAGGACCTCAGCGGCACCGTCGACGCCCTCGACACCCGGCGGCTCGCCGAGAGCTTCGAGACCATCGCCACGACCTTCGAGAAGTCACCGCCGCACGTCCGCGAGGCCGCCACCGGCCTGTCCGAGCTGTCGAGGACCGTCTCGAAGCGCGACCGCGAACTGTCCGAACTCCTCAAGGCCAGCGCCCGGTTCACCAAGACGCTGGAGATGAAGAAGGCCGGCTTCGAGACCCTCATCGAGGACGCGGGCCCGCTCCTCGGCGAACTGCGGGACCGCCGGGACGCCATCAACGCCCTGCTGGAGGGCAGCCGCGACCTCGGCACCGAGCTGAAGGGGCTGGTCGAGGAGAACGACAGGCACCTGGGTCCCACCCTGGAGGCACTGGGCCGGGTCACGAGCGTCCTGGAGAAGAA
Organism: Streptomyces sp. NPDC052020; assembly: GCF_040680575.1. Taxonomy (NCBI): domain Bacteria; kingdom Bacillati; phylum Actinomycetota; class Actinomycetes; order Kitasatosporales; family Streptomycetaceae; genus Streptomyces; species Streptomyces sp. NPDC052020. The sequence goes on from NZ_JBFAWY010000034.1 coordinate 21,986, forward strand.
CGGCGCCCGGCTGGACCGGACCCTCGCCCTGGCCGGCCCCTACTACCGCCTCGTCGGCAACACCCTCGGCAACGGCCGCTGGTTCGACAGCTACCTCTGCGGGGTCGTGCCCCGCGACTACCTGCCCGCACAGTCCCAGCCCACGAACGGGTGCATGCCTCCGAAGCAGCAGGCGGCCCGGGGGAGCGGTGAACGATGAACAGACGCAGAAGACTCCTCGCGGCGGCGATCGCCCTCGCCGTGGTCGCCGCCGGCCTCGCCACGGTACGGGCCCTCGATGACGGCGGTATCCGCGTCACCGCCTACTTCGACCGTGCCGTCGGCATCTACGCCGGTTCCGACCTGCGCGTCCTCGGCGTCCGCGTCGGCGAGGTGGAGACCGTGCGACCACAGGGCACCCGGGTGCGGGTCGAGCTCGCCCTCGACGAGGGCGTACAGGTCCCCGCCGCGGCCCGCGCCGTGGTCGTGGCACCCAGCGTCGTCGCCGACCGCTACGTGCAGCTCACCCCGGCCTACCGCTCGGGACGCACCCTGGACGACGGGGCCGTGCTCCCCGCCTCCCGCAATCGCACCCCGGTCGAGATCGACCAGCTCTACGCGTCGATCACGGACCTCAGCAAGGCCCTGGGACCCGACGGCGCCAACTCCTCCGGTGCCCTGTCCGAACTGCTGAGGACCGGCGCCGCCAACCTCGACGGCAACGGCGAGGCCATCGGTGACGCCGTGGCGGAGTTCGGCAGGGCCGCCAAGACCCTCGACGGCTCCAGCGACGACCTCTTCGCCACCCTCGGCAGCCTCCAGACCTTCACCACCATGCTCGCGGACAAGGACACCGACGTCCGCGCCGCCCAGGAACGCCTGGACACGGTCGTCGGCTTCTTCGCCGACAACAAGGACGACCTGGCCGGCGCCCTGGAGGAACTGGGCACCGCGCTCGCCCGGGTCAAGACCTTCATCGAGGACAACCGGGGCGAGCTGAAGAAGAACGTCGACGCACTGGTGCCGATCACCGAGACCCTGGTCCGGCAGCGCGCCTCGCTGGCCGAGACCCTCGACGTCGCACCGCTGGCCGCGGGCAACGTCGTGCGCGCCTACGATCCCGGCACCGGCATGCTCCACGGCCGCGCCAACCTCAACGAGATCAGCCTGGGCGGCCCGCTGCTGCCCCTGCCCGCGGCCGGAGGCTCGGCGACCTCGGGGGAGGGGACCCGGTGAAGCGTGTCCCAGGGCGCCGGGGCAGGCGCACCGACCCGGCGCAGGCCACGGGCGAGGACCCGGTGGAGACCGCGCGGGCCGACCGGGTGGAGGGCCACGGCACGGTCGGGCGGGGCGTGCTCGCCACCGGCACGGCCGTCGGCGCCGGAGTGGGCGGTCTCCTCGCCCTCGGACTCGGCTTCGCCCTGGCCCTCGGCGCGTTCTCCGCCACGGCCCCGGGCTTCGGCGGCATCGAGGACTTGCCCCTGCCCGGCGGAGCCGACCTCGGCTCCCACCCCTACACCGTCACCGCCGAACTCGACGACGTCCTCAGCCTCGTACCCCAGGCCGCGGTCAAGGTCAACGACGTCGCCGTCGGCCGGGTCACCGCCATCCGCCTCGACGGTGACGACTGGACGGCCCGCGTCACCATGGAGATCAACGGCCAGGTACGGCTGCCCGCCGATGCCACCGCCCGCCTCGAACAGTCCAGCCTGCTCGGCGAGAAGTACGTCCAGCTCGGCGCGCCCGCCAAGTCCGCCGCCGCGGGCAGGCTCACCGACGGCGCCGTCATCCCGGCGGCGCGCACGGGCCGGGGCACCGAGGTCGAGGAGGTGTTCGGCGCCCTGTCTCTGCTGCTCAACGGCGGCGGCGTCAACCAGCTCAAGACCATCACCCAGGAGCTCAACAAGGCCCTCGGCGGCCGCGAACCCGAGATCCGCTCCCTGCTCGAACGCGTGGAGGAACTGGTGGGCAACCTCGACGACCACCGCGGCGACATCACCGACGCCCTCGACGCCGTCAACCGCCTTTCCTCGACGCTCGCCGGCCGCGAGGACGACGTACGCACCGTCCTGACCGGCCTCTCACCCGGACTGAAGACCCTGCACGAACAGCGCGGCTCCCTGCTCACCATGCTGCGCTCCCTGGACACGCTGTCCGGGGTCGCCGTCTCCACCGTCGAAGCGAGCAAGGACGACATGGTCGCCGACCTCAAAGCCCTCGCGCCCACCCTCAGAGCGCTCGCCGACGCGGGCACCGACCTGCCCGACTCCCTCCAGGTCCTGCTGACCTACCCCTTCACCGACGAGGTGATGAACGGGGTGAAGGGCGACTACCTCAACGTGTACCTGAACATGACGGCCGCCCCCGGCACACAGATCATCCCGCCGCTGGTGCCGAGGAGCACGCCCTCGCCCTCCGCCACCCCGCCGGGCGAAGGGGAGGCGCCGACCGGAAAGCGCTCCCGTACCGGTGCCGGGAGCGGGTCCGTCCCGTCGGCGCCCCTGCCCCTGCCCTCCGTGCCGACGCCTCCGGCGGACGGAGGGGCCCGGGGATGATCACTTTGGCCGTACGCCTGAAGAACCTCGCCTTCCTGGTGATCGCCGTCCTCGTCCTCAGCTTCCTCGGCATCCGCTACGCCGACCTCGGCCGGTACGTCGGCGTCGCGGACTACTACACCGTCGACGTCGAACTGCCCCGTACCGGCGGGCTGTTCACCCACTCCGACGTGACCTACCGGGGTGTTTCGGTGGGCCGGGTCGGGCCGATCGACCTCACCGCCGACGGGGTGGTCGCGCACCTGCGCATCAAGAAGTCGGCCCCCGCCATCCCCGCCGACACACGTGCCGTCGTCGCCGGTCTCTCCGCCGTCGGCGAGCAGTACATCGACCTGCGGCCCGAGAGCGACACGGGCCCCTACCTGGCCGACGGCACGCGCATCGAGCGGTCCGACACGGAGGTGCCGGCGCCCGTCACCGACGTCCTCACCGGTGTCGACCGGCTCGTCCGCTCGGTGCCGCTGGAGGACCTGCGCACGGTCGTCGACGAGTTCGGCGAGGCTTTCGAGGGACACGGCGACGACCTCCAGGTCCTGCTGGACAGCGGCAGTGCCTTCGTCCGGGCCGCCGACCGGGCGCTGCCCTCCACCACCCGCCTGCTCACCGACGGCGAGACCGTGCTGCGGACCCAGGCCGAGGAGGCCGAGGCCATCCGCGGCTTCGCCGACGGCGCCACGGAACTCGCCCGCACGCTCAAGGGCTCCGACGCGGACCTGCGCCGTCTGCTCACCGTCACACCTCAGGCCGCGACCCAGGTCAGCGGAGTCCTCAGGGATCTGGACCCGAGCCTGGGCGTCGTCCTCGCCAACCTGCTGACCACGTCCGAGGTCGTTGTCACCCGGCAGCACGGCATCGAGGAACTGCTCGTCACCTACCCGGCGGCCGTCTCCGCGGGCGCCACCGCCGTCGACGGAGGAACGATGAAGCTCGGCCTGGCCGTCACCTTCTTCCAGCCCCTGCCCTGCACCGCCGGATACGGCGGCACCCGCTACCGCAACGGACTGGACCTGGGCACCGCTCCCGCCCTCAACACCGGCGCCTCCTGCACCGCTTCGCCGGCGAGCGGGGTCAACGTGCGGGGCTCCGCCAACGCACCCCGAGGCGGCCCCGTGCCCGAACCGGCCAGGCCCGGTTCCCTCCCCTCCGGCACCGCCACGCCGCCGGCGTCCGAGCCGAAGACCGCCATGCCGCTCCCGGGCGCTCTCGCGTTGCCGGGCGCGGGCGGCGCCCGGGCTCCGGGCCTGGCGGGACTGCTCGGCGCCGACCGGGAGGGCGGCCGATGAGGCGGGCCAGGATCGCCGCCGGTGCGGGCCTGGCGCTGTCGCTGGCCTTCTGCGGCACCGGAGCGTGGACCTACGCGCAGGCCCGCGGTGACGACCGGCTCGCCTACGGCCGGGAGCGCGACGAAGCGCTCGCGGACGGCCGTGACCGTCTCGCCGTGCTCCACACCCTCGACGCCTCCTCACGGGAACGCGCGCGGGAAGCCATCCGGGCCTGGCGTGCCGCCTCGACCGGCCCCCTCCGGGAGGAACTCGGACGCACCCGGCCCGAGAAGGGTGCCTCGGCCCGGGGCACGGTCACGGAGGCCGCGCTCACCGCCCTCGACACGCGGGCCGGGACCGCCAAGCTCATCGCGACCGTGCGCGTCGAGGTCACGCCCGGGGGCGCGGAGCGGTCGGCCACCGACCGCAAACGCCTGGAAGCGGTCCTGGCCCGCACGGGCGAGGACGAATGGAAGATCAAGGCGCTGAGCGCGGTACCGCTCGCGCGGACGGCCGAGGAGGACGACGCCGGATGACACGGCTGCTGCGCAGCGGACGCTCGCGGAACTCCGCGGCCGGTGACGACGGAGCCGCACCGCCCGGCGGCGGCCGGGACGAGGCCGCGGGCCCCCGGGACAGCGGGCCGCCGGGCGGCGGGGCCGGCGGGGAAGCCGGCGAAGCGACCGGCACCCGGCAGGGCACGGGGGCGGCCCCGCAACCGCCCGGCAGCCGCACCGAGGCCACCGGCCACGACCGGCACGGCGAGCAGGCCCCGGACGCCCCATCGGCCGAGCGAGGCACGGGCGACACGACGGCCTTGCGAGGCGCGGACGACACGACGGCCGAGCAGGACGAAGACGCCGAGGAGCGGCACCCGGACGGCCACGGCCCCGGGCGGACACGGGTGCGCCGCGCCCTCCCGGTGGCCTGCGCCACCGTGCTCGTCCTCGCCGGCTGCGGCTTCTTCCACGAGGCCCACCAGATGCGGTCCACCCCGTCCGCCGGAAACCGGGCACTGACCGACACCGCGGCGACTACCCGCGTGGCCGGGGACGTCGGCAACGCCCTCGCACGCGTCTTCTCGTACTCGCCGGGAGGGGTCGGAGCCACCGAGCGGTCCGCCCGCTCCGTCCTCGCAGGGCGGGCGGCTCGTCAGTACGCCGGCCTGATGGACCGGGTCCGCGCGGACCTCGCCGAACAGCGCGTCACCCTGAGCACCCAGCCCGTACGCACCGGAGTGATCGAACTCGAAGGGGACCACGCGCGGGTGCTGGTCTTCCTCGACCAGATCTCCCACCGGGGCAGGAACGACACCACCTCAGCGGCGGCCCAGCTCACCGCCACCGCGCAGTGGGAGGAGGACCAGTGGCGGATCGTCGACATCAAGACCCACTGAAGGCGGAGCGAGGGAGGGAGGTCCCCGGGAAGCGCGCAGCGGGACGGCCGGCCCGGCTCCGGGCGCCCTCGACCACGGTTCTCCTCCTCGTCCTCGCCCTGATCGCGGGCGGCTTCGCGGCGTGGGCGGGCCGGGGCTGGTACGAGGCGGCCCACGACGACACGGCGGCCTACGCCGCGCAGCGCGACGAGGCACTGGCGGCCGGCGAGCAGGCCGTACGGAACCTCACCACTCTCGACCACCGGAGCCTCGATCGGGGTCTGGACCTGTGGGAGTCCTCGACCACCGGCGAACTGCACGAGCAACTCGTCGCCGGACGCGAGGAGTTCGCCACCCAGGTCAGGACCGCCAAGACGATCACCACGGCACGGGTACTGTCCGGCGCCCTCGCCGAACTCGACGACCGGGCCGGCCGCGCCCGGGTGCTCGTCGCCCTGCGGGTGACGGTGAAGTCCCCTGGTGGCGCGAGCACCGACAAGGACAGCCGCCTGCTCGGTGAACTGACCCGCACCGACGGCCACTGGAAGCTCAGCGCCCTGGGCCAGGCCCCCGTCGGCGGCACACCGGCGGGCTGACCCCGTGGCAGGAGAGGAGTACCCCCATGCCGACGACCCGGCACCACATCAACGGACGGCGCGGCCGTCAGGCCCGCGAGGCCCAGCGGGCCCAGGCCACCGAGGCCCCGGCCCCGGTGGGCGGGGCCCGCACGGGCCAGGCCCCGCTCCCCCCGCGCAGCGCACCCGCGACCCCGGCCGGCCGGCCGGGAACCACGGACGAGAAGGAGCGACCGGACGCGGACGCGCCTCCACAGCCGCAGCGCGCCGCGAGACGACCGCGTCCCCGGCTGCCGGCGCTGCTGTGCCTGCTGACCCTCGCCCTCGGCGGCTTCGCCGGCTGGGCGCACGCCCGCGCCGGGAACCTTCGCGACGACCCGGCGGCACGCAACACCGCCCTCACCGACGTCGCCCGGACCAGCGAGATCAAGGGCCGCACGGCCAAGGCGGTCGCCGAGCTCTTCTCGTACGACCACGCCGACCCGGGCGCCTTCGACCGGGCCGTGAACGAGTGGCTGACGGGACGCGCCGTCGCGCAGCACCGCACCCTGCTCGGTGACCTCCGCACGCGCGCCGACCAGCAGAAAGCCGTGATCACCACCACCGTTACCGACAGTGCGGTCGAGCGCATCGACGGCGACCGCGCCCGGGTCCTGGTCTACGCCGACCAGAGCAGCGTGAGCACCGCCGGCGGCGGGACGGGCGCCACGCGGAGCGAGGGGCGGGGGCAGGAGGAGCGAGCCGACGAGGAGGGCCGGACGAAGCAGAAGCAGAAGCAGAAGCAGACGACGGACCAAGGCACGTACGCCGGGGCGATGTTCGCCGTCGATCTCGCGGTGCGCGACGGCCGCTGGCTCGTCTCGGGCATCGACACCTTCGGCCGCTGAGTCTCCACCGGCAGGCCCGCGCGGCCGCGGCTACCACCGCACGCGCCCCCCGATCCGACCAGGGAGTGACAGCCATGCCCGCACACCGCGCCCGACGTATGCCCGCCTGTACCCGGCAGGGCCTGCGGGCCACCGCCGCCGCCGTCACCGCGGTCGCCGCGCTCACCGCCTCCCAGGCCCCCGGCCTCCCTCAGGAGTCACCGGGCCGCCCGATCGCCGACGACCGGCGTGCCCCGTCCCCGGACCAGGCCCTCCCGTACGCCGGGCAGGCCCCGCCGGACGACGGTTCGTACCACACCGAACTCCCGCCGCTGGACACCCCGGACGCCGTCCTCCGCGTCGGTCGGGTCACCAGGGCCCGGGCCGAGGCCGGCATACCCGGCACCGTGCTGCGTGCCTACCGGGCCGCCCAGACGTCGGTGGCGCGGACGGACCCCGGGTGCGGTCTGCCCTGGGAACTGCTCGCGGCGATCGGCCAGGTGGAGTCCGGGCAGGCGCGCGGCGGCGCGGTGGACCGGTCCGGCACCACGCTGGACCGCATCACGGGCCCGGCGCTCGACGGTCGCGGCTTCGCCCTGATCCTCGACACCGACGGCGGTGTCCACGACGGCGACACCGTGTACGACCGCGCGGTGGGACCCATGCAGTTCCTGCCGTCCACGTGGGCGCGGTGGGGCGCGGACGGCAACGGCGACGGCCGGAGCGACCCCGACAACATCTTCGACGCGGCCCTGGCGGCCGGGCACTACCTGTGCGCCGGGGAGCGGAACCTGGACCGCGCCGCGGACCTGGACGCGGCGATCCTCAGTTACAACCACTCGCGCTCGTACCTCGCCCTGGTGCTCCGCTGGCTGGACTTCTACCGCCGGGGTGTGCACACCGTGCCCGACGGAAAGGGCGTCGTCCCGCGTTCGCCGGGGGCCGGAAGCGACACCCCGGCGACGAGGCCGGCCGACGGGGGGAATGGCGGCGAGAGGGCGGGCGGCGAGGCCGGCGGAGGCGACACGGACGGAATCATCATCGGCCCCGACCCGGGCACCTCCTCTCCCTCGCCGGCCCCTCCGGCGACGTCCTCGCCCCCGACCGGGCCGTCCTCGCCTCCGCCCGGGCCGTCCCCGTCCGCTACGGGGCCCGGGCCGTCCCAACCACCCGGCGAGACCCCCGGCCCGTCCCCGTCGGACACCCCGACGCCGGTTCCCGCGCCCACGAGTTCCCCCACCCGTCCCGCCACCCCGACCGCCGGGCCCGGCACGCCGCAGGACTGCCCCCCGGGCTCGCCGAGCCCCACGGCGACCTCACCCACCGCGGACCCCTCCGCCCCGGAGGACGAGCCCACCTGCCCGGCCTGAGGACGTGAGTGGTGTTCCCGCTTCTCACGCCCGGCACCGCAGCCGCCGTCGCCGCCACGCCGGCCCCGCGCCTGGGCGGCCTGCTCGTCACGTCACCGGCTTCGGCCCGGACCGGGGGCACCTCCCCGTGCCTCAGTCCCCGGTGCCTCGTGCGGCACGCCACTCGGCCAGCCCCGCGGCGACCAGCCGCGCGTTCGACTCCGCCCGGCTGCCGTCGGGCATGAGGAGCGTGTCCTCCAGGCCGACGCGGGTCGCCAGGCCCCGTCTGCCCGCCAGTCGGAGCACCGGCCAGGCGCCGCCGTCCTCTCCGTGCAGCAGTACGGGGCGGCCGTGCGCGGCGCCGATGCGGGTCAGCAGTGCCCGCGCCGACGCCTGCGCGGTCACCGGGTCGGGGTCCATGACCTCCGCCAGCACGCGCAGCACCTTCGGCCCGAGCGGGGACGACGCGAAGCGGGCCGCGCCGTCCGTCCCGGACCAGATGCCGGCCTCCACCCCGATCCCGCGCTCGATCAGGGCGGCGGCGAGTTCCTCGGCGCCCGGCTCGTGCCAGTTGACCGAGGCGTGGTCGGGCAGGACGGTCCACGCCCGCACGCGCTCCAGCCGCGTTGCCGGGTCCGGCTCCGCCCAGGCGCCCGTGGTCACGCCGACCGGCACCCGCACCCGGGCCCGTATCGCCTCCAGCGTCGCCGCGACCACGCGAGGCGCCATGCTGTCGTTCCCGCAAGGGGTTCTGGGATGGACGTGGACGTCCGTGGCGCCGGCCGCCACGGCCTCGGCCGCCGACGCGGCCATCGCCTCCGGCGAGAGCGGGACCAGCGCACCGTCGGCGGCCGTCCGGACGCCGTTGAGACACACCTGCACCATGCCTTCGAGGATGCCGGACCACAGGGACAACGGACCACGCGGACAACGGGGCCCGCGCGGCGGCGGGAACCGGCCCCGCGCCCGGACGTACCGGCCGCCTCCCTAAGGGGCGCGGCGTCCCCGGCGCACCCTCTCCGGTGCCCGAAGGCCGCACCCCCGGCGCGCATGTCACCGGCCCCGGCTCTCAGGCCGGCACGAGCTGCCGTCCCCGCCTGGCGTCCGCCAGTGCCCCGGGCGTGAGGACGGGCCGCGGGACCAGGATGCCGCAGTCGGCGCAGACCGGCCCCGAGGAGGGTTCGTGCGCCAGGCCGTACTGCCACACGAGCCGTTCGCCCTCGCACACCGGGCAGACCGTGCCCGGCTCCCGCTCCAGGGCCGCGATCAGCCGGCGCAGTACCTCGGCCAGCGGCTCACGGGGATGAAGCCGCGGGTCGTCGCACCACGCCACGCCGAACCCGCCCCAGGTCAGCCGGTGCCAGTCGTCCACGCTGCCCGGCCTGCGCAGCCCGTCGTGCTTCTCCTTCTTGCGGCGCTCGGCGAACTGCACCTCGTAGGCCAGCCAGACCGACCGCGCCTCCTCCAACTCGTCCAGCGCGGCCACGAGCCGCGCCGGATCCGGCGACCTGTCCTCCGGACCGAACCCCCATCGGGTGCACAAATGGTCCCAGGTCGCCCTGTGCCCGTAAGGGGCGAACCGCTCAAGGCACTTGCGCAGCGAGTAGCGCCGCAGCGCCAGGTCGCACCGTGGGTCGCGGACCTGTCTTGCCAGACTCCGGAAACCGGCCATCGCCCTGCACCTCCGTCACACCTGCACCTGCGTACTCCGGTCATGCGGCGTCGTCGTACGGACGTCGCCGAAGAGACGTGCCGGCACGCGATTCGGCTCCATCCGATTTCCGATGGCCCCCATAAGCCACCCTCGGTGTCCCGCGCGCCGGCCGACGCGAACCGTGTGCTGTTGTTCCGACGCCGAAAAGTGACGCGTGTTCATCTTCAATCGCGGGGATACCGGCGGTAACCTCCGGCACACCCTCGTCGGGAGGAGCCGCCATGCCACCACGCACGTCACGCACCACCTTCGACAGACTGAGAACTCCCCGCGGATTCCCCGGGTTCCTGAAGGCCGCCAGCGTATGCGTGCTGACGGCCGGTCTTCTGTCACCGCTTTCCCCGGCGGTGGCCGCGGACCCGGCGGACACCACGGCCACCGAGGCGCCGGGTACCCCGGCGGCCGCGGCCGCCGACCACTGCGGCGGCCGGTGCTCCGACATCCTGCCGCCCGGCCAGAACGGCAACGCCACCCTCGCCCAGATCCTGCTCAACCAGGCGTTCGGCACCCAGCCCGCGCACGCCGAGGACCAGCTCGGCCCCTACGCGAAGCTCGCCACGGGCTACCCGTCCCTCACCAACGACACCGTCAACACCTTCTTCAACGACGCCTCGTTCGGCGTCCCGGCCGACCAGATCGCCTCCACCGTCCGTCCGGCCGGGCGCGGCGACGTGACGATCGTCCGCGACAAGAAGACGGGCGTCCCGCACATCACCGGCACCACCCGCTACGGCACCGAGTTCGGCGCCGGGTACGCGGCGGCCCAGGACCGGCTGTGGCTGATGGACGTCTTCCGCCACGTCGGGCGCGGCCGGCTGACGTCCTTCGCGGGCGGCGCTCCGGCCAACCAGGGCCTGGAGCAGCAGTTCTGGCGCAACGCCCCGTACACCGAGGCGGACCTCCAGGCCCAGATCGACCACGCCGTCGCGGCCAACGGCGAGCGCGGCAGGCAGGCCCTCGCCGACGTCCACGCCTACATCGACGGCATCAACGCCTACATCGACGCCTCCGACCGGGGCCGCTACTTCCCCGGCGAGTACGTCCTGACCGGCCACAAGGACTCCCTCACCAACGCCGGCACCATCGAACACTTCAAGCCCACCGATCTGGTGGCCCTCGCCTCGGTCATCGGCGCCCTGTTCGGCTCCGGAGGCGGCGGCGAGGTGAACAACGCGCTGTCCCTGCTGGCCGCGCAGGAGAAGTACGGCGTGGCGGAGGGCACCGAGGTGTGGGAGTCCTTCCGCCAGCGCGACGATCCCGAGGCCGTCCTCACCGTCCGCGACGGCAGCTTCCCGTACGCCTCGCGGCCCGAGGAGCCGCGGGGACGGGCGCTGCCGGACGCCGGTTCGGTCGTCCCGGAGCCGCTGGTCTTCGACCGCACCGGCAGCGCGGCCACCGCCCGCGCCGGGAACGCCGCGAAGGAGGCCGCCCGCGCCGCCGCCGGGTCGGCCCGGCGCGGCATGTCCAACGCCCTCGTCGTCAGCGGCGAGCACACCGCGAGCGGCCACCCGATCGCCGTGTTCGGCCCGCAGACCGGCTACTTCGCGCCCCAGCTGCTCATGCTCCAGGAGATCCAGGGCCCCGGCCTCAGCGCCCGGGGCGCCTCCTTCGCTGGCCTGAGCATGTACGTCGAACTCGGCCGCGGCCAGGACTACGCGTGGAGCGCGACCACCTCCGGCCAGGACGTCATCGACACCTACGCCGTCGAACTGTGCCAGGACGACCACCACTACCTGTACCGAGGCGTCTGCACGCCGATGGAGAAGGTCGAGCAGAAGAACGCCTGGAAGCCGACCGTCGCCGACGGCACCGCGGCCGGCTCCTACACGATGCGGGCCTGGCGCACCAAGTACGGACCGGTGGAGTCCCGCGCCACGGTCGGCGGCAAGAAGGTCGCCTACACCACCCTGCGCTCGTCCTTTCTGCACGAGGTCGACTCGATCATCGGCTTCCAGATGCTCAACGACCCCGGCTACCTCACGGGCCCCGACGCCTTCCAGAGCGCGGCCCGGCACATCAACTACACCTTCAACTGGTTCTACGCCGACTCCGAGCACACCGCGTACTACAACAGCGGCGACAACCCGGTGCGCGCCGCCGGAGTCGACGCCGAGTTCCCGGTGTGGGCGGCCCCGGAGTTCGAGTGGCGCGACTGGGACCCGGCGACGAACGACGCCCGGTACACGCCGGCCTCCGCCCACCCCCACTCCCGCGACCAGGACTACTACGTTTCCTGGAACAACAAGGTGGCCGCGGACTACACGGCCGCGTCCTGGGGCAACGGCTCCGTCCACCGCGGCGACCTGCTCGACGACCGGGTGCGGGAACTGGTCGCCGAGGGCGGCGTGACCCGGGCCGCGCTGGTGAAGGCGATGGCGGACGCGGGACTGGCCGACCTGCGGGCGGAGGGCGTCGTACCGAAGCTGCTGAAGGTGATCGACAGCGCGCCGGTGACCGACCCGGCGGCAGCGGCCGCCGTCGACCGGCTGCGCGCGTGGGTGACGTCCGGCGCCAAGCGCGCGGAGACGTCGGCCGGTTCGAGGAAGTACGCCCACGCCGACGCCATCCGCGTCCTGGACGCCTGGTGGCCGCTGCTGGTGAGGGCCGAGTTCCAGCCCGGCCTCGGCAGCGGCCTGTACACCGCCTTCACCCGCAACCTGCCCGTCGACGAGGCCCCGTCCGCCGCGCACGGCCCGACCGGCGCCCACGCCGGCAGCGCCTTCCAGTACGGCTGGTGGAGCCATGTCGACAAGGACATCCGGGCGGTGCTCGGCGAGCCGGTGCGCGGACCGCTGGCCCGCGCGTACTGCGGCGGCGGGGACCTCGCCGCCTGCCGGGACGTCCTGCTCGGCACCCTGAAGGAGGCGGCGGCGAAGACGGCCGCCCAGGTCTATCCCGGCGACGAGCACTGCTCGGCGGGCGACCAGTGGTGCGCCGACTCGATCGTCCACCGCACCCTGGGCGGCATCAGGCACGCGGGGATCGGCTGGCAGAACCGGCCGACCTACCAGCAGGTCGTCGAGTTCACCTCACGCCGCTGACGGCACGCCGGGCGGGCACCGGAGCTCAGGCGCCCGCCCGGCACCGCCCTCACCGGTACAGCAGGTACGCCGCGCGCGTCCGCCGGAACGCCGCCAGCTCCTCCTGCCAGGCGGCCACCACCGCGTCGGTGCCGGCCCCCGCGTCGATCATCGTCCGCACCCGCGTGGAACCGGTGAGCTTGTCGATCCAGTTGTCGGACCGCCAGGCGAAGCCGCTCCACACCCGCTTGGCGGTCACCAGCAGCGCGATCCCGGTCCGCACGGGGTCGAACGCCGCCCGGTCGTGCACATGGATCTGCACGCCCCCGGCGGTCTTCCCCTGGAACTTGGAGAAGGACGGCGTGAAGTACGCCTCCCTGAAGCGCACACCGGGCAGGCCCTCCTCGCCGGCCGCCGCCGCCCACCGGCCGTCGATCCCCTCCGCGCCCAGCAGTTCGAACGGCCGGGTCGTCCCGCGCCCCTCGGACAGGTTCGTGCCCTCGAACAGGCAGGTGCCCGGGTAGACCAGCGCGGTGTCGGGCGTCGGCATGTTCGGGCTCGGCGGCACCCAGGGCAGCCCGGAGGCGTCGTAGAAGTCCGACCGCCGCCACCCCGACATCCGTACGGTCTCCAGCGGCACCGGCGCCGTGAGGTACTCCCCGTTGAACAGCCGCGCCAGCTCCGCCACCGTCATGCCGTGCGCCTGCGCGATCGGCTGCCGCCCGACGAAGGTCGCGAACTCCTTGCGCAGCACCGGGCCCAGCGCCGCCCGCCCGGTCACCGGGTTGGGCCGGTCCAGGACGACGAACCGCTTGCCCGCCAGCCGCGCCGCCTCCATGCAGTCGTACAGGGTCCAGATGTAGGTGTAGAAGCGGGCGCCCACGTCCTGGATGTCGAAGACGACCGTGTCCACGCCGGACGCGGTGAAGACGTCCGCGAGCGGCCGGCCGCTCTTGATGTACGTGTCGAAGACCGGCAGGCCGGTCGCCGGGTCGTCGTGGCGGCCCTCGGACCCGCCCGCCTGCGCGGTGCCGCGGAAGCCGTGCTCGGGCCCGAAGACGGCGACCAGGTCCACGCGGTCGTCGGCGTGCATCACGTCGACGATGTGCCGCACGTCCCGGGTGACCCCGGTCGGGTTGGTGACGACGCCGACCCGCTGCCCCTCCAGCAGGGCGTAGCCGTCGGCGGCCAGCCGCTCGAAGCCGGTGCGCAGCCGCCCGCCGCCCGCGGGGGCCGCCTGGGCGGTACCGGTTCCGGTGCCGGCCGCCACCGCGGCCGTGGTGGCGAGCAGGGTCCGTCTGGACAGCTTCATGCGGTGACCTCCGGGAGCGCGGCGGCTGACATGCCCACGCACGCTAGCGCCCGGTTCGGCCGGGGGGAACGAGCCCGGCGCGCGACGACCCCTTCCCCCATACATACCGACTGGTTAGTCTGGCGCTCCAGCAGAGCCGAGGGTTCGTGAGGGTTCGCGTCACGTCACGTACGTCATGGGACGTCGCGTCGAAGGAGACCGATGGTGGAAGCCGTGCAGGATGCCGGAGTGGTCGTCACCGGAGCGGGAGGCGGCATCGGAGCCGCGCTGGCCCGCCGTTTCGCCGCCGAGGGCGCCCGGGTCGTCGTCAACGACCTGGACGCGGACAAGGCGAAGGCCGTCGCCGCCGAGATCGGCGGGATCGCGGTCCCCGGCGACGCCTCGGCGATCGTCGACGAGGCCCGCGCCGCGCTCGGCGGCACGGTCGACGTCTACTGCGCCAACGCGGGCGTCGGCTCCGGCGGCTCGGAGGCGGCGGACGAGACCGTCTGGGCGCTGGCCTGGGACGTCAACGTCATGGCCCACGTCCGCGCGGCCCACCAGCTGCTCCCGGACTGGCTGGCGCGCGGCGGCGGCCGGTTCGTCTCCACCGTCTCGGCCGCCGGGCTGCTCACCATGCTCGGCGCCGCCCCGTACAGCGTCACCAAGCACGGCGCCTACGCCTTCGCCGAGTGGCTGGCGCTGACGTACCGCCACCGCGGGGTGAAGGTGCACGCCATCTGCCCGCAGGGCGTGCGCACCGACATGCTCACCGCCAGCGGCAGCGCGGGCGACCTGGTGCTGCGGCCCACCGCGATCGAGCCGGAGGACGTGGCGGAGGCCCTCTTCCGGGGCATCGAGGACGACCGCTTCCTGATCCTGCCGCACCCGGAGGTCGCCGAGTACTACCGGGCCCGGGCCGCCGAGCCCGAGCGCTGGCTGCGCGGCATGAACCGGCTCCAGCGGCAGTGGGAGGAGGCGAACGCCCGTTGACCGCCTCCCACTACGCCGCCAAGCCCTGGCTCGCCCTGCTCACCGATGCCCAGAAGGCCCCCGTCAGGCCCGCCGGCTCCCTGGTGCACGCCCTGCGCCGGGCCGCCGCCGAGGTACCCGACCGGACCTGCCTGGCCTACTTCGACGGCCGCCTGACCTACCGCGAGGCGGACGAGCTGAGCGACTCCGTCGCCGGGCACCTCGCCGCCCGCGGCCTGGAGCCCGGCGACCGGGTCGCCGTCCTGCTCCAGAACTCCCCGCACTTCGTGCTCGCCGTGCTCGGCGCCTGGAAGGCGGGCGCGATCGTCATCCCCGTCAACCCCATGTACAAGTCGGGGGAGGTGGGCCACGTCCTGCGGGACGGCGAGGCCGCGGCGCTCGTCTGCTCCGACCGGGCCTGGGAGTCGTACCTGCGCGAGACGGCCGCCGGCTCGCCCGTGCGGATCGTCCTCACCGCCTGCGAGCTGGACTTCCAGACCCGCGGCGACACGCGCGTGCTGGCCTTCGAGCGACTCCCGGGGGCGGCCGACGCCGACGACCTGACGGCCGTCGCCCGCGCGGGCCGCCCCGCCCCCGGGGACCGCGCACCGGCCCTCGACGACATCGCCCTCATCAGCTACACCTCCGGCACCAGCGGCACCCCCAAGGGCGCCACCAACACCCACCGCAACATCATGTACAACGCCGAGCGGCAGCGGATCGGGCTCGGCCTGCCCGAGGCCCCGGTCTACTTCGCCCTCGCGCCCCTGTTCCACATCACCGGCATGGTCTGCGAGTTCGCCGCGTGCCTGAACAGCGCGGGCACCCTCGTCCTCGCCTACCGCTTCGAGGCCGGTGTGGTGCTGGACGCCTTCGCCGAGCACCGCCCGCACTACACGGTCGGCCCCTCCACCGCCTACATGGCGCTGGCCGCCCACCCGTCCGCCACCCGAGAGCGCTTCGCGTCCTTCACCCGGCTCTCCTCCGGCGGCGCCCCGCTGCCGCCCGCCCTGGTGGAGACGTTCCGGGCCCGCTTCGGGCCGTACATCCGCAACGGCTACGGCCTCACCGAGTGCACCGCCCCCTGCGCCACCGTCCCGCCCCACCTGGAGGCGCCCGTCGACCCGGCGACCGGGACCCTCGCCGTCGGCCTGCCCGGCCCGGAGACCGTCGTACGGATCGTCGACGACGAGGGCGAGGAGGTGCCCTTCGGGGAGCAGGGCGAGATCGTCGTCAGCGGCCCGCAGGTCGTGCCCGGCTACTGGCGCCGCCCCGACGCCACCGCCGAGGCCTTCCCCGGCGGCGAACTGCGCACCGGCGACATCGGCTTCATGGACGAGCGGGGCTGGCTGTACGTCGTCGACCGCAAGAAGGACATGATCAACGCCGCCGGCTTCAAGGTCTGGCCGCGCGAGGTCGAGGACGTGCTGTACACCCACCCGGCGGTGCGCGAGGCCGCGGTCGTCGGGGTGCCCGACGCGTACCGGGGCGAGACCGTCAAGGCGTACGTCAGCCTGCGCCCGGGCGCCGAGGCGGACCCCGGCGAGATCGTCGCGTACTGCAAGGAGAGACTGGCCGCCTACAAATACCCGCGCCAGGTGGAGATCCTGCCCGACCTGTCGAAGACGGCGAGTGGCAAGATCCTCCGTCGGGAACTGCGTTCCCGGTCGCACGGCAACTAGCAGCACAACGGACGGAAAGGCAGGTGGCGGCAGTGCCCAGGACGACGGACGGTGACGGGACACCGGTGCCGCAGCGGCTCCTGGCCGCCGCCACCCGGCTCTTCGCCGAGCAGGGCTACGACCGCACCTCCGTGCAGGAGATCGTGGAGGCGGCCGGCGTCACCAAGGGGGCGCTCTACCACTACTTCGGCTCCAAGGACGACCTCCTGCACGAGGTGTACGCGCGCGTGCTGCGCCTCCAGCAGGAACGCCTGGACACCTTCGCGGACGCCGACGAGCCGGTGGGCAAGAGGCTGCGGGACGCGGCGGCCGACGTCGTCGTCACCACCATCGAGAACCTCGACGACGCGTCGATCTTCTTCCGCTCCATGCACCACCTCAGCCCGGAGAAGAACAAGCAGGTACGCGCCGAGCGCCGCCGCTACCACGAGCGTTTCCGCGCCCTGATCGAGGAGGGCCAGCGGGCCGGCGTCTTCTCCACGGCGACCCCCGCCGATCTCGTGGTGGACTACCACTTCGGCTCCGTCCACCACCTGTCCACCTGGTACCGCCCCGACGGCCCGCTCACCCCCCGGGAAGTCGCCGACCACCTGGCGGATCTGCTGCTGCGGGCGCTGCGCCCGTGAGGTGATCGAGCAGGGCCGCCGCCGCGGGATTGCGCGGCCGCGGCCCGCGCCCGGCCAGGACGACCGTGCGGGCCGGCTCGGGCTGGCGGATCTCCACGCACGGCAGCCCCGCCCGCTCGCCGATCCGCCGCGGCACGAACGCCACCCCGATCCCGGCGCGCACCAGATCCACCAGCAGCCCGATCTGGGTGACGTCGCAGGTGATACGGCGCTCCAGGCCGCAGTGAGCGGCCAGGCGCCGCACCGCCGTCTCCAGGCCGGTCCCCGCGCGGAAGTCGACGAACGGCTCCTCGGCGAGATCCCGGATGAGCGTCCGGCCCGCCTCGGCCAGCGGGTGGCCCGGCGCGGTGATCAGTACCAGCTCCTCGTGCCAGGTGGCGTACGCGGTCAGCCCCTCGGGCAGCTCCCGCGCGTCCGGCGCGAGATACGCCAGGTCCAGCTCGCCCGCGCGCAGCTCCTCGGTCAGCTCACCGACCGGCGCGTCCCGCACGGAGACCTGGACGCCGGGGAACCGGCGGTGGAACGCGGCCAGCTCGGCGGGCAGGTCCACGCAGGTCAGCGTCTGGATCGTGCCGATGGCCACCCGGCCGGCGGCCAGGCCCGCCACGGCCGCGACCGCGTCCCGCGCGGCCTGCGCCCCGGCCAGCAGCGCACGGGCCTGCGGCAGCAGCGCGCGGCCCGCCTCCGTGAGCACCACCCGGCGGCCCGTGCGATCGAACAGGTCGGCCCCCAGCTCCCGTTCCAGATTCCGGATCGAGGTGCTGAGCGCCGACTGGACGATGAGTTCGGCACGGGCGGCGGCGGTGAAGCCCCCCTCGGTGACGACCGCCATGAAGTGGCGGAGCTGGCGCAACTCCATCCATCTATCTTAAAGATCGACGCCAGCGAAACCATCTGTTGGACCGCTGGACGGGCCGCGGTCCAGGCTGGAGGCATGAACCGCAGACCACCGCGTGGGTACCGCAGACCACCGCTCCGGCTTCGTTTCGTCTCCTTCGTCCGCGCCCTGGCCCGCGCGGACCACCACTACTCCGGGGGCTACTGACTCCGGGCGCTGCCGGGGCCGGTGTGCCGCGGGGCCGTGAAGCCTCGGGAGCCAGTGCCGCGACAGGGTGAACGTTGCCTGGCGCGGCACTAGGAGAGGTACTTCTTCAGCTCCCGGCGCGCCAGCGACCGCTGGTGCACCTCGTCCGGGCCGTCGGCGAGCATCAGGGTGCGGGCGCCGGCGTACAGCTCGGCCAGCGGGAAGTCCTGGCTCACCCCGCCCGCACCGTGCAGCTGGATCGCCCGGTCCAGGATGCCGACCACCGTGCGCGGCGTGGCGATCTTGATGGCCTGGATCTCGGTGTGGGCGCCCTTGTTGCCGACGGTGTCCATCATCCAGGCCGTCTTCAGGACCAGCAGGCGCAGCTGCTCGACCGCCACCCGCGCGTCCGCGATCCAGTTGTGGACGACCCCCTGCTGCGCCAGCGCCTTGCCGAACGCCGTGCGCGTCACCGCCCGCCGGCACATCAGCTCGATCGCCCGCTCGGCCATGCCGATCAGCCGCATGCAGTGGTGGATGCGGCCGGGGCCCAGCCGGGCCTGGGCGATGGCGAAGCCGCCGCCCTCCTCGCCGATGAGGTTCGACACCGGCACGCGCGCGTGGTCGAAGACGACCTCGGCGTGGCCGCCGTGCCAGTGGTCCTCGTAGCCGAAGACCTGCATCGCGCGCTGGACGGTGACGCCCGGGGTGTCGCGGGGGACCAGGACCATGGACTGCTGGCGGCGGATGTCCGCCCCGTCCGGGTCCGTCTTCCCCATCACGATGAAGATCCTGCAGTCCGGGTTCATCGCCCCGGAGATGTACCACTTGCGGCCGGTGAT
This sequence comes from Streptomyces sp. NPDC052020, assembly GCF_040680575.1. Lineage (NCBI taxonomy): Bacteria > Bacillati > Actinomycetota > Actinomycetes > Kitasatosporales > Streptomycetaceae > Streptomyces > Streptomyces sp. NPDC052020. The sequence goes on from NZ_JBFAWY010000034.1 coordinate 41,118, forward strand.
GACGTACTCGTCGCCGTCCCGCTCGATGCGCGTGGTGATGTTCGTGGCATCGGAGGAGGCCACGTCCGGCTCGGTCATCGCGAACGCGGAACGGATCTCGCCGTTCAGCAGCGGCTGGAGCCACTGCTTCCGCTGCCGCTCGTCGCCGAACTGCGCGAGCACCTCCATGTTGCCGGTGTCCGGCGCCGCGCAGTTGGTGGCGGTCGGGGCGAGCTGCGGACTGCGGCCGGTGATCTCCGCGAGCGGCGCGTACTGGAGGTTGGTGAGGCCGGCGCCGTGCTCGGCGTCGGGCAGGAAGAGGTTCCACAGGCCCTGGCGGCGTGCCTCGGCCTTCAGCTCCTCGACGACCGGCGGGGTGTCCCACGGCGACGCCAGCCGCGCCCGCTGCTCGTGGGCGACGGCCTCGGCCGGGTGGACGTACTCGTCCATGAAGGCGAGGAGCCTGGCGCGCAGTTCCTCGGTGCGCGCGTCGAACGCGAAGTCCATGCGGATCAGCCCTCCTGGGAGCCTTCGTGAAGAGTGGTCAGTCCGTGCTCGATGAAGACCGGGACGAGGTCGCCGATGCGGTCGAAGCCGCGGCCCACCGTCTGGCCCTGTGTGTAGCGGTAGTGGATGCCCTCCAGGATCACGGCGAGCTTGAACCAGGCGAACGCCGTGTACCAGGAGACGGCCGAGACGTCCCGTCCCGAGCGGGCGGCGTACCGCTCGATCAGCTCCGCCGGAGCCGGATGCCCGGGCGCCTCGGCGGTGGTGGAGACGGGGGAGCCGGGCAGGCCGAGCGGCGCGCTGTACATCACCAGCAGGCCCAGGTCGGTCAGCGGGTCGCCGAGCGTCGACATCTCCCAGTCGAGGATCGCCTTGATCCGGTCGTCCGGCCCGATCAGCACGTTGTCCAGCCGGTAGTCGCCGTGCACCACGGCCGGCGCGGCCGAGCGGGGCAGCTCCCGGCCGAGCGTGGCGTGCAGCTCGTCGATGCCGTGCAGGTCACGGGTGCGGGAGGCGGCCAGCTGCTTGGCCCAGCGGCGCAGCTGCCGGTCGAGGAAGCCCTCCGGGCGGCCGAAGTCCGCCAGGCCCGCCTCGGCGGGGTCCACGGCGTGCAGCTCGACGAGGGTGTCCACCAGATTCAGCACGGCGCCCCGGGTGCGGTCGGGGCCCAGCGGGGCGAGCTGGTCCGCCGTGCGGTACGGCGTGCCCTCGACGAACTCCATGACGTAGAAGGGCGCCCCGAGCACCTCCTCGTCCTCGCACAGCAGCACCGGGCGCGGCACCGGCACGTCCGTCGGGTGCAGGGCGCTGATCACCCGGTGCTCGCGCTTCATGTCGTGCGCGGTCGCCAGCACATGGCCGAGCGGCGGGCGCCGTACCACCCACCTCGCCGTGCCGTCGGAGACCGCGTACGTGAGGTTGGAGCGCCCGCCCTCGATCAGCCGGCCGGACAGCGGGCCGCTCACCAGACCGGGACGCTCGCGGTCGAGCAGGCCGCGCAGCCGGTCGAGGTCGAGTCCGGGCGGGTGGTCGGGGCTCATCGGCGCTCCTACGGGTCCTGCGGTGCCTTCCGGCGAACGGACAGTACCCGCTCATGATGCCGACCGGTCGGTATGCCGTCTAGTGCCGGGGCGGAACGTGATCGGCGCCACGATAGGACGGCAGCTCCCCGGCCGAGGCGGCGGGGAGCTGCGCGGTGGCGACTTCGGGCCGGAGGCCGGTCCGGATGGGGGTGACCGGACCGGGCCGACGGCCCGGGGGTCGGTGGGTATCCCGGTGTCCCGGTGTCAGTGGTCGTCCCAGTGGCCCTCGTGGGCGGCGTGGCGGTGGCCGTCGTGCAGATAGTCGACGTGGTCGCCGTGCTGCACGCGCGCGTGCCCGCAGTTCTCGCCGTGCTGGTGGTCGTGGCCCTGATGGGAGGCGTGGCCCGTGGGCTCGCACTCGTCCCAGTGCCCGGCGTGCTCGCGGTGCAGGTGGCCGTCGTGCGCGTAGTCGGTGTGGTCACCGTGGGGGACCGGGGCGTGCCCGCAGTCCCGGCCGTGGGTGTGCGGGTGGGCGGTGTGCTCCTGATGGGCGGTGGTCATGGCGCTCACCTCCGGGGCTCCGGAGCGGAAGGGGGTGGGTTGGAAAGGTGGTCGGAAAGTGGGTTGTCTGTAAGGGCCGGTTGTGGTGTAAGGGGGGCGGTGACACGCGAAAGGCGTACATCGGGTCATTTGGGTTGCGTGGCGTCCGGGTACCCCAGAGGGTCGGAACCATGAAGGCGATCAGCTACGCACGGTACGGCGGCCCCGAGGTGCTGGAGTACGGCGAGGTGCGAGAACCCAGGGTCGGGCCCGACTCGGTGCTGGTGCGGGTACGGGCGGCGGCCGTCAATCCGGTGGACTGGAAGTGCCGGGAGGGCTACCTCGACGCCGTCCTGGAGCCCGTCTTCCCGGTGGTGCCCGGATGGGACGTCTCGGGGGTCGTGGTACGGCCCGGCGCCGCCGTCACGGAGTTCCGGGCGGGAGACGAGGTCATCGGATACGTCCGTGAGGACTTCCTCTCCCGGGGCACCTTCGCCGAGTACGTCGCGGCCCCCGTGCGCACCCTCGCGCGCAAGCCGCGCAACCTGTCCTTCGAGGAGGCGGCCGGACTGCCCCTGGTGGGGCTGACCGCCTACCAAGTGCTGTACAGGGCCCTCGGGGTCAAACGGGGCGAGACGGTCCTGGTGCATGCCGCGGCGGGCGGGGTCGGTTCGATCGCCGTCCAGCTGGGGCGGTACCTGGGCGCCCGGGTCATCGGCACGGCGAGCGAACGCAACCACGACTTCGTGCGGGGACTGGGCGGCGAGCCGGTGACGTACGGGGAGGGACTGGCCGAGCGGGTGCGGGGGCTGGCGCCCGAGGGGGTGGACGCGGTGTTCGACACGGTCGGCGGCGAGGCTCTGCGGACGTCGGCGAACCTGCTGGCCCCGGAGGGGCGGCTGGCGTCGATCGCCGACGGCGACGTCGTCGAGTACGGCGGGCAGTACTGCTTCGTGCGCCCCGACGCCGAGGACCTGCTGCGGCTGTCCGAGCTGGCGGAGCAGGGGGTTGTGGGTGTGCACGTGTCGGAGACGTTTCCGCTGGAGCGGGCGGCGGACGCCTACCGGCGCAACCAGGAGGGGCGGACGCGGGGGAAGATCGTCGTGACCGTGGCCGGGGACGAAGGACGGCCCGGATAGCTCGGGCGGCCGGGTGGCTCGGGTGGCTGCGGCGCGGGGTCAGAGTACGAGGACCGCACCGCAGACGGCCATCGCCACCGTGCCGAGAGCCGCGGCGGTGGCGTGCGCCGGAGAGAGCGCCGGAGGGCTCGCCGCCGACGCGAGGGTGCGGATGCGGCGGTGGGCGAGGGTGAGGAAGGTCAGCCAGAGCACACAGCACGCGGCCGCGGCGACGGCCCCGGCGGGGGAGGCGCCGGTGTGCAGCGCGGTCCTGACGGCGAGTACGGCGGCCACGGTGGCCGACAGGGTCGTGCGGCGCCAGGCGAGGTGGGTGCGCTCGGGCTGGAGGCCGGGGTCGCGGTCCGGGGCGGCCGGGGAGCTCATCCCTCCCACCCGAGGAGGACCACGGCGACCATGGCGATCGCCACGACGGCGATCACCACGCTGAGCAGGGCCGGGAACCGGGACACCGGAAGGTCCTCGCCCCGGCGCATCGCCCGCTCGCAGCGCACCCAGTGGTTCACCGCGCGCAGGGCGCACAGCACACCGGCGGCGAGCAGCGCCAGGGCGAGGCCGACGCGCCAGCCCCAGCGGAGGTCCGGGAGGAACTGGTCGACGGCGAAACCGCCGCCTATCAGTGCGAGGGCGGTGCGCAGCCAGGCCAGGAAGGTGCGCTCGTTCGCCAGCGAGAAGCGGTAGTCGGGCGTGCTGCCCTCGCGTCGGATCCTGGCGGGCGCGAACCACAGCCGGACGGTCCGTGCGAATTCGATCACGTTGACGACCCTAACGGCTGAGTGCGCGCCTGTGCCCGGGCGGTTCGGCCGGGCGGCCGGGCCGGGGGCGCTGGGACGTGCGTGTGCGGTCCGGTGGGGTGCGCTGCGGCGCCTGTGCGGCCCGGCGGGGGGTGCGCCGTCCTGCCCGCGGCGCCCGGGCGGCTCCGGTGGGGTGCGCGTGGCGCCTTCCCGTCGCGGGCGGGTCGGGCCGCGTCGGGGGTCTCCGTCCTCGGAACGGCGCGGAATCGGCCGGCCGAGGAAGTCCGGGGGGCGACGCGCCAACCGCCGCGGGCGGACACCCCCGACACGTCCCTTCCCGCCGTACGCGCCCCGGCGGCATCACCCCCGATGCGCCCGCAGCCTCTCGTACGCCGCCAGCCCGTCCGGCACCCACTCCCACTCCCCGAGCCGCCGCCGGACCTCCTCCTCGGGGAGGAAGTCGTACCACGCCACCTCCTCGGCCTGCGGCCGCACCGGCATCTCGCAGCGGACCTCGTACACCGCCGACCACCAGGCGCGGCCGGCGCCGTCGTCGTACAGGAACGTGAACAGGTACTCCGGACGCGGCAGCCCGCTCACGCCCAGTTCCTCCTCGGCCTCGCGCAGGGCCGCGTCGTCGTAGGACTCGCCCGCGCCGACCACACCGCCGACGAACATGTCGTGGAGGGAGGGGAAGACCAACTTCGTCGCGGTCCGGCGGTGGACGAAGACGCGGCCCCCGGCGTCCCGGGCCAGTACGAAGACACAGCGGTGGCGCAGGCCTCGCGCGTACGCCTCGCCGCGCGGGGACTGCCCGATGACCTGGTCGTTCTCGTCGACGATGTCGAGGATCTCGTCAGCGCTCATGGCGCCCATCCAAGCACCGGGCCCGCCGGGGCGGTCAGCGCGGCTGGAGGTCCCGCGCCGGCGGGCGGTGCGCCGTGCCCCGGGGCATCGCCGGGTGCAGGCCCAGCAGGACGATGCCCCCGACGACGGCCGCCAGACCGCACGCTTCCCAGGTCAGCGCGCCCGCGTCGGTGCGCAGCCGGTCGCCGAGGAAGCCGACGCCGCAGGCGATGCCGGCCAGCGGCTGGGCCGCGGTCAGGGCGGGCAGCGACATCCGCAGGGGAGCCGTCTCGAACGCGCTCTGTACGAGGATCAGCGCGGTGACGCCGATGAGCAGCACGGCGTACGGCTGCCAGGAGGTCAGCAGGTGGGTCAGGCCGCCCGCCGAGAAGCGTTCGCCGCTGACCCGGGTGAGGGCGTCCTGGACCCCGTACAGCAGCCCGGCGGCCAGGCCCAGCAGGACCGGGGCGGAGCTCAGGCGGGGGCGCCTGGCGTACGCCGTGAGCAGCAGGGCGGACCCGGTCATCAGACCGATGATCAGCCAGTGCCGCAGCGGATCGGTGACCGCCGTGCCGCCGCGCGGTTCGCCCGCCACCACGAACGCGGCCACGCCGCCCGCGAGCAGCGCGAGACCGGCCCAGCCCTGGCGGCCCAGCGGCCGCCCGGTTTGCCTGCGGGAGAGCGCGAGCGCGAACAGCAGGTTCGTCGCCAGCAGCGGTTCCACCAGGGACAGCTCCCCCCGGCCCAGGGCGACCGCGCCCAGCGCCATCCCGGCCACCACCAGCCCCGTACCGCCCAGCCAGCGCGGCACCCGCATGAGGTCCAGCAGCAGGCGGGGCGAGAGGAAGTCGCCGAGCGGGGCCCGCTGGGCCGCGTTCTGCTGGAGGACGAAACCGAGGCCCATGCAGCACGCGGCGCTCACCGCGAGGACCAGAACCAGAACCGACACGCTGCGTACCTCGATGATCGGGCGGGCGGTGGGGCGGGAGCGCCGGCGGGGTCCCAGGGGTGCCCGGTCTGCCGTGGGAGCGCCCGGGGCGGCCGGGCGGCCGGCGCGGCCATGCCTGCGGTGCGGCGTGACCGTAGTGCCATGGTGCGGGGACGGGATGCGTGGCGCCATGGCGTGGACCACAACGGGCGGTGGCGGGACCCGGGCCGTGCCACAAATGCCCCTGGAGTCAGGGTAGTTGAAGCGTGTAACGCCAACTGAAGCCCTTGACGCGCAGCCTTGGCTCCCGGTTTGCTGTGCGTGATCGGTTCATGGCGGTCCGGCAGCCGACGGCCCCAAGAGTGCGCGTGAGGAAGTCCCGCGGTGCCCCCACCCCCGCCTCCTTTAGGCCGTGGTCGCAGACGCGCGGCCCAGGTCTTCGACGAGGCTCTCGACGACACCGAGCTCGTCGCCGCCCGCACCGCGCTCACGCAGGGGCGATGGCAGTCCGCCCGTTCCCTGCTCGCCCGGACCGGCGACGACTGGGACCGGCGCGGGCACCGGGTGACCGTCCTGGCCGCGGAGCCCTCCTGCGCCGCCTGGACCCGCGAGTGGCTGCTGGCCGAGCCCGAGTCCGCCGACGCCTCGGTCCTGCTCGCGCTGGCCCTGGCGCGGCGCGCGCTGCGCGGCAAGGAGAGACCGGAGCGCGCCCGGGAGGCGTGCCGGAGCGCCGCCGAGCGGGCCCCCGCCGATCCGACGCCCTGGTTAGGGCTGCTCATGCTGGAGCGGGGGCGGGGGCCGGAGCGTGATGTCGTGCGGCTGTTCGAGGAGGTGCGCGCGCGGTACGCCGACCACCATCACGCCCACCACCTGGTGGTCGCCCGGCTCGCCGAGCGCCGCGCGGACGCCGGGCCGGACCCGCTGCACGAGGTCTACGACTTCGCCGCCTGGGCCGCCGAGCAGGCCCCCGCCGACTCCCCGCTGGCGATCCTGCCGGTGATCGCGCACGCCGAGCGCTACCGCGCGCTGGCCACCGCCGGGCACGAGTCCGCCGACCCGGCGGCCTCGGGGCACTGGGCGGACCGCCGGGCCCGGCTGGTGCTGAAGGCCGCCTTCGACTGGTGGCTGGAATGGGAGCAGGACGGCCACCCGCGCCGACTGATCGACCTCAATTTCCTCGCCCACGCCAAGTACTGCGAAGGGCGGTCCGCCGAGGCCGCCGCCCTGTTCCACCGGATCGGCGACCACGCCACGCCCGAACCGTGGTCGTACCCCGGCCGCGACGCCCACACCGCCTTCCGTGCCGCCCGCGCCAGGGCGCTCGGCACGGTCTGACCCCCCGCATCCCACAGAAGGACGGTCTGACGATGACCACGGACAGTTCCCCCACGAGCCGGTCCGCCGGCGCCGCCATCAGCACGTTCAAAGGGCAGGAGCGGGCGCTGCGCGCCGACCGCCTCGGCACCGGGGGACTGCTGCTGTCCGTCCTCGCGGCGACCGGCCCGCTCATGGTGGTCGCGGGTGTCATGCCCACCACATACGCGGTGATGGGCATCGTCGGCCAGCCGCTGCTCTTCGTCGTGCTGGGGGTGGTGCTGATCCTGTTCAGTGTCGGATACGCCGAGATGAGCCGGCACGTGCACAACGCCGGCGCCTTCTACGCGTACATCTCCCGCGGGCTCGGCGGCACCGCCGGAGCGAGCGCGGCGCTGGTGGCGCTGGTCGCCTACAACGCCCTCCAGGTCGGCATCTACGGCATCCTCGGCTTCGAGGTCTCCGGTCTCCTGGCCACCTACGCCGGCGTCGAGGTCGCCTGGTGGATACCGGCGCTGCTGACCGTGCTGGCCGTCGGCGCGCTGGGCTGGCTGAAGATCGACGTCAACGCCCGCGTGCTCGGCGTCCTGCTGCTCATCGAGGTCGTTCTCGTCGTCCTCTTCGACATCGCCGCCGTCGCCGATCCCGGCGCGCAGGGGCTGTCGCTGGACGCGTTCGACCCGCAGACGCTGTCGGGAGCGGGAGTGGGCACCGCGCTGTGCTTCTGCATCGCCGCCTTCCTCGGCTTCGAGCAGGCACCCGTGTACGCCGAGGAGACCAGCCGCCCGCACGTCCTGGTGCCGCGCGTGATGTTCCTCGCGGTGGCCGGGGTGGCCGTCTTCTTCGCGCTCAGCAGCTGGGCGCTGACCGTGGCCGCCGGGCCCTCCCGGATCGTCGGCACCGCGCGGGAGCAGAGCGCCGGGCTGCTGTTCTTCCTCACCGAGTCCCGGCTCGGCGGCACCTTCACGGACGTCCTGCACGTGCTGTTCGTCACCGGCATGTTCGCGGCGCTGCTCAGCTTCCACAACGTCGTCGCCCGGTACGCCTTCGCCATGGGCCGCGAGGGCCTGCTGCCCGCCGCCTTCGGCCGGACCAGCGGCGGCAGCGGCGCCCCGGGCACCGGTTCGCTGCTCCAGACGGCCGTCTCCGCGGCCGTCGTCACCGGCTTCGCGCTCGCCGACGACAACCCGGCGGGGGACCCCACCGCACCCGTCCTGCACCTGTTCACCTGGGGCGGCAACATCGGCGCCCTCGGGGTCATCGTGCTGATGGCGGCGGCCTCCGTGTCGGTCGTGGTCTTCTTCGCCCGCCGCGGCGCCGCCCGGGCCCAGGCCGTGCGGATCGCGACGTCCTCGCTGGCGGCCATCGCCCTGCTGGTGATCGCCGGCTACACCGTGAAGGACTTCGACGTGCTGGTCGGCGCCGGTCCCGGCTCCTCCCTGAGCTGGGTGCTCCCCGGCATCATCGGCCTGGCCGTCGTCGCCGGGCTGGCGCAGGGCCTCGTCCTGCGCGCCCGCGCCCCCGAGCGGCACGCCCGCATCGGGCTCGGCAACGAGGCGTTCCAGATGGAGAAGGCGGCCCGGACCGGCTCCTGAGCGGCACCCGTCCGGCCGGAGGGGCACGGCCGGACGAGTCCGCCACACGCGACCGCCCCCGTCTCCCCGGGACGGCCAGTGGCGTCACGGGGAGACGGGGGCGGCGGGGCGGTCTGATCCGGAGGAAAGTCCCTAGATGATCAGGGACAGCAGCAGGACCAGGGCGCCGGCGACCACGGAGATGATCGTCTCCATGAGCGACCAGGTCTTGACGGTCTGGCCGACGTTCAGGCCGAAGTACTCCTTCACCAGCCAGAAACCGGCGTCGTTGACATGGCTGAAGAACAGCGAGCCGGCGCCGATCGCCAGGACCAGCAGGGCGGCGTGCGTGGTGGACATGTCGGCCGCCAGCGGGGCGACCAGACCGGCCGCCGAGACGGTCGCCACGGTCGCCGAACCGGTCGCGAGCCGGATCGCCACCGCGATCAGCCAGGCCAGCAGCAGCGCCGGGATCGACCAGTCGTCGGAGATCTCCAGGATCATCTGGCCCACGCCGGAGTCGACGAGCGTCTGCTTGAAGCCGCCGCCCGCGCCGACGATCAGCAGCACGCCCGCGATCGGGGCGAGCCCCTTCTCGACCAGCGACGACAGGCGCTCCTTGCTGAACCCGGCGGGCCTGCCCAGCGTGAACATGCCCACGATCACCGCGGCGAGCAGGGCGATCAGCGGGGAGCCGACGACGTCGAAGACGCGCTGGATCAGATGGCCGGGGTCGTCGACGATGATGTCGACCAGCGCCTTGGCGAGCATCAGGACGACCGGCAGCAGGACGGTGGCCAGGGTGGCACCGAAGCCGGGGCGCCGCTCGAGCTCCTCGGAGGCGCGCTGCGGGATCATGCGGTCCGGGGCGGGGACGTCGACCCAGCGGGCCGCGACCTTCGAGAACACCGGACCGGCGATGACCACCGTCGGGATGGCGACCAGCACGCCCAGCGCCAGGGTGACGCCCAGGTTGGCCTTGACCGCGTCGATGGCGACCAGCGGGCCGGGGTGCGGCGGGACCAGGCCGTGCATCACGGACAGACCCGCGAGCGCCGGGACGCCGATGCGCATCAGGGAGTAGTTGCCGCGCTTGGCGACCATCAGGACCACCGGGATCAGCAGCACGATGCCGACCTCGAAGAACAGCGGCAGACCGACGACGGAGGCGATGAGCACCATCGCCCAGGGCATCGACCGCTTGCTCGCCCTGGCGAGGATCGTGTCCACGATCTGGTCCGCGCCGCCGGAGTCGGCGAGCATCTTGCCGAGGATCGCGCCCAGGGCGATCAGGACGCCCACCCCGGCGACGGTCGAGCCGAGGCCGCTGGTGAAGCTGGTGATCACCTTGTCGAGCGGCGCCCCGGCGAACGCGCCGAGGGCCAGTGACCCGATGGTCAGCGCCAGGAAGGCGTGCAGCTTGAACTTGGTGATGAGCAGGACGATGACGGCGATGCCCAAGAGCACGGCCACGCCCAGCTGGGCGTGGCCGGCCGAGGTGATGGGCTCGGCGGTCTCCGCTGCCAGCATCTCGACGCTGAGTCTGGTCACGGTGGTTCCTAGAGGTGATGGGGAGTCGGGGGGGGAAGGGGGGTGACAGGGCCGTGGCACCGGTCGCGGTGCGGCCCCGGCACGGGGATGGGGGGGAGCCGGGGCGAGAGCTAGCGGGTGGGTCCGGGGAGGGCCCTCAGCGCCCGCACGGCACGCTCGGTGATCTCCTCGGGGCTGCCCGCGACGTCCACGGCCACGCCCGCCTCGTCCGGCTGAAGCGGCTGGAGCGTGGCGAACTGGGAGTCGAGCAGGGCGGTCGGCATGAAGTGCCCCTGCCGCTGGGACATCCGGTCCTCGATCAGCTCGCGGCTGCCCGTGAGGTGCACGAAGACGAGACCGGGAGCCGCGGCCCGCAGCCGGTCGCGGTACGACCGCTTGAGCGCGGAGCTGCTCACCACTCCGCCGAGGCCCGCCCGCCCGTGCGCCCAGGCGCCGATGGCGTCCAGCCACGGCCAGCGGTCGTCGTCGGTGAGCGGGGTGCCGGCCGACATCTTGGCGATGTTGGCGGCCGGGTGGAAGTCGTCGCCCTCGGCGTAGGGGACGCCGAGCCGGGCCGCGAGCAGAGGACCGATGGTGGTCTTGCCCGTGCCCGCGACGCCCATGACCACGACGACGTGGGGGGTGTGCGGTTGATGCATCGTGCTCTCGCTGTCTGCTGTCTTCGTTGACACGTGATGTCGACGCAACTGAAACCTATTAGGTAGGACAAATTCAAGAGGGTGTGATGTATAAGTCTGATTTTTTGATCCCGTGACGTGCCCCGTACGCTGAGTGCATGAGCACCATGGGCCGGGGGCTGCACGGCCGCGTACTGGACACCCTCGGCCCCGAGATCACCGCGGGGGAGTACCCTCCGGGCAGCGTCCTGCGGACGGACGAGCTGGCACAGCGTTTCGACGTGTCGCGCTCCGTGATGCGCGAGGCCGTGCGCGTCCTGGAATCGATGCATCTGGTCGAATCGCGCCGCCGCGTGGGCGTGACCGTCCGCCCCAAGGCCGAGTGGAACGTGTACGACCCTCAGGTGATCCGCTGGCGCCTGGCCGGCGCCGACCGCCCGCACCAGCTCCGCTCCCTGACCGTGCTGCGCTCGGCGGTCGAGCCGGTCGCGGCGGGCCTGGCGGCGCGCAACGCCACGGCCGAGCAGTGCGCGAAGCTGACCGAGTGCGCGCTCGGCATGGTCGCCAACTCACGCGGTCACCGGCTGGAGCAGTACCTCTTCCACGACATCGGCTTCCACCGCGTGATCCTCAACGCCTCCGGCAACGAGATGTTCGCCCGCCTCGGCGACGTCGTCGCCGAGGTCCTCGCCGGCCGCACCCACCACGACGTGATGTTCCACGACCCCGACCCGTCCGCCGTCACCCTCCATGTGAAGGTCGCCGAGGCGGTCCGCGAGGGCGACGCCGGCCTCGCCGAACGGCTCACCCGGGAGATCACCGTGGGAGCGCTGCAAGAGCTCGACATCCTGGCGCCGTAGCGCCGCCGCCCCGGCGGCCGGGCGGGCGGCGGACCGGGGACCGGCCGGGGGAGCGTCAGTCCAGGAAGTCCCCGTCGACGTACACCCACGCCCCGTCGACCCGCTCGAACCGGCTGCGCTCGTGCAGCGCGCCGCCCCGGAACGAGGCCCGGAAGGTCACGGTCCCGGTGGTGTGGAACGCCGATCCGCCGCCGGTGTCCAGGATCTCCAGCCCGGTCCACCGCGTCCCCGGGTCGAAGTCGACCCGCGCCGGCCGCGTGCGGGGGTGCCAGGTGCGCAGCAGGTACGCCTCGTCACGCTTGACGAACGCGCTGTAGCGCGACCGCATCAGCGCCTCGGCGGTCGGTGCGGGCGCCGCGCCGCGGTGATGGCGGCCACAGCACCTCTCGTACGCCTCGGGCAGCCCGCACGGGCAGGAACGCGTGGTCATGCCGCCATTCTGCCTGCTCGCGGCCGCCGTCCGGACAAGCGGAAGGGCCCCCGCGTCGCAGGGGCCCTTCCCGTGGTGTCCGAGGGGGGACTTGAACCCCCACGCCCGATAAAGGGCACTAGCACCTCAAGCTAGCGCGTCTGCCATTCCGCCACCCGGACAAGGTGTCTGTCGTGCGGGGTGTTCCCCGCGGCGACGACGTAAACATTACCAGGCTTTCGGGGGTGTCCGATCACCCCCGTCCGGACGTGAACGGCGTGTGACGGGCCGGGACCGGTCTTGGGCCCCACCGGCGGGAGAGGGAGGATGAGGGGGACCCACCAGCAGTGACAGCGGGAGGAAGCACGTGAGCGAGACGGGCACGGCCAGGGGCGTCACCGGCGAGGACGAGGTCGTGGACCTCTGCCGCGAGCTGATCCGGATCGACACCAGCAACTACGGCGACCACTCGGGTCCGGGCGAGCGCAAGGCGGCGGAGTACGTCGCCGAGAAGCTCGCCGAGGTGGGGCTCGAACCGCAGATCTTCGAGTCCCACCCGGGACGCGCCTCGACGGTGGCCCGGATCGAGGGGGAGGACCCGTCCCGGCCCGCCCTGCTCATCCACGGCCACACCGACGTCGTCCCCGCCAACGCGGACGACTGGACCCACCACCCCTTCTCCGGCGAGATCGCCGACGGGTGCGTGTGGGGCCGCGGGGCCGTCGACATGAAGGACATGGACGCGATGACCCTGGCGGTCGTGCGCGACCGGCTGCGCAGCGGACGCAAGCCGCCCCGGGACATCGTGCTGGCCTTCCTCGCGGACGAGGAGGCGGGCGGCACGTACGGCGCCAAGCACCTGGTGCACCGGCACCCGGAGCTGTTCGAGGGGGTGAGCGAGGCGATCGGCGAGGTCGGCGGCTTCTCCTTCACCGTCAACGAGAAACTGCGCCTCTACCTCGTCGAGACCGCCGAGAAGGGCATGCACTGGATGCGGCTCACCGTCGACGGCACGGCCGGCCACGGCTCGATGACCAACGACGACAACGCGATCACGGAGCTGTGCGACGCCGTCGCCCGGCTCGGCCGCCACACGTGGCCGGTGCGGGTCACCAAGACCGTACGGGCCTTCCTGGACGAGCTGTCCGACGCGCTGGGCACCGAACTCGACCCCGAGAACATGGACGAGACCCTCGCCAAGCTCGGCGGCATCGCCCGCATGATCGGCACCACGCTGCGCAACTCGGCGGCGCCCACCATGCTCGGCGCCGGCTACAAGGTCAACGTCATCCCCGGCCAGGCCACCGCCCATGTCGACGGCCGCTTCCTGCCCGGCTACGAGGAGGAGTTCCTCGCCGACCTCGACCGGATCCTCGGCCCGCGGGTGAAGCGGGAGGACGTGCACGCCGACAAGGCGCTGGAGACCGGCTTCGACGGCAAGCTCGTCGACGCCATGCAGAGCGCGCTGCGCGCCGAGGACCCCATCGCGCGGGCCGTGCCGTACATGCTCTCCGGCGGCACCGACGCCAAGTCCTTCGACGACCTCGGCATCCGCTGCTTCGGCTTCGCGCCGCTGAAGCTGCCGCCGGAGCTGGACTTCGCGGGCATGTTCCACGGCGTCGACGAGCGGGTTCCCGTGGAGGGCCTGAAGTTCGGCGTGCGGGTGCTGGACCGGTTCATCGACGCGTCCTGAAGCGACCCGTCCCGGTTTGGCCCGCTGAAACGAGACTTCACAATTCGCTCGGGCGTGCGGAGCCCGACTGGGACGGGTGAATGCGACCATAAGCTCGTAGCTCGATTACTCCCTCTTCGTTACTCGTCATGTGATCCGAAACATTGGGATCGCGTGCCAACGAGGAGGAATAATGATCAAGAAGGTCGTCGCTGCCGCGGTTGCCACGGGTGGCCTGGTTCTCACGGGCGCGGGCATGGCCGTCGCCGACGCCGGTGCCCACGGTGCCGCCGTGCACTCCCCGGGTGTCGTGTCCGGCAATGTCGTTCAGGCGCCGGTGCACGTCCCCGTGAACGTCTGCGGCAACACGGTCGACGTGATCGGTCTGCTGAACCCCGCCTTCGGCAACACCTGCATCAACAAGTGACGTTGAGCCTCACCCCCTGAGGGTCTGAGCCCGTCGGCCCCGGAGCGTGTGCCGCGCGCTGCGGGGCCGACCGGCCTTGAGAACACGAACTCGAGACAACGGCACAACGGCACAAGGTCGAAGGCAGGTATTCAGCAAATGCGACAGGTCACCCGCAAGGGCCTGATGACGATGGCGGCCGCGACCGGTGTGCTCGCCGCCGCCGGCGGCGCCGCCCACGCCGACTCCGGCGCTCACGGCGCCGCGTCCGGCTCGCCCGGCGTACTGTCCGGGAACACCGTGCAGGCGCCCGTGCACATCCCGGTGAACGTCTGCGGCAACACGGTCAACGTCGTCGGCCTCCTCAACCCGGTGGCGGGCAACGCGTGCGTCAACGAGGGCGGCGGCGCGTCCGGCGGCTACGGTGACGACGGCGGCTACGGAGGCTCCGGCGGCTCCGGCGGCCATGGCGGCTCCGGCGGCGCGCACGCCGACGGTCACGCCACCGACTCTCCGGGGGTGGGCTCCGGCAACCACGTCCAGGCCCCGATCCAGGTGCCGGTGAACGTCTGCGGCAACAGCGTCGACGTCGTCGGCCTCGGCAACGCGACCGAGGGCAACGACTGCGTCAACGAAGACGGCTCGCACGGCAACCCGCCGAGCAGCGGCCCCAAGACGCCTCCGAAGCAGCCGGAGAACCCCGGTGCGCCGGAGAACCCCGCCACGCCCGAGAAGCCCGACGGGCCGGACGACCCCTCGCGCGGCAACGAGCCGGAGGTCCAGTTCGTCACTCAGCCCAAGGGCACCGCGCAGCTCGCGCAGACCGGCAGCGACCTGCCGCTCGGCCTCGCCCTGCCGGTGGGCGCGGGAGCGCTGCTCGCCGGTGTGGTCCTCTACCGGAAGGCGCGTGCCTCGGCGTGACGCGACAGCTGGGGGCGAGCAGGCGTCCAGCACGTACCCGGTGCCGCACCACCGGCACACGGAGCGGGCCCCGCATCCGCGGGGCCCGCTGCGTCTCCGTCACTCACTCCCGGTCCCCGCTCACCACGTGGCGCGCACCTGGCGGATGATCCGCCGGCGCAATCGCACCCGGCGGCTGCCGTCGCGCAGCAGGCTCAGGCGGTACAACTCCCAGTGTCCGTACTCGGCGTGGTCCGTCAGCAGACGTGTCGCGGCCTTGCGGGAGACCCCGCGCGGTACGTACACGTCGACAAATTCGTATTCCGGCATCGCATCTATTGTGCGGGCTGGGCCCGGCTACGGATAGCGTCTGCACTATGTCTGATGCTGCGCAGCCCACCGCTGCCGAGGTACGCGCCGCCGCCGAGGCGGTCAAGACCGCGCTCGACCGCCACCTGGCCGCGGTCGAACGCAGGTCGGGGGAGGACGACCCGGCCGTCTACGAGGCGTTCAACCAGTTGGCCGCGGCCGCAGAGGCGTACGACGAGCTGCTCTACGACCGCTACGACGAGGTCACCCCCTTCGAGATCCCCGGCGCGGACGACACGCTGCCGCCGTACACCGGCCCCGAGGAGCCGAACGCGCTGAGCGTGCTGATCCGCCGCGACTACACCGTCGTGGAGCCGCAGCGGCTGCTGGCGCAGGCCAGGCGGATCGAGGCGGCCGATGAGGACGACGGCGCGGCCACGCACGCCTCCGGCACGGTCCACGGGGCGCTCGGCCTGCTGTTCGGCGAGTTCGAACCGGACGAGATCGCCTCGCGGCACAAGGAGTTCGGCCTGGAGGAGGGCGACTCCACGCTGTGGGTCACGGCCGCGGACGAACCCGCCGAGGCTGGCGAATGGCTGGAGGCACCGTTCGAGCAGATCGATCCGCAGGGGGTGGTCTGCCGGTTCGACGTCAGCGCGGTCTTCGACGACGACACCGACGACGACATCGACGCGCTCGACGAGATCGACGACGATGACGCTGACGGGGTGCTGGACGGCGAGGACGGCGAGGACGGTGACGATCTCGGACCGCGGGGCACCGGGCGCTGAGCGCTGAGCCCCGGGACGCGTCCCCCGGAGCGACGGCGGCGGTGGCCGTCAGGGCGGGCCCCTGACGGCCACCGCCGTCCCGCGTTCCCCGGCCCGCTCAGCCGGCCGCGGGCACCTGGGGAGCCAGCAGGGCCGGCAGCCGCGTCGTCCGGGGCTTGGCCGGGACCTCGGCCACGGCGTGCGGCAGCGCCTGCTCCACGCCGTGCACGACGGACAGATGGCGCTCGGCCCGGCCGAACGCCGTGTAGACCCAGGGACGGCTGAGGACCGGTGCCGCGTCGCCGGGCAGGACCACGACCACCGCGGGCCACCGGCCACCCACCGCCTGGTGCGCGGTCAGCGCCCACCCGTGCCGCACACACCGCTCCACGCGGTCCTTCGGTACGACGACGGCTTCCCCCGCGCAGGACAGGTGCAGCCCGTCCGCGTCGGCCTTCACCACCCGGCCCGGCAGCGTACGGCCCGGGGCGGGGGAGTAGGCGACACGGTCGCCCGGGTCGAAACCGCCGAAGCGGCCGGGGCCCGGGTTGAGCCGCTCCTTCAGCGCCGCGTTCAGCGCGCGGGTGCCGACGGCACCACCGTGCCCCGGAGTGATGACCTGGGTCTCGTCGGCGGGGACGCCGATCGCGCGCGGCACCGAGTCCGCGACCAGCTGCACGGTCCGGTGCACGGCCTCGCCCGCGTCCCGCACCGGGACGATCACGACCTCCTTGCCCGGCGCCGGAACCTGGTTTAGCTCTCCGGCGCCGATGCCGGAGACCAACTCGCCCAGCGGGCCGGGATCGGGACGCCGCGAGGCGATCTGGGGGCAGATCCGCGCTGCCAGGAGGTCCGCGAAGACCCGTCCCGGGCCCACGGACCACAGCACCGCCGGGTCCCCGGCCAGCACCAGCCTGGCCCCGTCCGGCAGCGACTCGGTCAGCAGCGCTCCCGCCTCGACGTCCAGCTGGGGGGCGTCGAACACGACGAGCAGATCGAGATCGAGCGCCCCGTCCGCGTTTCGCCCCGGCCCCTCGGAGCCGGCCAGGAGCCCGCTGACGGTCGTCACCGGAGCCGCCGGGTCCGCCGCCGCGTCGGCCGGGCCGCCCAGCAGCGCCGCGAACCGGGCGCGGCCGGCCGGGCTGGGCGTGGCGGCCCAGACGCGCAGGCCGAGGCCGTGGGCGGCGCGCAGCAGCGCCGCCGGTTCGGCGAGGGACGCCTCGCCGCCCGCGTGCAGGACCAGGGCGTGGGCCGCGACCGCGCGGATCAGGTCGGCCGCGGAACCCTGCGCCGAGGCGGCGGCCCGCTCCCAGTCCTCCTCGGCGGCGGCCCGCGCCGGCACCGAGTTCACCAGCCGGGCCAGACCGTCGGCGAGGCTCTCCTCCGCGAGCGCGTACCGCTCCAGGCCGATCAGGACACGCACCGGACGCTCGTCCTGCGCACCGTCCTCCTGCGCCGCCGCGTCGTCCGGCCGGGCCGGGGCGCCGGGCTCGTCCAGGGCGTCCTGGAACACCAGGGCCTCGCCCTCGGCGAGCGTGCTCTGCACGGCGGCGTCGGGGTCCGGCACGCCACGCCGGGCCAGCGTGGCCGTGAGCTGCGGCAGCTCCAGGGCGGTGTGCCCGGCCAGAGCCGCCTGCTCCAGGAGCCAGCCGGTGACCGCGCGGCCCCGCCGCTCGTCGCCGGGGCCGCACTCCGCGCCGAGCAGCGCCCGTGCGAAGCCGTCGGCCTGCTCCGGCCGTAGGCCCGCCACCCGCAGCAGCTGCCAGGGGTCCGCGCGCAGTCGCTCCTCCGCGCCCTCGCCGAGCACCGCGGCGACCTGCGGTGCGAGTGCTTCGGGCGCGTTGCCCTCGGTCAGCACGCGCCGCACGGCCCGCACGGTTTCCGCCGCGGGGGCCGCGGGCGCGGGGGCCGCCGGGACCGGCGCCGGCCGGGGCCGGCGGACCGGCTCGGGGGCGGGGCGGCGCGGAGCCCGCTCGGGACCGCCGAAGACGGTGGCCGCGGGCTTCTCGCCGCTCTCGACGGCACGGACGGCGGCGAGCAGATCGGCCGCCTTGCCGCTGAGCTTGGCCCCGCTCGCGATCGGCCCCTTCTTCTCGGCCTTGCGCCGCTCGATGCGCTCCCGCTCCAGCCGCTGGGCGAGCAACTCGGCCTCGGCCTCGGACAGGTCCCCGCTCCCGCCGTCCGCGTCCCCGGCGCCCAAGTCCTGCTCGCCGTGCTCCCCGGCGTGCTCGCCCGCGGTCTGCGCGTCTCCGTCTCCCGCAATGTCGAGGCTGCCGGGACCGGCGCCCTCGGCGCTCGCGCGCCGGGTCTCCGGATCGCCGGTCTCCGGGGCGTCGGACTCCGGATCGCCGGTCTCCGGGGCGTCGGACTCCGGGTCCCCGGTCTCCGGGGCGTCGGACTCCGGGTCCCCGGACTCCCCGTCCCCGGCGCCCGTGCCGCCGGTGTGCCCGACCGCGTGCCCGGCCGCCTCCTCGGCCCGCGAGGCCGCCTCACCACCGCCTGCCTCGTCGTCTGTCCCGTCCCGGCCCGGCGCGGGGTCCGCGCCTCCGGATTCCCGCGGTCCGGGCGGGGTGTCCGTGTCCCGGGACGCGCCCGCCTCCGTGGTGCCCGGTGTCCCCGGCTCGGCGTGCTCCGTGGTCTCGGGCTCCGTGCTCACAGCGTGCTCCAGTCGTGATCGGGATAGCGGTGCACGGGCGCCGACACGTCGTCGAGCGCCCGGCAGATCTCGTCAGGAAGACTAAGGGCCTCCACTGACAACGCCGCGGCGAGCTGCCGCGCGTTCCGCGCGCCGACGATGGGCGAGGCCACGCCGGGCCGGTCCCGGACCCAGGCGAGGGCCACCTGGAGCGGGGTCACGGCGAGCCCGTCCGCCGCCGTCGCCACCGCGTCCACGATGCGGCTCGCGGTGTCGTCGAGGTAGGGCGCCACGAACGGCGCCAGGTGTTCGCAAGCGCCGCGCGAATCCGGCGGTGTGACATCGCCCCGGTACTTGCCGGTCAGGACCCCGCGGCCCAGCGGGGAAGACGGCAGCAGCCCGATCCCCAGGTCGAGCGCGGCGGGCAGCACCTCCCGCTCGATGCCGCGCTGGAGCAGCGAGTACTCCATCTGCGTACTGGCCAGCCGGGTCCGCGCACCCGGCGCGGCCAGCTGCCAGGTCGCCGCCTTGGCCAGCTGCCAGCCGCAGAAGTTCGAGACCCCGGCGTAGCGGGCCCGGCCGCTGGCGACCGCCAGGTCCAGGGCGTGGAGCGTCTCCTCCAGCGGCGTGTGGGGGTCGAAGGCGTGGACGTGCCACAGGTCGACGTGGTCCGTGCCGAGCCGGGCGAGCGAGGCGTCCAGCGCGGAGAGCAGATGGCCGCGTGAGCCGTCGAAGCGGCGGTCGGGGTCGGGGACGCTGCCCGCCTTCGTCGAGATCACCAGATCCCGCCGCGGCACCAGGCCGTCCATGAGTTTTCCGAGCAGGTACTCGGCCTCCCCGTCGCCGTACACGTCCGCGGTGTCGACGAGGGTCCCGCCCGCCTCCCAGAAGGTCTTCAAGAGCTCCGCCGCGTCATGCTCGTCGGTGTCCCGCCCCCAGGTCAGGGTGCCGAGACCGATGCGGGACACGCGCAGGCCCGTGCGGCCGAGATGCCTCTGCTCCATGAACGCCGAGGTTACTGGTCACGGGTTTGTCCGTGGGGGCCTGTGGACAACCGTTTCCCCCCACGGCGGCCGTTCACCGCCGCTCCGCGCTCTCCCCGCGCCAGGACCGGCGCCCGTTGCTGACGCCCGCGCCGAGGCCGCGCTAAGGTCGGGCCCCAACGGACGTTACTGATCGGTAAGGGGAATCGGCCATGCAGCTCGGGATCAACCTCGGCTACTGGGGCGCCGGAATGGACGCGGACAACCTCGCCGTCGCCCAGGAGGCCGACCGGCTCGGCTACGCCGTCTGCTGGGCGGCCGAGGCGTACGGCTCCGACGCGGCCACCGTACTGGCGTGGGTCGCCGCCCGGACCGAGCGCATCGACGTCGGCTCGGCCATCTTCCAGATCCCGGCCCGCCAGCCCGCGATGACCGCGATGACCGCCGCCACCCTGGACTCCCTCTCGGGCGGCCGTTTCCGGCTCGGCCTCGGCGTCTCCGGCCCGCAGGTCTCCGAGGGCTGGTACGGCGTGAAGTTCGACAAGCCGCTCTCGCGGACCCGCGAGTACGTCGACATCGTGCGCAGGGCGATGACGCGGGAGCGGCTGACGTACGAGGGCGAGCACTGGACGCTGCCCCTGCCCGGCGGCCCCGGCAAGCCGATCAAGCTGACCGTGCACCCGCAGCGGGAGCACATCCCGCTGTACATCGCCGCGATCGGGCCGAAGAACCTGGAGCAGACCGGCGAGATCGCCGACGGCGCCCTGCTCATCTTCCCGTCGGCCGAGCACCTGGAGGAGACGGCGATCCGCCATCTGCGGGCCGGGCGCGAGAAGGCCGGCAAGACCCTGGACGGGTTCGACGTGTGCCCGACCCTGCCGCTGGCCCTCGGCGACGACAAGGACGTGGCCGCGCTCGCCGACACCTTCCGCCCGTACACCGCGCTGTACGTCGGCGGCATGGGCAGCCCCGAGCAGAACTTCTACAACCGCCTCGCCCGGCGCATGGGGTACGAGCGGGCCGCCGCCGAGATCCAGGAGAAGTACCTGTCGGGCGACAAGCAGGGCGCCGCGGCGGCCGTACCGCACGAGCTGATCGACCGGACGACGCTGCTGGGGTCCGTGGACCGGATCGCGGACCGGATGAAGTCCTACGCGGCGGCCGGGGTGACCACGCTCTCGCTCGCCCCGGCGGGCTTCACGCGGGAGGAGCGGATCGCCGCCCTCCGCGCCGGGGCCGAGGCCCTGGAGCGCGCCGGCCTCGCCTGACCCGCGTCCCGCCGGGGGAACGCGGGGCCGGGCCCGTCCGCGTTCCATCCCGGGATCACTTGATGTCCGGCGGAGAACCCGGCGGGAAGTTCTACGGCCGTGGTGGGGGCTCGGGGGTCTTCCCCGCCACGGCCGTCACGCGGAACAACGCGCCCCGGCCCGCCTGGTTACGCCCTCTCCCACCCCCGGCCGTCCCCCGTTCGGCGGAGCCGCCCGGCACTTCGGTTGCCCCGGCCCCGGGTCACGCACTTGACTCGTTCTTCGCGGAACCCGCGCGGGACCCCGCGGAGGCGGAGCAGCGGCAGAGAGGTGCCCCCGATGCTTTCGGCGAAGAGCCTGTTCCAGGAGATCCTCGACCACGACGAGTCGTTCCGTCTGTTCTGCTCCATCGCGGCCAGCGGGGAGTCGCAGGGCGGCTGGGAGAACGGGCGCATCGCCGCCTTGGTGCCGGAGAGCGAACGCGCGCTCGCCCCCAAGATCACCCGGCACGGCGCCGACGAGGACAAGCACGGGCGCATCTTCCGCGCCCTGCTGAACAAGCGCGGCCTGGAACCCGTGCCGGTGCCCCCGGAGACCGACTACACGATGCTCCTGGAGCGGCACGGCATCGGCCTGGCGCACGACAAGCTCAAGGCGGACCGGCCGCTGACGGTGCGCGACGTCATCACCTACCTGGCGCACAGCAGGGTCACCGAGCAGCGCGCGGCCGGCCAGATGGGGATGTTGCGGAAGTACTTCGCCGACCACCCCGACATCGGCAGGGCCGTCACGATGATCTCCCACGACGAGGAAAGCCACCTCGCCTACGCCCATGAGGAGCTGCTCCGCTTCGCCGCCGCCGGACACGGCCGGTTCATCCGGCGCGCGCTGCGGGAGTGCGCGCTCGCCGAGATCCGTGTCCACCGGGACGTCAGCCTCGCCGTGATGGCCCGCATGGGACGCATCCTCGGCTGGTCCGGGGCGAGGTCGGCGGCGCTCGCGGCGGGCATCCGCGCGGTGTACCTCTACGAGCGGCTGGGCGGCTGGCGCCGGATGGTGACCCTGCGGATGCCGGCGCGGCGCGACGCGCTGGGCGGCCCGGCCGCCGCGGCGCCCGAGCCCGCCTGACCGCCGGGCACGCCCCTCACAGCCACCCCCGCCGCTTGAACAGCCGGTACACCAGCACCTCCAGTACGGCCATCAGCGCGATCAGCGCCGGATAGGACCACACCCAGCGCAGTTCCGGCATGTGCTCGAAGTTCATGCCGTAGATCCCCGCCATCATCGTGGGGATCGCGGCCATGGCCGCCCACGCGGAGATCTTCCGCATGTCGTCGTTCTGCCGGACGCTCATCTGCGCCAGGTGCGCCGACAGGATGTCCGAGACCAGCCGGTCCAGGCCCTCCACCGACTCGTTCACCCGCGTGAGGTGGTCGTGGACGTCACGGAAGAAGGGCCGCGCGGTGTCGTCCACGAACGGCACCCGCACCGACCCGCCGAACGGGCCCGTGCCCGCCAGCCGGGACAGCGGCGGCGCCAGCGGGCCGACGGCGCGGCGGAACTCCAGGATCTGGCGCTTGAAGTCGTAGATCCGCGAGGCGGTGTGGCGCGAGCCGCCGTCGTCCGGCGAGAAGACCTCCGTCTCCAGCCCCTCCAGATCGGCCTGGAGCTCGGTCGCCACGTCCAGGTAGTGGTCGACGGCGGCGTCGGCGATCGCGTACAGCACCGCGGTGGGGCCCTTGCCGAGCAGCTCGGGCTCCCGCTCCAGCCGGTGCCGGACCGCCGTCAGCGGGGCGCCCTCGCCGTGGCGGACCGTGACCACGAACGCGTCCCCCAGGAAGATCATGACCTCGCCGGAGGAGACGATGTCGCTGGCCGCGTCGTACACGACCGGCTTGACGACCATGAACAGCGAGTCCTCGTACACCTCCAGCTTGGGCCGCTGGTGCGCCTTCAGGGCGTCCTCCACGGCCAGTGGATGCAGCGCGAACTCCTGCGTGACCAGCTCGAACTCCTCCGCGGTCGGCTCGTGCAGCCCGACCCAGACGAATCCGCCCGCGGCCCGTGCCTCGCCGAGCGCGTCGGAGAAGTCCGCAGGCCCCTCGCGGCGCCGCCCGTCCCGGTAGATGGCGCAGTCGACGATCACCGAACGTGTTCTCCCCTCGCCCCGGCGCCACCGCGCCGTTCCTTACGCCTACCCTGGCCGCATGCCCACGTTGATCCTGGTCAGGCACGGACGTTCCACCGCCAACACCGAGGGGCTGCTCGCCGGCCGGATGCCCGGTGTCCCCCTCGACGAACGCGGCGCCGCGCAGGCCGCCGCCCTGCCGGGGCGGCTGGCCGGGCTGCCGATCGCCGAGATCGTCACCAGCCCGCTGGAGCGCTGCCGGGAGACCGTCCGGCCGCTGCTCGACGCCCGCCCCGGGCTGCGCCCGCACACCGACGAGCGGATCGGGGAATGCGACTACGGCGACTGGTCCGGCCGCAAGCTCGACGAGCTCAAGGACGAGCCGCTGATGGAAGTGGTGCAGGCGCGCCCCTCGGCGGCCGCCTTCCCCGGCGGCGAGTCGATGCGCGCGATGCAGACCCGCGCCGCGGAGGCGGTGCGCGAGTGGAACGCGCGCGTGGAGCGCGACCACGGCGCCGACGCCGTGTACCTCATGTGCTCGCACGGGGACATCATCAAGTCGCTCGTCGCGGACGCGCTCGGGCTCCATCTCGACCTCTTCCAGCGGATCGCCGTCGAACCGTGTTCCATCACGGCGATCCGCTACACCCGGCTGCGGCCCTTCCTGGTCCGTCTCGGCGACACCGGCGACTTCGCCTCCCTGGCGCCGCGCGAGGAGCCGCCGGACGACGACGCGACCGTCGGGGGTGGTGCGGGCGCACCGTGATCGTCGGCCGCAGTAGGGTGAAGCGGTCGCAGCAGTGCCGTCCCACGGCTTCCGTCACGATCCACCCCCGTTCCATCACGCCGATCCGCCTTTTCGCCACGACATTCAATGGAGACAGGACGTGTCCCGTCAGGTGTTCCTCTACGACCAGCCGGAGCGCTTCGTGGCCGGTACGGTCGGACTGCCCGGGCGCCGTACGTTCTTCCTCCAGGCCTCCGCCGGCTCCCGGGTGACCAGCGTGGCCCTGGAGAAGACCCAGGTCGCCGCGCTCGCCGAACGCATGGACGAGCTCTTGGACGAGGTCGTGCGGCGCAGCGGCGGCAGCGCCGCCGTTCCCGCCGTCGCCCCAGCGGAGATCGCCGACACCGCCCCGCTGGACACCCCCATCGAGGAGGAGTTCCGGGTCGGCACCATGGCGCTGGCCTGGGACGGCGAGGAACAGCGCATGATCGTCGAGGCGCAGGCCCTCGTCGAGCTCGACGCCGACTCCGAGGAGGACCTCGCCGAGGCCGAGGAGCGGCTTCTCCAGGACGAGGAGAACGGGCCCCCGATGCTGCGGGTCCGGCTCACCGGCGCGCAGGCCAGAGCCTTCGCCAAGCGAGCCCTCGACGTCGTCAACGCCGGGCGGCCGCCGTGCCCGCTGTGCAGCCTCCCGCTCGACCCGGAAGGACACGTATGTCCGCGCCAGAACGGATACCGCCGCGGGGCGTGACGGCCGGGGCACCGGCCGCCGACCTGCTCGCCCGGGGCGAGTTGACCGTCCGCGGACGCATCCGTGAGGCGTCCAACGCGGCGCTGTACTGCACGGTGACGTACGAGGGGCGGCGGGCCGCCTGCGTCTACAAGCCGATCGCGGGGGAGCGCCCCCTGTGGGACTTCCCCGACGGCACCCTGGCCGGGCGGGAGGTCGCCGCCTACGAGGTGTCCGAGGCCACCGGCTGGGGGCTGGTCCCGCCCACCGTGCTGCGGGAGGGGCCCTACGGCGAGGGCATGTGCCAGCTGTGGATCGAGGCGGCGCCGGACGCGGAACTGCTCGCCCTGGTGGAGGGGGAGGAGCCGGGGCCGGGATGGAAGGCGATCGGGCTCGCCGAGGTTGGTGAGGGGCGCACCGCGCTGCTGGTGCACGCCGACGACGAGCGTCTGCGGCGTCTCGCCGTGCTCGACGCCGTGATCAACAACGCCGACCGCAAGGGCGGGCACCTGCTGCCCGACGGTGCGGGGCGGCTGTACGGCATCGACCACGGGGTCACCTTCCACGCCGAGGACAAGCTGCGGACGCTGCTGTGGGGCTGGGCCGGGGAACCCCTCACCGACGAGGCGGTCGCCGTGCTCGGCGGATTGCGGGAAGCGCTGGCGGACGGCGGCGCCCTGGCGGCCCGGCTGGCCGGACTGATCACCCCCGCCGAGATCGGCGCCACACGCGCGCGGGTCGAGGCGCTGCTGGCCTCCGGCCGGCATCCGGAGCCGGGCGGGCAGTGGCCGGCGATCCCCTGGCCGCCGGTATAGGGCCTGCCGCGGGGCGTGCCCGGCCTCCCCTCGGGGCCCGGCGTTGCCGCAGCACAGCGGGCGGTTTCGCGCAAGAAGGCGTTCCCGGCCATCCCGTCCGGTCCGGTTCGTGGGCGCGACCGTGCTCCGGTTAGGCTCATGACATGCATGCCTGGCCCGCTTCCGAGGTCCCCGCCCTGCCTGGTCAGGGCCGCGACCTGAGGATCCACGACACCGCGACCGGCGGCCTCGTCACCCTCGACCCCGGTCCCGTCGCCCGTATCTACGTCTGCGGTATCACGCCGTATGACGCCACCCACATGGGACACGCGGCGACCTACAACGCGTTCGACCTCGTGCAGCGCGTGTGGCTCGACACCAAGCGGCAGGTCCACTACGTCCAGAACGTCACCGACGTCGACGACCCGCTGCTGGCGCGGGCCGAGCGCGACGGCGTCGACTGGAGCGCCCTCGCAGAGAAGGAGACCGCTCTCTTCCGCGAGGACATGACGGCGCTGCGCATGCTTCCGCCCCGGCAGTACATAGGCGCCGTGGAGGCCATACCCGGCATCGTGCCGCTCGTGGAGCGGCTGCGGGACCTCGGCGCCGCCTACGAACTCGAGGGCGACATCTACTTCTCCGTCGAGTCAGACCCCCACTTCGGCAAGGTCTCGCACCTGGACGCCGCCGCGATGCGGCTGCTGTCCGCCGAGCGCGGCGGCGACCCGGACCGGCCGGGCAAGAAGAACCCGCTCGACCCCATGCTCTGGATGGCGGCCCGCGACGGCGAGCCGAGCTGGGACGGCGGTTCCCTCGGCCGCGGCCGGCCCGGCTGGCACATCGAGTGCGTGGCCATCGCCCTCGACCACCTCGGCATGGGCTTCGACGTCCAGGGCGGCGGCTCCGACCTCGTCTTCCCGCACCACGAGATGGGCGCCTCGCACGCCCAGGCGCTCACCGGCGAGTTCCCCATGGCCCGGGCGTACGTGCACGCCGGCATGGTCGGCCTCGACGGCGAGAAGATGTCCAAGTCCAAGGGCAACCTGGTCTTCGTCTCCCGGCTGCGGCGCGAGGGCGTCGATCCCGCCGCCATCCGCCTGTCGCTGCTCGCCCACCACTACCGCTCCGACTGGGAGTGGACCGACCAGGTGCTCCGGGACGCCGTCGCCCGCCTCGGCCGCTGGCGCTCGGCCGTCTCCCGGCCCGACGGCCCGTCCGCCGACGCGCTGGTGGAGGAGATCCGCGACGCCCTCGCCGACGACCTGGACGCCCCGGCCGCGCTCGCCGCGGTCGACCGCTGGGCCGCCCTCCAGCACGAGAGGGGCGGTACGGACACGGGCGCGCCCGGCCTGGTGTCGCGCGCCGTCGACGCGCTGCTGGGCGTCGCGCTGTAGACGGCGGAGGACCCCGCGGGGCCTCATCCGGAAAACCGGGCGGGGGCGGAGCGCACGCGCTCAGTTGAAGAACACCGGCAGCGGCAAATGCCTTGACATGCACACCTACGCCAACAGTCAGGACGCCTGGCTGTGGGCCTGCAACGGCACCGAC
>NZ_JBFAWY010000035.1:0-67262 GCF_040680575.1 Streptomyces sp. NPDC052020
GCCTCCAACAAACTCGACGCCGTCCTCGCTGCCGGCAAGCGGGCCTACGCCTGGCCGGTCGAGCAGTACGCCGAGGACCTCGCCCCAGACGGCCGCATCATGGAGATCCTGTCTGAGCACAACTGCCAGGGCTGGCTTCAGGGTTACCTGCAGACCGGGCGGCACGGCCTGTTCCCCACCTATGAGGCGTTCGCCTCCATTGTCGATAGCATGCTCAACCAGTACGGCAAATGGCTGAAGATGTCCCGCGAGGTGCCGTGGCGGGCTCCGGTCAGCAGCCTGACCTATCTGCTCACCAGCGAGGGCTGGCGCCAAGAGCACAATGGTTACAGCCACCAGGGCCCAGGGTTCATCAACAACCTGCTCACCAAGAAGAACACCGTTACCGGCGTCTACCTCCCACCGGACGCCAACACCCTGCTGGTCACCATGGAACGGCTGCTGGACGAAACCGGCAGGATCAACGTGGTCGTAGCGGGAAAACAGCCCGCGGCCCAGTGGCTGGGACTGGACGACGCCCGCCGCCACTGCGCGGCCGGCGCGTCGGTGTGGCGCTGGGCGTCCACCCACGACGGGGAGGACCCCGAGATCGTCCTCGCCTGTGCGGGCGGCATTCCCACAGTCGAGACGCTGGCTGCGGCCGACATGCTGCGCCGCGACCTGCCGGACGCGCGCATCCGCGTCGTCAACATCGTCGACCTGTGTGCGCTCGCCACGCCGGAGCGACACCCGCACGGTTTGCACGAGGCGGACTTCACCGACCTGTTCGGCCGGCACACACCGGTCGTGCTGAACTTCCACGGCTACCCGTCGGCCGTCCACCAACTGCTGCACGGTCGCCCCGACCCTGGCCGCTTCCACGTTCGCGGCTACATCGAGGAAGGCACCACCACCACGCCGTACGACCTGCTGATCAGCAACGGCACTTCGCGGCACGACTTGGCCGTCACCGCGCTGGGCCATCTGCGAGGGCGCCCGGCAGCCACCGGCGACCTCGCGGAGCGGTACGTCCGCCACCGCGACGAGCTCCGCAGAGAACTGCGCCGCACCGGCGTCGACCCGGCCACGATCACTGACTGGACCTGGCGGCAATGACGCACCCACCGCGCTACCGGGAATAGTCCGGGGCGCCGACGGCTTTCGCGGGCCGGTCTCACCGCTGGCCCCGTCCTTGGCGGGAGCACCAGGGTGGTTCGTCCGTGGGGGGCCCAGGGTCGGTCTCCTCGCCGTGCCACGTACGGGGGCACCAGCGGATACGCCTCGGCACTGCGCCAGCCCCGGGGCACCGGCCTGGGGCTCGAAGCGGAGCGGGACGGCCGTCGGGAGGGCTCAGTCGCCGGACGTCCGCCCCCGGCGCACCTGGGGAGACTTCGCGGCCTCGGCCTCCGCCTTGGCGTCGTTCACCGCGGCGGCGGCCTCCTTCTCGGCCTCTCCGGCAGCCGTGGCGGCGTCGAGGGGAACCGTCGAGCCCGCGTCGAGCTGCGCCATTCGGGGAGCGTCCGGCGTGTCGCCATCGTCGGCGGTGGCGGCTTCCCCGGTCTGCACGGACTCGGCTGGGCCTGCTGCCGAGTCGTCACCGAACGCGCGGGTGACGGTCCGCACCGCCTCGGTCAGCTCGCCCGGGATCACCCAGAACGTGTTGTTGTCGCTGCCTGCCAGGTGCGGGAGTGTCTCCAGGTACTTGTAGGCCAGGACCTTCGGGTCGGCGTTGTTGCGGTGGACGGCCTGGAAGACGAGTTCCACCGCCTTGGACTCGCCGTCCGCCCGCAGGATCATGGCCTGCTGCGTGCCCTGGGCTTCCAGGATGTCCTTCTGTTTCGTGCCTTCCGCGGTGAGGATCTTGGCTTGCCGCTCCCCTTCGGCGTGCAGGATGGCCGCGCGCTTGTCACGCTCGGCCCGCATCTGCTTCTCCATCGCTTCCTTGATGGTGTGCGGTGGATCGATGGCCTTGATCTCGACGCGGTTGACCCGGATGCCCCACTTGCCGGTGGCGTCGTCGAGGACCGCGCGGAGCCGGGAGTTGATCTCCTCACGCGAGGTGAGGGTCTCCTCCAGGTCCATGCTGCCGATGACGTTGCGCAGCGTGGTCACGGTGAGCTGGTCGATCGCCTGGAGGTAGTCGGCGACCTCGTAGGCCGCCGCCCGCGGGTCCGTGATCTGGTAGTAGAGCACGGTGTCGATGTTCACCACGAGGTTGTCCTCGGTGATCACCGGCCTGGGGTCGGACGAGTAGACCTGCTCGCGGACGTCGAGTTTGGTGTTGACGCGGTCCGCCACGGGCAGGACCAGATTCAGGCCGGGCTGCAGCGTCCGGCGGTACCGGCCGAACCGCTCGATGTTGTACCGGCGCGCCTGCGGGACGATCCGCACGGTGGCGGCCACGAGGAAGACGACCACGAGGGCCGCCACGAGGATGGGGATGACAACCGGGTCCACAGCGCCTCCGTTGCTGCCTGTGTTCAGTCGTTCACGGAAGGAGTTCCCGGGGGTGGACGATGGCGGTGGCGCCTTCGATGTCCATGACGTCCACCAGCGCTCCCACCGGGATCACCAGGCTCTCGTCGAGGGCCCGCGCGGACCACTCCTCGCCGGAGAGCTTGACCAGGCCGCGGGTCCCCGTGACCTCCTGCACGACCTCGGCCCGCCTGCCGATCAGCGCGTCACTGCCCTCACGGACGAGGGGCTGTTGTGCCATGTGCCGCAGCGCGACAGGACGGACGACGAGAAGGCCCGCCGCCGCTGCCGCTCCGAGGGCCACGAGCTGGCCGAGGAGACCGATGCCGGCACCGGCGACCACGGCGGCGACCAGCGCGGCACCCGCCAGCAACCCGAAGACCAGCGTCAGCGTGAAGAACTCCGCGGCGCCCAGCGCCGCGGCGGCGAGCAGCCACACGAACCACGGCATCGAATCGCCCTCCTTCAGGGTCCTTCCTCACCGAGCCACATCCCGGAACAGCGGGCAGACGGGCACCCGGGCTCAGCCGGGTGCCTTAGGGGTGCGGTGCCGGAGCCACCGGTGTCCGCCGTGGTGACGGCCGCGGGCCTTGCGCGGAGCCGACGGGGCCGGCCCCTGGACGGGTGCCCCGGAGCGGCCGTAGTGGAAGGCGGTGACGCGGTCGCCGTGCTGCGAGTTGAGGCGGTGGATGAGGAACGCCCCGAGGGCGATCACTGCCAGGATCGCAGCCACGGTCACGAACGTCTCCACGGTCCTCACCTTCCCCTCGGCAGAGTCGGCGTCACGGCGGTCACGGCCGGGAGCCGTGGACGTACGGCCGGATCGGGGGCCTCAGGGCCGCCTTCGGGGTCCCATACCGCCCCGGCCCGGTCGGCCTCGTCCACCGCCCGCAGGCGGGCCGCTTCCTCCGTCAGCCGGCTCGCGGTCGACGTGCCGGGCGGATCGCTCGCGGTGGCCGTCAGCCGGGCGGCCGCGCCGGGGTCCGTTCGCGGCGGGACCACCAGGAGGTTCCAGCGGCCCGTGCGGTACGAGAGGAGCAGCAACTCGTGCGGGTCCCGCGCGGACAGGAACCAGCCCGCCTTCACCACACGCCCGGCGACGGACACCTCGCGCGGTACGACCGGCCAGTGAGTGGGATTGACCGTGACCCGGGTGATCCGCCCCCACCGGGGATCCAGTACGGCAGTCGGGACGGGGAGTTCCGCCGCCAGATCGCGGGAGCGGGGCCACCAGGCGCCGTCCAGCAGTGCGGGCGCGGGGCCGGCGGGAGCAAGCGACAACCGAAGAGAGGACGGGAGGAACCGGTCGCCGGCTTCGGCTGCCGACGGGCGGTGAAAGGTCTCAGTCATGACGCGAGCCCTGCCCCGGGCCGGCCGCGGCCGGCCCGGCATATTCGATCGCCGAAAACGACACCGGCCCGGAAGCCGGTGCACGAAATACCCTCGGTGATTTCAGCCTACTCCCGAAACGGGCCACGCGGACGGCCGTACCGTGCGCCGACGCGCACGGCTGATCACGGTGGGCCCGGGCGCTCCGGATCAAGGCATCCGAGGTCGCGCGCACGGGATGCGCAGGACACGGGCAGGACGCTCACGGCCGGGCTCCAAGCACACATGCTGACCGGCGCGCACGGCATCGGCCGCGGGGTGGGACACCGGCGGACACCGCAACGATGTCACGCACCTTCGGCCGCTGGTCGACGGGCTTCGCCGGTACGGGGCAAGCGGGGCCGGCTCCGTGTACGCCCCGTGAGTCGTATGCCGACGACAAGGTGTGAAGGAGCAGCCCGGCGCATCGCGACGGTCGTTGCCCCGCTGGGTTGGGCGTCAGTGGTTCGTGTCCCCGGTCACGGCTGTCGGCCGAGGAGTTCGGCCAGGCCCTGGCGCGTCGCGGCGAGTACCACTCGGTCTTCGGGCCGCAGGACGTAGCCGGGGTGCAGGTCCCATACGAGTCCGCCGGGACGCTCGACGCCGTGGTTCGCCGGTGTGGCGGCGAGGTCCGGCAGCCGTTCGTCCGGTTCAGCCGTGTCCAGCGCCAGAACGCGCCACTTGCCCGGGCGGAAGGACTCGGCGATGGTGCGCCCATCCAGCTGCCGGTGCCCGGCGATATTGAGGGCGGCGAAAAGCAGCACGCGGCGTTCGACGGGTATGGCGCCGAGAACCTGGCGGCCCATCATGGCTCCGGCGAAGGCGGGCGCCGAGAGGCTGGAGACGCTGCGACTGCGGGTGAGGGCGCGTGGGTGGGCGGCGCGCAGGGTTCGGTAGACGGCGGTGGCGAAGGCGTCATCGTACAGGCGCAGGGCCACCCGCAGGTCCGGTCTGACGGAGCGCGCGTAGAGGGCGGCTTCCAGGTTGGTGATGTCGTGGCTGGTGAGGGCCAGCAGGGAGTGCGCGCGGTGGATCTTGGCGGCCTCCAGTACGCCCTCCTGGGTGGCGTCCCCGAGGACGGTCGGGACGCGCAGGCGGCGGGCGAGCGGAATGCCTCGTGCTTCCGGGTCCTCTTCCAGGCACACGACGGGGATATCGAGTTCTCGGAGCCGGGCCAGTACCCGGGTGCCGACCTTGCCGAGGCCGAGCAGGACGACGTGGCCGGACAGGCCGCGGGGCGGCCGGCGCAACGCGGAGGCGGTGCGGAACGTACCGAGTGCCTCCAGGACGGCCGCCAGCAGAACGGGCAGGAGCAGCAGGCCGGCCAGGCCGGCGAGGAGTTGGAGCACCTGCCGTGCGGTGGGCTCGTCGAGCGCCGGGTCGCCGATCGCGAAGAGGTCGAGCAGGGTGAGGTAGGCGGCGTGCAGCGGGTGCTCGCCGGTGGTCAGCCAGGTCGCGACGGCCACGCCCAGGACGCAAGCCAGGAGACCGGCCAGCGACCAGCGCAGCCGGCGTGAGAACAGGGAGCCCAGCGGCAG
Source organism: Streptomyces sp. NPDC052020 (assembly GCF_040680575.1). NCBI lineage: Bacteria > Bacillati > Actinomycetota > Actinomycetes > Kitasatosporales > Streptomycetaceae > Streptomyces > Streptomyces sp. NPDC052020. The sequence goes on from NZ_JBFAWY010000035.1 coordinate 5,361, forward strand.
TCCGCGCCGCGCCAGGCGTCGTGGTGCGATACCGGAGGCGGTGTGCGTGACGGTTTCGAGGACCACGGTGCCGCGCCCGGTGGCGGCGGTGACCGTGTCGTCGTCCGGGAGCAGAATCGGTGCCTCCCGGCCGCTGGCGTCCGAACCTTCGGCTCCCGCCGGGTCGTTGGTGGTAGACGACAGCACGGCGAGGGTGCACAGGCCGGGAGCGGCGATCCGGCCGTGGCCGGGCGGAGTGCGTTCCACGGCACGAAGCAGCAGTCCGCCGGCCTGGACGACCTTGCTGGTGCCCGCCACGGCGGTGGCGGCGAGGGCGGGTGCCGCGGTGTCCGCGTCGGACAGGACGGTGGTGGAGGTGTCCAGGACTTCCGGATCGAGGCCGGGGACGGCCAGGGCGGCGGCTTGGTCGAGTAGCTCTTCCAGGTGCTGTCCGAGCTTGCGGTTGTAGAGCCGGATGACCAGGCGCAGCCGGGGGTTGAGGCGGCGGGCGGCCAGCGCGGCGTGGATGTTGGTCTCGTCGTCGTCATGCACGAGCGCCAGGGCGGCGGCCTCGCGCACGCCCATCTCGGACAGGGCGGCCTCGTCGAGTACGACGGCGTCAAGGACGCGGACCGTGCCGGGAGCCCTGGTGCCGGCCGGGCCCTCGGTGCGGTTCATGGCGGCCTGTATCCAGCCGTGCAGCGCGGCGGTGAGGGCCCCTCCGGTGGTGGCGTCGGGCCGCCGGGAAGGCGGTACGACGAGAGTGACCTGCTCCCGGTAGACCGTGGCGAGCTCGGCGGCCAGTCGCTCGGCGAGCGCGTCGTCCCCGCACACGATCATGTGCCCCGGACCCGGCACGCCACGCGCGGGCTGAGGGAAGGTGATCATGCTGTACGGCACCCCCGGATCAGGCGGGGGAGTATCCGCGCTGAGGCGTGCGCTCCCCCCAGGACCATTCTGAAGACCGTCATGAGCACCACGTCGGGACCCCCGTTCGGCGAAGCTCTCCGCCTTCTTCCGTCAAGATCGCCGACCAGACTTCCCGGCACACCGCTGGGGACGGTACAGGTTCCTGGCCCGGTGTCACAGAGCACCGGCAGGGACCTCGGCCGCCGGCCGCCCGAGTGTGCGGGGTGCGGCATTAAAACCGCGTAAAGATTGCCGGGATCGGGCAATGTCCCTCCCGGCGTCCACGTGTGACGATGCGTCCACCAGCGGGGGAGGGCAAGGAGAGGGGTGTGCGCGGATGGCCTGGTTTCTGGGGCTCGGCATTGCGGGAGTCGTCCTCCTTGCCCTGTCGCTCGTTCTCGACGGCGTGCTGGAGGGGCTGCTCGACGGGATCCCGGTCGTGGGCGGCGTGCTGGACGGGTTGCTGTCGCTGCCGGTGATCGCCGGGTTCCTGTCCATGCTCGGTCTCTCCGGGGCGATCGTCCTGGGGACGACCGGGCTGGGCGCGGCGGGGGCCACCGTGGCCGGGGTGCCGGCCGGTGTCCTCACCGGCTGGTTCGCCTACCGCTTCAGCCGGGCTCTGATGCGTGATTCCTCTGGAGCCGCTCCGTGTGACGCCGACCTGATCGGCGTGTCCGCCCTGGTGGTGACCGCCATCCCGGCCGACGGCTACGGCGAGGTGCTGGTGCGCCGGGCCGGGCAGCCGGTGAAGCTCGCGGCGAAGAGCCCGTTCGCCGTGGCCCGGGGAGCCGAGGTCTGGGTCGAGCAGGCGTTGTCGCAGTCGGCGGTGTCCGTCCGCCCCGTCGAACGCTGACCCCGAAGCCACCGGCTTGCTTCCGGCACCACTTCCGTGGTGCCGGTTCACCCACACATATCCTTCGTCGACTGCCGTCCTGAGGGAGGGCTGAGGGGACAACATCATGAGTTCTGTCGTCATCGCGGTGGGAGGAGTCGTCGTACTCCTCGTGCTGATCGCGCTGGTCGTCGTCAGCCGGTACAAGGTGGCCGGTCCCAGTGAGGCGTTCATCGTCACCGGTCGGCGTGGGAAGAAGGCCACCGACCCGGAGACCGGCCGGGTCTTCACCGACAACAGCGGGCAGAAGGTCGTGGTCGGCGGCGGTGTGTTCGTCGTGCCGTTCGTGCAGCAGAAGTTCACCCTCGACCTGTCCTCCCGGCACATCCCGGTCGCGGTGCGCGGCGCGGTCACCCTGCGGGGGGTGAAGGCCAACCTGGAGGGCGTCGCCATCGTCAAGGTAGGCGGCACCGAGGACGCCATCCGGGCCGCCGCCCAGCGGTTTCTCATGCAGCAGGACGGCATCGTCGGCTTCACCCAGGAGGTGCTCTCCGGCGCACTCAGGGCGATCGTGGGCAGGATGGCGGTGGAGGACATCATCCGTGACCGGGCCGCGTTCGCCGGGCAGGTCGCCGAGGAGGCCGAGGCCAGCCTGTCAGGGCAGGGCCTGGTGCTGGACGCCTTCCAGATCCAGGACATCACCACCGAGGGCTCCTACCTGGAGGACCTCGGCCGTCCGGAAGCCGCCCGCGCCAAGCAGGAGGCCGACATCGCGGAGGCGGAGGCTCGGCGGGCCGCCGAGCAGGCACGGCTGAAGGCCGAGGAGGAGATCGCGGTCGCCCAGCGGACCCTCTACCTGAGGCAGGCCGAGATCAAGGCCGAGACCGACCAGGCAGCCGCCCGCGCCAACGCCGCCGGTCCGCTGGCCGAGGCCGCCCGGCAGCAGGAGATCCTCACCGAGCAGGAAAAGGTCGCCGAGCGGCAGGCCGCGCTGACCGACCGCCAGCTCGACACCCAGGTGCGCAAGCCGGCCGACGCCCAGCGGTACGCCGCCGAGCAGGAGGCCGAGGCCAAGCGGGTCGCCCGGGTCAAGCAGGCCGAGGCCGAGCGGCTGGCGGAGATCGCCGCCGCGCAGGCGGAGGCCGAGCGGTCCCGGCTCACGGGTGAGGGCGAGAAGCAGCGCAGGTCCGCGCTGGCCGAGGCGGAGGCCGTCGAGGGACTGAAGCAGGGCGAGGCCGAGCGGTCCCGGCGTGCGGCCATCGCGGAGGCGGTCAGGCTGGAGGGCGACGCGGAGGCCGCCGCGATCAGCGCCAGGGGCACGGCCGAGGCCGAGGCGATGCGGAAGAAGGCCGACGCGTTCGCCCAGTACGGCGACGCGGCCGTGTTGCAGATGCTCGTCGAGGTTCTGCCGCAGGTCGTCGCCAAGGCGTCCGAACCGCTCAGCGCCGTCGACAAGATGACCGTCATCTCCACCGACGGGGCGAGCCGGCTGTCGCGCGCCGTCGCCGACAACGTCGCCCAGGGTATGGAACTCCTCGGCTCCACCACCGGAGTCGACCTCGCCGAGTTGCTGAGGGGCGTCACCCGGCGCAACGGTGACGTCCAACCCGCGGACACGTCGGCCGCCGAGGCCAACGGAAAGATCCAGATCGGCTGAGGGCAGGCAGTCGGCACCAGGGGCCCGCGCGGCATCGAGCCGCGCGGGCCCGCCCCGGGACCGGTGCCGCAGACGGCGCCGCCCTTCCCGGCAGCCGGTGAGGCAGGCCGTCAGCGGGCGGAATCCGATGAGGTGCGAAGCGGGCCGGGCCGGCCATCTGTCACCCTGTTCCGCTGTGCCCGGGAAACGTCGGCGGAACATCACCATCGAGGAGGACGCGTGACGCGGTCGGCCATATCCGACGAATACCTGGAGGGCTACGCCGACATCCTGGCCGGCGTCTGTGCCACGGGCCGCCGCCTCACCCGCAACGAGCTGGAGTCCCTGCGCGCCCGGGGAGAACGCGCCGCGGAAGCCGGGCTGGGACTGCGTCATCTCGTCCGTCGGCATCTGGCCGCGGCCCGCGAGCTCGCGCCTGCCCTGTCGCCCGCAGGGGCCGACCGTGTGCTCGCCGCCGTCGAGCAGGCGGTGGACGCCTTCGCCGAAGGATACGAACGGTCCCAGAAACTCGCCGTACGACAGGAAGAGGCCGCGCGGCGGGAGTTCATCGACGACCTGCTCTACGGCCGCAGCGACCTGGGACGCCTGGCCGAGCGCGCCGAACGCTTCGGCCTGCTCTTCTCCCGCGCCCACGCGGTCGCCGTCGCCCACGGCGCCACCCCGGTCGACGACACCCACCCGGCAACCCGCCAGGTGGAGAGCGCCCTGGTCGCCCGCTTCGGCGAGCGCCGCATACTGCTCACCACCAAGGACGGCCGTCTGGTCTGCATCGCACCCGGTGACCAGGGCGACGTGCTCGCGTTCTTCGCCAAGCAGGCGCACGCGGCAACCGACGGCGGCCGCGTCGCCCTCGGCCGCGCCCATCCCGGCGCCGGCGGGGTCGTCCACTCCTACGAGGAGGCCCTGAACGCCCTCGACCTGGCGGACCGCCTGGAGCTGGAGGAACCCGTGCTGCACTCCGCGGACCTGCTCGTCTACCCGGTCCTCACCCGCGACCGGCAGGCCATGGCCGACCTCGTACGCAGCGCCCTGGGCCCGCTCCAGGCCGCACGCGGTGGAGCCCAGCCCCTCCTCGACACCCTCACCACCTACTTCGACTCCGGATGCATCGCAGCCGAGGCGGCACGCCGCCTGCGCCTGAGCGTGCGCGCCCTGACCTACCGCCTGGAACGCATCCACAAACTCACCGGCAACAACCCGGCCGACCCCGTCCACCGCTACACCCTGCAGACCGCGGTGATCGGGGCCCGCCTGCTGGGCTGGCCCGGCAACGACGTCTGACCCGGGAGAGCCGTCCCCCGCCGGACCCGATGGTGGGATCAGCTCGGGTACGGCCGAGCCGACGAAGCCCAGGGACAGCTCGCCCAGATCGCCGCGGCCCGTCTGCCTCGCGGTCAGCCGCGCTCTCTCGACATGGTGGAGGGCACGGCGCGCCTCGGTGACGAAGCCTTCGCCCGCCGCCGTGATGCTGACCTCACGGGTGGTGCGGTCGAACAGTGTGACGCCTAACTCGTCCTCGAGCTTTCGTACGTGCTGGCTGAGGGTCGGCTGCTGGAGGCCCAGACGGCGGGCCGTGCGGCCGAAGTGGAGCTCCTCCGCCAGTACCACGACGCAGCGCATCTGTTCAAGATCACAGAGACTGAATCCGACGAACAATCAACGGTGCGGATCGGTCCGCCAACGACACTGTGCCGCATGCGACTTCGATCCTCCGTTTCCGCTTCGGCCATGACCGTTGCCGGACTCGCCCTCGCCCTGGTGCCGGCCGGGCCGGCGATCGCGCACCACGGCTGGGAGCACTGCGACACGACCGCGGCCTACTACGCATCCGGCACCGTGACGGGCGTGCGGTGGGGCAATCCGCACCCCGAGGTGACGCTGCGCGTCGAGGAGAAGCGGGTGCCGGACGGCTGGGCCGACCGTGAGATCCCCTCGGACCTGGAGGACATCGGCGGGCGCCAGGTGATGGAGGCGACCCGCTCCTACTCCGGGACCAGTGACGAACTGACCCTGTTCCTCGCCCCCGTCGAGCGGCTGTCGGCCTGGGGAATGGAAGGCGAGGTGGAGGAGGGGGAGAAGCTGGAGGTCGTCGGATACCTGGACCGGGAGCACGATGACGAGCCGCGCCCCGAGCTGATCGTCCTGGAAGACGGGCAGGCGGTGCGCCAGCGGTCCGTGCCCCTGCCGGTGGCTCCCGGGACCGGCGCGCCCGAGGAGGGTGGCGCGGCGGCGCCGGAGGAGCAGCCGGGGGCGGACGACGAGGCTGCGGCGCGCACCGCGGCGTCCGGATCCGAGGACTCCTCCGACGCGATCGTCTGGCTGGTGACCGGCGGTGCCGTTCTGCTCCTCTTCGCCGGCGGCGGGTGCTACGTGGCGCGTCGCGGCAACAGGGCCTGATCACGTGAACGACTTCTTCTTCTGGCTGGAACGGTCCGCCCCGGGCGAGGTGGTCCGCACGACGCCCCTGGTCTACTCGTCGCTGGAGAGCGCGCACATCCTCGGCGTCGCACTGCTCGTCGGCCCAGCCCACGCCTTCGACCTGCGGCTGCTCGGGGTCGGCCGGCGGATGCTGTGGGGGCCGTTCATCGGACTGTCGCCGTTCCCCGCCCGCGGACCGCAGAGGGCTCCCGCCGGGCGGATGGGGGGTCGGTACGCGGTCCGACGCTCATCCCGGTCTCGGCGCGGGGCGCGGTCACGGCCTCCCGGGGCACCGAAGGGATGCCGTATTCCACCGGGACGGCGGGGACGCCCGGCGTGCGCGGGTGCGGAGGGTCCGCGGGATGCGCGTCGGGCGCCGGACAGGCACGAATCCGTCAGGGAGCCGTGTAGCGGAACTCCGGCCCGTAGGTCTTGCCGCTGCCGTCGGGGAGCGCGCGGCCCATCAGTTGCCGGGCGGGACCCCGCAGGGAGAACATCCGCACCACCGCGTCGTCCAGCAGCCGCTCCGCCTCGGCAGGGAGATCCTGCCGCCATGCTCGTTCCAGCGAGCGCAGCACCGTGCTGTAGACGTGGTTGAACTCGTCAAGGAGTTTCCTCGTCTCATGGTCGGGGGCGGAAGGCCCCGTCCGGGGCCAGCCGCCCCGGGGCACGGTCCCCATGGGCAGGACCTCAGGCATCGGGAGCGTCGCTCCCGTGAACTCCCACTCTCCCGTATCGGGGTTCTTCCTCAGTTTGCGTTGGTGGTAGATCTCCCGGAAGGCGTAGTAATGGGCGAGCTCTCCCCGCGCCCCCGGGTGCGGGTTCTCGGGTGACGCCGAGGTGCCCTCGCCCTGCTCCCTGATCACGTCGATCGCCGACTCGACGGCGCTGAGCGTGGTGAGGGCCACGAGGTCGTTCCCCTCACCGTGAGCGGGCATCTCCCTGATGAGCTGCCGGGCACCGGTGATCCGCTCCGGGTGCGCGCGGAACGCTTCCAGGAGCGCGGTGTAGAAGGCCCCGATCGACGTGTGCGCCGCCGCGGGTCCCGCCACCGGGTGTTCCGGCTCCTCGATGCGGGAGTACATGTCCGCGGCCTCCGGTGTCAGCCCGCTGAGGAAGACCGAGAGGTCGGGCCGCACCCCTCCCGGCAGTGGACCCGGGTACGTCGGCACCACCCTCTCGTCGGCGAGCACGGGAGTCCCGCCGATCGTGGTGAGCAGGTTGCACGCCAGACCGAGGTGCGACATCTCGTCGAAGACGATCGCGTGCAGAGTGTCGAAGACGGAGCCGCCCGCGCTCGCGCCGTCGATCGACCACATGCCGCACAGATACGGGGGAAGCGTGGCGAGTTCCAGCAGGATCGCCTGCTGCGCCGCGTCCCGCGTCCAGTCGGCGTCACGCCGCTCCGCTGGTTGCTCCATCAGCTCGACGATCCGGTTGCTCCGGGCATACACAGGCGCGTTCACCACCGGTCTCCCTTCCGGACGAGTACCGCCCGTCTTCGAGGGTCGGACCGGTCCGTCACCCCGCCGTCATCGCGGTGCCTCGGCGATCATCCGCGTGAACCGCACGGACGGTTCGACACCGAGCTCGGCGCGCACCAGGTGCCGGAAGGCGTGATAATGCCGGAGGGCCTCGTTCAGGTTTCCCTCGGCGAGATGAGCGGAGACCGCCGCCCGGTGGGCACTCTCGCGCAGTGGCTCGATGCGGATGCTCGCCAGTGCCGCCTCCAGGGCGAGGGCGGGCAGCCCCTGCCGCGCCAGCCGCTCGGAGAGCAGGTCGAGGGCGTGCAGGCGCAGCTGGCGCAGCCATTCCCGTTCCGGGACGACCCAGTCGTCGTCCCAGCCGGGGAGGAGATCCCCGCGGTTCATGAGTCCGAGCAGCGACCGGTCGTTGTCGAAGCGCTCGCGAGCGTGCAGGACGTCCAGCGCGGATTCCGCGAGGGCGTGGGCGTCCACCCGCACACTGTCGGCGATGGCGATCGTCTCCGGGGTGCACTGGACCAACGCGTGATCGTTCCGCGGCAGTTTCCACAGGGCCGTGCGGAGGCTCCCGCGCGCGTGTGCCTCGGTCGCGTCCGGCCAGAGGGTTCCCGCGACCACGGAGCGGGCGGCCCGTCGCCGGAGGCCGACGAGGGCCAGGAGCCGTTGTGCGTTTCCACAGACCTCGACGTGCTCGCCGTGGAACTCCAGGCGGAACTGACCGAGCAGTTGTAGGTGGGCGAGCGGAGGCGGGAGGGAGGAAGAGGGATTCATCTGCTGTCCTGCCGGGGCGTTCCCGAGACCGGGATGTCGCTCCTCACTGCCATCACCCATCGTAGAGCGCAGGACGGCCGGCGGCGCGCCGCCGCGACCGGACGGCATGCCGATCCGTGCCTCGATGAAGGCCCGCTCGGCAGCGGCACCCCGGGGAGCCTAGCGGGTCGCGGGCGCACTCCTCGCGTCGGTCGGTGGGCGGCCCCGGAGGGCGCTCGGCGTCCGGTGGAATGCGGAGGTGAGGTCCGGACATACGGTCGGGTCTCCTGGAGCGCGGGGGGAGTCCGCGGTCGGGTCTCCTGGAGTGCGGGGGGAGTCCGCCGGCTCGCCGGGCATCTCCTGCCCGACGACGCGGGGCGGAGCGGCGGTGCCGGGAAAGGTGCTGCTCATGAGGGTTCACCTGCTCTGCGGGGCGCACCGACGTGGAGGAGGATGGATCGATGGGACGTCGACCTTCCCGCCCCGGTGGGACACGCATCGCCCCGCTTCACGACGGTAGGGGGCATCTGTCACAGGGGGCGTCTGTCACCCCACCGTCATCGCCGTGCCGACCGACCCGCGGCCGGCCGCCGCCGTCGGTGCGCCCAGGCGGAGCCCATGACCTGCGCATTTCCCGATTCGCCGGTCATGGGCTTGACCTTGTCACAGTGACAGGGTTTCCACTTGGGCCCAGGAGGTGGTCCCCATCGACACGACCAACGCAGCCCCGCAGGACACCCGCGTGGCCGACGCCCTGCGCGCCAAGGAACCCTCGGTCCGGCTCCAGGCGGCTCTGGCGGCCGGCTCGAACGCCGACCCCGCGTTCTTGGAGACACTCGTCGAGCGGTGCGCGGTCGAGCCGGACTTCTACGTACGAGACATGCTGTCCTGGGCGCTGACCCGCCTCCCGCCGGAGATCACTCTGCCCCGGATCCGCCAGGAGCTCGGCTCCGCGCGCGGCCAGGCCCGCAGCCAGGCGCTGCACACCCTCTCCAAGATCGGCGACAAGAGCGCCTGGGCCTGGCTCACCCGCGACATGCTGCGAGACCCCGACGACGATGTCGCGCGGACCGCGTGGCGCGTCGCGGTCGTCCTCGTGCCCGAGGCGGAGAAGAAGGACCTGGTCGACGATCTGGTTCCGCAGCTCGGCCGGGGTGACCGCGACGTGCGGCTGAGCCTGAGCCGCGCCTTGGCCGGCCTCGGCGGCGTGATCAAGCCCGCCCTGGAGAGAGCCGCGGAGAGTCCCGACCCGGAGGTGGCCGCGCACGCCCGGGCCACCGAGCTGCTCCGGCAGCACCCGGAGACCGGTTTCGACGCGGCCGTCGAAGAGGCGAAGCGCGTGGTCACACTCGGCCCGGAACGAGTCGCCGCTGCCGCCGCAGCGGCCGCGTCGGCGCGGACCGCCAAGGCCGCGGAGGAATCGGAGGCCGCGGATTGCTGATCGGCGAGGTGGCCCGCCACTCCGGGGTGAGCACCCGGATGCTCCGGCACTATGACGCCCTGGGGCTGGTGCGGCCGACGGGCCGCACCGCGGGCGGTTACCGCGAGTACTCCGCCGACGACGTCCGCAGGATCTTCCATGTGGAGAGCCTGCGGTCGCTCGGGCTCTCGCTCCAGCAGATCGGACGCGCGCTGGAGGACCCGGCCTTCACGCCGTCCGCCTTGGTCGGCGACCTCATCCGGTGGACGGAGGACCGCCTGGCGCGGGAACAGGAGCTGCTTGAGCGGCTCCGCGCGATCGACGCGTCGGCGCCCGGCGACTGGCAGGACGTCCTGCGCACCGTCGAACTCATGCGGGAACTCGACTCGACCAGCGCCGCGCGCAGGCAGCAGGCCGTCCTGGCACGCCCGGAGGGCGAGTCGGTTCCCGCCGAGCTGCTGGCCGGGGCGGTCCTGGCCGAATCCGACCCACACGTCGCGGGCGCCCTGCGCTGGGCACTCGCCCGGTCGGGCGGCGACGGCGTGGCGGCACTGGCCGCCGGCCTGCGCTCGGAGGACGCCGGCATCCGGCGCCGCGCGGTGCTGGCGATCGCCGAGATGCCCGAGGCTCCGGGGGCGGTCGCGGTGCTCGGGGACGCCCTCGGGGACCCGGACCCGACGGTGCGCGGGCACGCCGCTCTGGCTCTGGGCAGGCAGGGCGTGGCCGCGGCCGTGCCCACACTCGTCGGCATGGTGGTCGAGGGCTCCCACGACGTGGACGCGGCGGAGGTTCTGGGCACGCTGTCCCAGGACCCCGAGCGCGCGGACCGGATCACGACCGCCCTGGCCGGCGAACTCGCCGCGCCCACCGCGGACTCCGCGACGCGGATCCGCCTCATCCAGGCGCTGGTCGAGCTCGCGGGAACCTCCGGACCGGAGATCCTGCGCCGACTCGCCCATGACGACGACCGCGTCGTCGCCCTCGTCGCCTCGGCCCTCCTCCGAGTCCTCGAAGAGCGGTCCCGCACGAACCGAGCGGACGAGGACTCCTGAACGCGCCCGCCCGGCCAGGGCACCCGGCCTGCGGGGAGACGGCCCCCTCCGTCTCCCCGCAGGCCCCGCCGCGGACCTCCCCCGGGCCGCCCGCGGCTGGTCCCCGCCCGGCATCACCCGCCCGGGATCAGATCGCGCAGCTCGCCTTACGGCTGTAAAGCGTGCGTAGCGCACAGTCCGTTGGTGCCGTGCGGCAGCCTTCGCGCTCCGCCACCGCCGTGTGCCGCGGTCCGGGGTGCGCTGCCGGAAGGAGACGTTAGGCGGGGCCCGCCGCGCGCACCTCGGGGCAGACCCTGAGACGCGCGGGGAGCCGCCCCGGGCCGTACCCGCCCCGGGGCGAGCCGACCGCCGTGCGGACCACCTCGTTCGAGGAGGCGCGCCCGAGGAGGCGCGCCCGAGGAGACGCCCGTCGACGGCACAGCCGCGCCCGGGGCCTTCCTCGGCCACCGCGCCGGCACCCCACGCGCCGCGGTGGGCCTTCGCGGTCACGGCACCGGGCGGCCGGGGACCGAGAACGGGGCGGGCGGCGGTCCGGCCCGTGCGGTGGTCACCGAGAACGGGGCGGGCGGCGGTCCGGCCCGTGCGGTGGTCACCGAGAACGGGGCCGGGCGGTCGGCCCGCGCTGTGGTCACCGAACCCGTCGTTCTGCGAACATGGCCTCGGTCTCACCCGGGAGTTCCACCGGTGGGGGCGCGCGCCGCCCGGCCCTCGGGCGACTCACCGGCGGTCCGCGAACGGCCGGCCAACCGCCCCGGCGCGCACGGCAGGAAGACGTGGGGGAGGCCATGGAACGTACGGCCGCGGCGTCTTCGCCCGGCACGCGCCACGCCTCGCGGCCTCCGGGCCGTACCCTCCTGCTTCTCGCGTGGACGATCGCCGCGCTCGCCGCCGGGGTGTGCGGCGCCTGGGGGTACGCGCGGGCCGGCGGCGGCCCCGGTGAGGTCGCCCGCGATGTGCTGGTGGGCTGGACGTACGCGGCGGCCGGGCTGGTCGGGTGGTGGCGCCGCCCCGCGAACGGCACCGGCCGGCTGATGCTCGCGGAAGGGCTGACCTGGTTCGCCGGCAACCTGCAAGGTTTCGGCCAGCCCCTGCTCGTCGGGCTCGGCGCCTGGGGCGAGGCCCTCAACCTCGCCGTCCTCGGCCATCTGCTGCTCGCCTTCCCCGAGGGCAGGGTGACCGCCCGTCGTGAACGGTTCGTGGCCGGTGCCGGGTACGCCCTGGTGCTGGTGGGAGGGCTGGTGCGGGCGATGTTGTACGACCCGGCCGGCGCGAGCGCCGCGGACAGCACCTACCTGCTGTGCGACGGCTGCCGCCGCAACGCCCTGCTCGTCGTCCGCGACCCCGGGCTCTTCACCGCCGTGGACCTGTGCTACCGCTGGGCGGGCGCCCTGCTCACGCTCTGTATCGTCGTACTGCTGGCCGCCCGGTGGCGGCTGAGCAGTCCCGCCTACCGCCGTCTGCTGCTCCCCTCCGGCGTGCCGCTCGCCCTCGTCGCGGCCTTCGTCGGCTGGGAAGTCGTCCATCTGCTCGCGCCCGGTCTCCTCCGGGGCACCGAGCTGCTGCCGGTCCTGCTGTCGGACGCGGCGCAGGCGGCCGTCCCGGTGGCCTTCCTTGCGGGCCTGCTGCGCACCCGTCTGCGCCGCGCGGTCGTCGGCAACCTCGTGATCGCTGCCGGTCCCGCCCCCACCGCGCACCGCCTCCAGGCCGTCCTGCGGGAGGTGCTGGGCGACCCGGTCCTGCGGCTCGGTCTGCCCTCCGGCCGGGCGGGCCCCCCTTACGTCGATCCCGACGGCCGGCCGCTGCGCGTCCCAGCCCGCGCGGGCGGCGCGGGGACCGACGGCACGGCCCGCGCGGGCGCCTCCTCCGATGTGGCGGTGACGGCCGTGGGACCGGCGACCGCCCCGGCGGCCGTCCTGGTGCACGACCGCGCTCTGTGCGACGATCCCGGCCTCATGGCCTCGGTGGCCGCGTCGGTCGCCCTGTGCCTGCACAACACCCGGCTCGTACGGGACGCCGGCCGCAGCACCGCCCGGACCCGCGCCCTCCAGGCCCGCCTGCTGCGCGCCGCGGACGAGGAGCGCCGCCGCCTGGAACGGATGCTCCACGACGGTGCCCAGGCCCGCCTGGTGTTCGCCCTGATGACGCTGAGCCGTGCGGCCGGCCGGCCCGGGGGCGAGCCGCTGCTGCGGGCGGCCGTCGTCGAGGCCGAGCGCACGCTGCGTACGGCCCTCGCGGAGCTCCGGGACCTGGCCCACGGTCTGCACCCGGCCGTCCTCACCCGCGGCGGCCTGGGGCCGGCCGTCGACGCCCTGGCCGAGCAGGCGTCCGTACCGGTCGTGGTGATGGCCGAACCCGGCCGGCTGCCGGCGCTCGCCGAGACCACGGCGTACTACGTGATCTGCGAAGCCCTGACCAACGCCGCCAAGCACGCGCGGGCGCGCGCCGTCACCGTGGAGACCCGCAGACAGGGTGACCGGCTGGTCGTCCTGGTCACCGACGACGGCGTGGGCGGTGCCGGCCTGCCGGCCGGGAGCGGTCTGCGCAAACTGGCCGACCGGGTGGCGGCGATGGGCGGCGTTCTGCGGGTCGACTCGCCGGCGGGCGGGGGCACCCGGGTCCGCGCGGAGCTGCCGTGCGGGTGAGCGGCGGCGTCTCCGGCGGGCCGGCCGGGAGGGAACGCGGCGTGCCGTACCCGGCCGCGCGCTGTGTCCGAGGGAACCGGAGGTGAGGGAGCCGCCGTGCGTGTGATCGTCGTCGAGGACTCGGCCCTGCTGCGGCAGGGAATGACGCGACTGCTGGAGGACCTGGGCATTTGTGTCGTCGCCCAGGCGGGCGACGCCGGGAACCTGCTCGACCTGGTGGCAGCCGAGCGACCCGACGTGGTCATGCTCGACATCCGCATGCCCCCGACCCACACCGACGAGGGCATCCGCGCCGCCGTCGCCGTCCGGCAACACCACCCCGGCACGGGGGTGCTGCTGCTGTCCCAGTACATCGAGACGGGCGGGCCGGTCCAGGCGATGGCCCGGGACGGCCGTGGATTCGGCTATCTGCTCAAGGAACGCATCACCGACGCCGAAGCGCTCCACGACGCCCTCAAGCGCGTCGGCCAGGGCGAGTCGGTGCTCGATCCGGCGGTCGTCGGCCGGCTGATGGGACGGCGCCGTGCGGACCACGCGCTCGACGGCCTGACGGACCGTGAGCGCCAGGTGCTGTCCCTCATGGCCGAGGGCCGCTCCAACGAGGCGATCGCCACGTACCTGCACATCAGTCCCAAGACGCTGGAGACCCATATCCGCAGCGTCTTCACCAAGTTGTCCCTGGAGCCGGATCTCAACGTCCACCGCCGCGTCCTGGCCGTGCTGACCTGGCTCGCCCGCCCGCGGCCGGGGCGGGGGCCGGAGCCCGGCGGATACCCCTGCCCGTCCTGAGGACCGGTCGCGGACGGCACACGGGCCCGCCGGGCAGGCGGCTTCGGTGTGCCGGCGCACGCCGCCGGCCGGGAACGGGGCGGGTGCCACGCGGCGCGGACGGCGGGCCCGCCGCGTGCGCGACGCCGGCCCCCTTCTCCGGCCGCCTCGACGGCGCCCCCCTCCCGCCCTGGGAGAGGGCGAGGGACCGCTCACCGACATCGCGGACACCGCGGTACGGCCGCCGCCCCGGACGCCGTCGAAACGCCCCGGCGCCGCCGCCCCCGAACGCGCCCCCCGGGCGGCTCAGCCGCTCGCCAGTTCCCCGAGCAGCTTCCAGGTGCGGCGTCGGTCGGCCTCGCCACCCAGCTCCGTCGCCGTGAAGACCACCTCCGTCGCCCCGGCCGCCCGGTAACGCGCCACCTCGGCGGCGACGGTCTCCTCGTCCCCGATCACGGCCAGATCGGCGGCCCGGGTGCCGCCGGACAGCTCGATGACCCGCTGGTAGGAGGGAAACCGCTCGTAGAACGAGAGCGCCTCGGTCGCCTTCGCCCGCACGGCCTCGGCGTCGGCGGTGACCACGCCGGGGACGAACGCCACGATGCGAGGCGCCGGCCGGCCCGCCGCCTCGGCCGCCGCGGTGACGGCCGGGACGATGTGCTCGGCAAGGGCGCGCGGGCCGGCCAGGTACGGAAGGATGCCGTCCGCGAGTTCGCCGGAGGCGCGCAGCGCCAGCGGCGCCATGGCGGCGACCAGGAGCGGCACGGGTGGTTCGGCACCCGGTACCGCGGCGGGCAGCGGGGTGGTGGCGGTGAGCAGCTCTCCGTGGAAGTCGGCGCCGCCCGTTTCCACGAGCTGGCGCAAGGCGGTGAGGAACTCGCGGAGCAGCCGGACGGGGCGTTCGTGCGGGATGCCGAAACCCGTCTCCGTCAGATCCTTGGTACCGAGGGCGAGTCCGAGGTGGTAGCGGCCGCCGGTTGCCGCCTGGGCGGTCTGGGCCTGGCTGGAGACGAGCAGCGGATGGCGGCCGAAGACGGGGATCGCGGCGGTCCCGACGTGCAGCCCGGGCACCTCGCGGCCGACGATCGCGGCCAGCGAGATGGAGTCGTAGGCGAAGGTCTGCCCGAACCACGCGGAGCGTAACCCGGCGTCGTGGGCCTCCCGTGCCAGCAGCACTGTGCCGTCGATCTCTTGCTGAAGGGGAAGCGATACTCCGAGAGTCATACCGAGGACAACCGGCCTGCTCGCGTCCGGCATTCCCCCTGTGTATGACAAGCTCATGGCGGCCTTGTAACGCCCCTGCCGCGTCAGTCCCGCCGGGGGCGGCCGGCGCCGGCGAATCGGTGCGGGTCTCCGGCACCGAGCCGCGGCCCGGCGAGGCGGGCGGCGTGGTGTTCCAGACCCCCGCCTGTTCCCGTGGCGGACCGTACGGGGCAACATCGACCTGGCGCTGCGGTACGCCCGTGTGGACCGCGCCCGATGGCCGCAGCGGCGCGCGGAGTTGCTGGCCCGGGTCGGTCTCGAGGGCACCGAGGAGCGGCGCACCTGGGAGATCTCCGGCGGCCGGCGGCAGCGCGTCGCCCTCGCCCGGGCGCTCGCCGCCGAGAACCCGCTCCTCCTGCTCGACGAGCCGTTCGCGGCGCTGGACGCCCTGACCCGGGAGCGGCTCCAGGAGGACGTGCGCCGCGTGACCGACCGGACCGGGCGGACAGCGGTGTTCGTGACGCACTCGGCGGAGGAGGCGGTGTTCCTCGGCTCCCGCATCGTGGTGCTGACCCGGAGCCCCGGGACCGTGGCGCTCGACCTGCCGATCCCCCTGCCGCGCGGCGACGTCGACGCCGAGGAGCTCCGCGCCTCAAACGAGTTCGCCGAGCTGCGCGCGCGGGTGTCCCCCCGTCAAGGCCGCCGCGGCGGCCTGGCCCCCTGCCCGGCGAGGAACACGCAGGTGAGCATTTTCAGCGAGCGGCCCGCCGCGACCCGGCTGCCCCTCACCGAACTCGGCCCCCGCTTCGGCGCCGAGATCGACGGTATCGACCTCGGACGCCTCGACGACGACCAGGTCCGCGCGCTGCGCGAAGCACTCGTGGCGTACAAGGTGCTCTTCGTACGCGGCCAGCACGGCCTCGACGACGCCGCGCAGATCGAGTTCGGCAGGCGCCTGGGCGAGGTCACCGCCGGGCATCCCGCCCACGACTCCGGCGACGTGACGCCCGAGGTGTGCTCCCTGGACAGCCAGGACAACGGGTTCGCCGACGTCTGGCACACGGACGTGACGTTCGTACGGCGGCCGCCGGCGATCTCCGTCCTGCGGGCCGTGGTCCTGCCGCCCAACGGCGGTGACACCAGCTGGGCCGACAGCCGGCTCGCCAACGAGTCGCCGTCGCCGGGCCTGCGGGCCTACGTCGACACGCTCACCGCCGTCCACGACGGCAGCCGCGAGTTCGGCTCCTGCCTCGCCCGGCACCGGCAGGGCCGGGGCAACCTGTGGGAGGGCGAGGTGTTCACCGAGCTGAAGCCGGTGGAGCACCCGGTGGTGCGGGTGCACCCGGAAAGCGGCCGCAAGGGCCTGTTCGTGAACCCCGGCTTCACCTCGCACATCGTGGGCGTCTCGGAGCACGAGAGCCGGGGCGTCCTCGACATCCTGTACGCCCACCTCACCAAGCCCGAGCACGTCGTACGGCACCGCTGGCAGCCGGGTGACGTCGCCCTGTGGGACAACCGCGGCACGGCCCACTACGCCAACCGGGACTACGGCGACCGGCATCGTGTCATGCACCGCATCACGCTGCGCGGGGACACTCCGGTCGGTCCGGCGCCCGCCCACCGCTGACCCCGGGCCCTGGTTCTCCGCCGGTCGCCGGCCTGCCGCCCCCGCGGTCTCACTCCGGGCCCGGGGGAGCAGGCCGGCGACGTCGCGCGGACATCCGGGAGCGGCGGGGCGGACGGCGGCCGGGCGGGCCCGCGTTCCGCCGGTCCCGGCCAAGCGCCGCCGGGCCCATCGACGGCTCATCGGTCTGTCGTACGAATCCTCATACCAGAGTGGGACGCTGCGCGGGAGACTTTGTCAACTGCCCACCGCACATGATGCGGAGGCAACTACCGTGAGTGTCCGCAGGGCAACGCAGGGCCGTCTTCAGGTTCGTGCGTCCGACGCCGCCTGCGCGGGTACCTCCGCGCGGGCCACCACGCCCCCACGGACCAGTACAAGGACACCGATGTCTCACCTCCGCGCCTCCGCCGCGCGCGCAGACCGCCGTGAAGGCGGGCGGCACGGCCGGCCGGCCGCCCGGACCGCCGCCGCGCTGCCCGAGTCCCAGATACGGTCCCAACTGCTGCGTCTCGCCGTGCTGCCGCCCGTCGCGGTCGCCCTGGGCGCCGGCGCCGCCGTGCTGTTCACCGTACGGTCCACCGGGATCCGGCCCGGCCTCACCCTGGGGGCCGTCCTCGCCGGAGCCGTCTGCGTCACACTGGCCGCCGTCGTCATCGCCGCCGTGGCCGCGCAGCGCGCCGTCCGGTCGGTGCACGACCGCGTCGCCGCCCTGCGCCGCGGCGTCGCGCGCCAGGAGGACGACCTGCGCGCCCTCGCCGAGACGCTGCGGCGCGGCGACAGCCCGCCGCCCCCGCCCCGGCAGCACGGCGGACCCGGAGGCGGCGCCGACGACTTCGACCTGCTCGCCGACGACCTGGCCCGCGCCCACGACGGCGCCGTCACCGCCGTCCTCCAGGCCGCACAGCTGTCCGGCCGACCGGACAGCGAACAGAAGGTGGAGGTCTTCGTCAGCCTCGCCCGGCGCCTGCAGTCGCTGGTGCACCGCGAGATCTCCCTCCTCGACGAGCTGGAGAACGAGATGGAGGACCCCGAGCTGCTCAAGGGGCTCTTCCACGTCGACCACCTCGCCACCCGCATCCGGCGCCACGCCGAGAACCTCGCCGTGCTCGGCGGCGCCGTCTCCCGCCGCCAGTGGAGCAACCCCGTCGGCATGACCGAGGTGCTGCGCTCGGCCATCGCCGAGGTCGAGCAGTACTCGCGGGTCAAACTCGTGCCGCCGATCGACGGCACGCTGCGCGGCCACGCCGTCGCCGACGTCATCCACCTGCTCGCCGAACTCATCGAGAACGCCACGGTGTTCTCCGCCCCGCACACCCAGGTGCTGCTGCGCGCGGGCCGCGTCACCTCCGGGCTCGCCGTCGAGGTCGAGGACCGGGGCCTCGGCATGCCCGCCGAGGAGCAGGAGCGGATGAACGCCCTGCTCGACGACCCCGACCAGGTCAATGTCGGCCGGCTGCTGGCGGACGGGCGCATCGGGCTGTACGTCGTCTCCCAGCTCGCCCGGCGGCACGGCGTCACCGTCCGCCTGCGAACCAACATCTACGGCGGAGTGCAGGCCGTCATCGTCGTCCCGCAGGCCCTGCTGGGGGCCGAACCGGACGTCCCCGGAGCGACGGCGCGGGACGGGGAAGCCGCCGGCCGGCCGGCCCCCGCCGCGGCGCCCCCGCCGGAACCCGCCCCGCCCGCCCCCGCCGCACCGGCTCTCGCGCCCGAACCCCGGCACGAGGGTGCCCCGGGGACCCCGGCACCGGCGGTGAACGGCGGGGACCCCCCGCCGCTGCCCGTACGCGGTGCCCACCGGCACCGGCCCACCCCCGCCGACGCCGTGCCCGGCATCCGGCCCGGCGACCGCCGCGCCCTCGCCGAGAACGCCGGGGCGCCGCCCGTCCCGCGCCACCCGGCCGTGCGCGGCACCATGGGCAAGCCCCGGCTGCCCCGCCGCCGCGCCCAGGAGCACCTCGCGCCGCAACTGCGCGGCGGCCCCGCGCCCCGCCAGGACACCGACCGGCTCGCCGGCCACGACCCCGGCCTGATGGCCGCCTTCCAGCGCGGCATCGGCCTCGCCGAGGCCCAGCGTCACCTGGAGGCGGAACACCGGGGGCCGGGCCGCCCCGACGCGCGGCACGCGTCGGTGCCCCGGACGGGCGAAGCGGGTCCCGGACACCCGCCCGCCTCCCCCAAGACCCCGGAAGGGCACGGCCTGTCCGTGTCCCGGCCCGGCCCCACCATCCGGCACGACGGGAGCGCACCGGCCGGATGACCAGGACGACCACTCCGGTTCCCACCCCCAGCGCTCCCGCTGACCTTCGTACCTCAAGGAGTCGATCCCCCATGGCGAGCGATGCGCCGACCGGCCATGTATCCGATCTCGACTGGCTGATGAGCGGCCTCGTGCAGCGCGTACCGCACACCACCAGCGCGGTGCTGCTGTCGTGCGACGGGCTGGTGAAGTCCGTCCACGGCCTCGACCCGGACAGCGCCGACCACATGGCGGCCCTGGCCTCCGGCCTGTACTCCCTCGGCCGCAGCGCCGGCGTCCGCTTCGGTGACGGCGGCGACGTACGGCAGGTCGTCGTCGAGCTCGACTCGATGCTGCTGTTCGTCACCACGGCAGGTTCCGGCACCTGCCTCGCCGTCCTCGCCGGCCGCGAGGCCGACGCGGCCGTGCTCGGGTACGAGATGGCGATGCTCGTCAAGAGCGTCCGCCCCTACCTGGTGACCGCGCCGCGCCAGCAGGCCGCCGGTTCCCCGGTGAGCCCGGCGTCCCCGGCGATGAGGCCTTGAGCGTGGCGGCGGCCGGCGACGGGCCCTGGCTCGACGAGGCGGCCGGACGGCTCGTGCGTCCCTTCACGGTCAGCAACGGCCGCACCCGGCCCACCGTCGCTCTCGACCTGATGTCGCAGATGATGGCCACCGGAGCCACCCCCCTCGGCTACCTCGGCCCCGAGCACGCGCAGGCACTCGACCTGTGCCGGGCGCCCGTCCCGGTCGCCGAGGTCGCCGCCCATCTGAGGCTGCCGGTGGCGGTCACCAAGGTGCTGCTGTCGGACCTCGTCGACTGCGGGGTGCTGACCACCAAGCCCCCCGCGTTTTACCACAACCCCACGGACCGGGCCCTTCTGGAGGCAGTGCTCGATGGACTACGACGACAGCTCTGACTACGGCGACGGCACCGATCCGTTCCCCACCGCGCTGAAGATCCTCGTGGCGGGCGGATTCGGCGTGGGCAAGACCACCTTCGTCGGCGCGGTCAGCGAGATCGCGCCGCTCAGCACGGAGGAACTGCTCACCACGGTCAGCGCCGCCACCGACAACCTCGACGGCGTCGAGAACAAACTCGAGACGACCGTCGCGATGGACTTCGGCCGCATCACCCTCGATGCCGACCACGTGCTGTACCTGTTCGGCACGCCCGGCCAGGAGCGGTTCTGGTTCATGTGGGACGAACTGTGCGAGGGCGCGCTCGGCGCGGTCGTCCTCGCCGACACCCGGCGTCTGGAGGACTCCTTCGCGGCCATCGACTTCTTCGAGCGGCGCGGCCTCGCCTTCATCGTCGCCATCAACGAGTTCGACGGCGCCCACCGCTACGACCCGGAGGAGGTCCGTACCGCCCTCGACCTGTCCCCGGAGATCCCCGTCGTGTGCTGCGACGCCCGCATCTCCAGCTCGGGCGTGCAGACCCTGCTGACCCTCGTGCGCCACCTCCTCGCCCACACCCCGGCCGCCCCGGCGACGGAGTACGGCGCCCCCCTGTGACCCCCCTCCCGCACCCCACCGCCACGGAGCCGCCCATGACGTACGTCCACGGCGCGTACCCTCCCCGCGTGTGCGCCGCCCGCCGCGGAGCCCGCCGATGAGCTACGACCCACCCCGCCCGGCCGGCCGGCTGCTGCTCACGCCCGAGGACCGGGAAGCCCCCGCCCGGGTGCGGCGGCTGCACCGGCTGGGCCTGGCGCGGCGTCCGGAGCCCGCGCTCGACTCCTTCGCGGACCGTCTCGCCGAGCTCGCGGGCGCCCCCTACGCCATGGTCAACTTCCTTGTAGAGAACGGGCAGTTCTTCGCCGGCCTGCACGCCCCGGACCCCGCGCCCGCCGGCGATTGCGAGGGCCGACGGCGGGTGTTCGGCCGTGTGCAGCCCCGCGACCACGGCTTCTGCCCGCATGTGGTGGCCCGGCGCAAGGCACTGGTCCTGGAAGACGTCCGCGACTATCCGCGGTTCGCGGGCAATCCGGTCGTCGACGAGTTCGGCATCCGCTCCTACCTCGGCGCCCCGCTCATCGACAGCACGGGGACGGCCCTGGGCACGGTCAGCGCCGCCGACGTACGGCCCAGGCCGTGGGGAAAGGCGGGGCTGGAGACGATCAAGGCGACGGCGGCGGATCTCATGGCGCGCCTGGAGCGGTCCGCGGGCGACGGGCTGCCCCCGCTGTGACCGGGACACCGGTTGTCTGAGGTCCGGCGCCTTTCGGAGGCTCGGCGGGGCGAGGCGTGGCGGCGCGGCGGGGCCGGGGGTGCGGCCCGCCGGGACAGGGCGTGAAGAAGAGCTGCGGCCGCGCTTAAGAAAACCTCGATGGACCGGTGCCCCGCCCATGGGGCAGATTGCTGTGCGATTCCACCGCTCTCCCGGGAAACGGGCTCCTTCGGCATGCCCGGCGCCGGGACTCACCCCTCAGGAGCCGTAGCGTTGAAGGCGCTGGTCAAGCAGAAGGCGGAGCCCGGGCTCTGGCTCACGGACGTCCCCGAGCCCGCCGTCGGGCCCGGTGACGTCCTCATCAAGGTGCTGCGCACCGGCATCTGCGGCACCGACCTGCACATCCGGGCCTGGGACGGCTGGGCGCGGCAGGCCATCCGCACCCCGCTCGTCGTCGGCCACGAGTTCGTGGGCGAGGTCGTCGGGACCGGGCGGGACGTCACCGACGTCAAGGCCGGCGACCGGGTCAGCGGCGAGGGCCACCTGGTGTGCGGCAAGTGCCGCAACTGCCTGGCCGGCCGCCGCCACCTGTGCCGGGCCACGGTCGGTCTCGGCGTCGGCCGGGACGGGGCGTTCGCCGAGTACGTCGCCCTGCCCGCGTCCAACGTGTGGGTGCACCGCGTCCCGGTCGACCTCGACGTCGCGGCGATCTTCGACCCGTTCGGCAACGCCGTGCACACCGCCCTGTCCTTCCCGCTGGTCGGGGAGGACGTGCTGATCACCGGTGCCGGGCCGATCGGCCTGATGGCCGCGGCCGTCGCCCGGCACGCCGGTGCCCGCAACGTCGTGGTCACCGATGTCAGCGAGGAGCGGCTGGAGCTGGCCCGCACGGTCGGCGCGAGCCTGGCCCTGAACGTCTCCGGCAGCACGATCGCCGACGGACAGCGCGAGCTGGGCCTGCGGGAGGGCTTCGACATCGGCCTGGAGATGTCCGGCCGCCCCGAGGCGCTGCGGGACATGATCGCCAACATGACGCACGGCGGCCGGATCGCGATGCTCGGCCTGCCGTCGGAGGAGTTCCCCGTCGACTGGGCTCGGATCGTCACCTCGATGATCACCCTCAAGGGCATCTACGGCCGGGAGATGTTCGAGACCTGGTACGCGATGTCGGTGCTGCTGGAGGGCGGCCTCGACCTCGGTCCCGTGATCACCGGCCGGTACGCCTGCCACGACTTCGAGGCGGCGTTCGCCGACGCGGCGAGCGGCAAGGGCGGCAAGGTCATCCTCGACTGGACCGCGTAAGTCACCTGCACTCCAAGGAGCTTCCCCATGTTCGACTCCGTGCGCGACGACCTGCGCGCCACCCTCGACGAGATCCGCGCCGCCGGCCTGCACAAGCCCGAGCGCGTGATCGGCACCCCGCAGTCCGCGACCGTGAACGTCACGGCGGGCGGGCGTCCCGGCGAGGTCCTCAACTTCTGCGCCAACAACTACCTGGGCCTGGCCGACCACCCGGAGGTCGTCGTCGCCGCCCACCAGGCGCTGGACCGCTGGGGCTACGGCATGGCGTCCGTGCGCTTCATCTGCGGCACCCAGGAGGTGCACAAGGAGCTGGAGGCCCGGCTGTCGGCCTTCCTCGGCCAGGAGGACACCATCCTGTACTCCTCCTGCTTCGACGCCAACGGCGGCGTCTTCGAGACGCTGCTGGGCCCGGAGGACGCGGTGATCTCCGACGCCCTCAACCACGCCTCGATCATCGACGGCATCCGCCTGTCCAAGGCCCGCCGTTTCCGCTACGCCAACCGCGATCTCGCCGATCTGGAACGGCAGTTGAAGGGCGCGGCCGACGCCCGGCGGCGGCTGGTCGTCACCGACGGCGTGTTCTCCATGGACGGCTACGTGGCCCCGCTGCGGGAGATCTGCGACCTCGCCGACCGCTACGACGCCATGGTGATGGTCGACGACTCGCACGCCGTCGGCTTCGTCGGCCCCGGCGGGCGCGGCACCCCCGAGCTGCACGGCGTCATGGACCGCGTCGACATCGTCACCGGCACCCTCGGCAAGGCCCTCGGCGGCGCCTCCGGCGGCTATGTCGCCGCCCGCGCCGAGATCGTCGCCCTGCTGCGCCAGCGCTCCCGGCCGTACCTGTTCTCCAACACCCTGGCCCCGGTGATCGCCGCCGCCTCCCTGAAGGTGCTCGACCTGCTGGAGTCGGCGGACGACCTGCGCGTGCGGCTCGCGGAGAACACCGCCCTGTTCCGCCGCCGGATGACGGACGAGGGCTTCGACATCCTTCCCGGCGACCACCCCATCGCGCCGGTCATGATCGGCGACGCGGCGCGGGCCGGACGCATGGCGGAGCTGCTGCTGGAGCGCGGTGTGTACGTGATCGGCTTCTCCTACCCGGTGGTACCGCAGGACCAGGCCCGCATCCGCGTGCAGCTGTCCGCCGCCCACCGCGCCGAGGACGTCCACCGCGCGGTGGACGCGTTCGTGGCGGCGCGGGCGGAGCTCGACGCCTGACCGGGGCCGGTGACCTGAGAGAATCGATCGCATGATCGAAGCGCGGCGGCTGCACATCCTCCGTGCGGTGGCCGACCACCGCACGGTGACGGCGGCTGCCGCCGCGCTGTATCTCACCCCGTCGGCGGTCTCCCAGCAGCTGACGGCCCTGGAGCAGGAGACCGGCCACCGCCTGGTGGAGCGGAGCGCCAAGGGCGTACGGCTCACCCCGGCCGGCGAGATCCTGCTCACCCACACCAACGCGGTCCTCGCCCAGCTGGAGCGTGCCGAGGCCGAGCTCGCCGCCTACAGCTCGGGCCAGGCCGGCACGGTCACCGTCGCCTCCTTCGCCACCGGCATCGCCCTGGTCGTCGCGCCCGCCGCGACCCGGCTCGCCCGTTCGGCGCCCGGCATCCGCGTCCGGGTCCAGGACGCCGAGGGCGACGCCAGCCTGCCGATGGTGCTGGACCGGCAGGTGGACGTGGCCGTCGCCGTCGAGTACCGCGGGGCGCCGCCCGCCGACGACCCGCGGCTGACCCCTGTCCCGCTGTACGCCGAGCCGTTCGACGCGGTGGTGCCGGTCGCCCATCGCCTGGCCGGCGCCACCGAGGTACCGCTCGCGGAGCTGGCCAAGGACGCCTGGATCGGCCCCTACCCGGGCAACCCCTGCCACGACGTGGTGGTCCTGGCCTGTGAGAGCGCCGGTTTCCAGCCCCGTCTGGAGCACTCCTCCGACGACTTCCGCGCGGTCGTCGCCCTCGCCTCGGCCGGCGTGGGCGTCGCTCTCGTCCCGCGGTCGGCGCTGCGCGGCATGGACCTGACGGGCGTCGTGGTCCGCCCGGTCGACGGAGTGGCCCCCACCCGCCGGGTCTTCGCGGCCGTCCGCAGGGGAGCCGAAGGCCACCCGCTGATCCGCCCGGTGCTGGACGCGCTGGCGGAAGCGGCGCGGGTGTGACACCCGACAGCGGGCACCGCGCCGAACCGAAGCCGGCGGTGCGCCGCGACGCGCGCGGACGGGGACGGGGCCGCACGCTGCCGACCAGCGCCGAGCGGGCGGCCGGGGCGTCCGGCATCGCCCTCCCGCGCCTGGACACCGAGAGCGGCAGCCCCGCCGAGCGCCTCTACCGCTGCGCCGGGCGGACCCGCGCCGGAGCGATCCCCGAGTACGCGGCCGACCCGCACGGCGTGCTGCAGCCGACGGCGCCGCACCACGAGCGGATCGGGGCCGCCCGCGCCGCCGGGTGAGTTGTCAGTGGCAGCGGCTACGGTGCGGGGCATGCCGGATGCCGAAGACGTACGCCGTATCGCCCTGTCCCTGCCGGACACCACGGAGAAGACCGCCTGGAGCATGCCCACGTTCCGGGTCGCCGGGAAGATGTTCGCCACACTGCCCGAGGACGAGACCTCCATGGCCGTGCGCTGCCCGAAGGAGGAGCGCGACGAACTGGCCCTCGCCGAGCCGGAGAAGTTCTGGATCGCCGGCCACGAGGCCCAGTTCGCCTGGGTGCGGGTCCGTCTGTCCGCCCTGGAGGACGAGGGCGAACTGCACGACATCCTCGCCGACTCCTGGCGCCAGGCGGCCCCGCCCCGGCTGCTGGAGGCCCACCCCCGGCTGGGGCTTCCGGCCGGCGGCTGAAAAGCGTTCCGGCATTGTCAGTGCCCCGTGGCATCATCCGGAGGCATGAGCGGCAGCCGGGGCCGGAGGGGGGCTCCGGCTGCCCCGGGGGCCGGCCGGGCACGGCGGGGGAGGGGAGCGCGAGAGGATGACCAGGGGGACGTCGTCGCAGCCCGCGCACGGTGGGGCGGGACACGGCGCGGTGCCGGGGCGCGGCACCGGGGCGGGGAGCCCGACGGCAGCCGCGCCGCGGCGGGGCCGGAAGGCGGGACGGGTCTGGTCGCGGGAGTTCGCCCTCTTCTTCGTGGCGCGCGCGGTCGCCCGGCTCGGCGACACCATGCTGCCCGTCGCGCTCGCCGCCGGACTGCTCCAGCACGGGTACGGGGCCGGGGCGGTCGGCCTCGCCATGGCCGCGACCGCCGCGGCCTTCGCCGGGCTCGTCGTCTTCGGCGGCGTCCTCGCCGACCGGTTCAGCACCCGCAAGCTGATGATCGGCGCCGACCTGGTGCGGCTGGGCACCCAGGCCCTGGCGGCCGCGCTGTTCTTCTCCGGTCATGTCGTGCTCTGGGAGATCTGCGCGATCGGCTTCGTCAACGGCGTCGCGGGAGCCGTGTTCCAGCCCGGCGTCGCCAGTACGGTGCCCCGGCTCGCCTCCGACGTCCAGGGAGCGAACGGCGCGATACGGGTCGCCGAGTCCGCCGCCCAGCTCGCGGGTCCCGCCCTGGCCGGACTCCTCGTCGGCTTCGCCGCCCCCGGGGGCGTCTTCACCGCCCACGCGGCCACGTACGCGGTGAGCGCGCTGTGCCTGCTGCTGCTCCGGCTGCCGCCGCCCACGCCCGGCGGCCGGGCCGCCGGGCACCGACACCGGGGCACCGGCGGCGCGGCGAAGGCGTTCCGGTCCGACCTGGCCGAAGGCTGGCGGGAGTTCCGCTCCCGCACCTGGCTGTGGAGCGTCATCGCCGTCTGGTGCTTATACATGATCGCCGTGTGGGGGCCGACCGTCCCCCTGGTCGCGGCGGAGGTGGTCGGGGAGCACGGTGCGCGCGCCTACGGCCTGGTCAACTCCGCCCTGGGCGCCGGCACCGTCGCCGGCGGACTCCTCGCCCTGCGGCTGCGCCCCCGCCGTATGCTCCGCGCCGGCGCGATCGCCCTCTTCGGCTTCGCCGCCTTCCCGGCGGCCGTCGGAGCCGGTCTGGGCGTGCCGGCCATGGCGGCGGGAGCCGTCGTCGCCGGGGCGGGGATGTCCTTCTGGGGCGTGATGTGGGCGACCAGCGTCCAGACCCAGGTCCCGTCCGACGTCCTCAACCGCATCCACGCCTACGAGGTGGCGGGCTCCCTGGCGATGATGCCCGTGGGCCAGGCCCTCGCCGGCCCGGCCGCCTCCCTGCTGGGCGCCGGCCACGTGCTGCTCGCCGCCGGGGCGACGAGCTTCGTGGTCTGCGTGGCCCTGCTCGCGGTGCCCGCGATCCGCGGCCTGGTCCGCGCCGACGCGGCCGGACCGGTTACGGCGGCGATACCCGGGCCGGTCCACCCGGACAAGGGATGACCATCCGGGGCGCCGGTCCGCTCCGCCCCGCGCCGGCCCGTCACCCACCGGACCCGAGGAAACCTCCGATCCGCTCCCGCAGCGACCGGGCGTCCAGCCCATGGGCGGCGGCATGCTCCTCCAGGCGTCCGTAGCGCCGCAGCTCGCGGCGGCCCACGCCCAGACCCAGCACCCGGTGCGGCACCTCGGACAGCGCCTCGTTCACGGCCCCCGCCGACGTCCCGGCCAGGTACGGCTCGACCAGGACGACGTCCGTCCCCGCCGTCTGCGTGGCCCGGCGCAGCGCGGCGCCGTCGAAGGGGCGGACGGTCGTCGCGTACAGGACGGTCACGTCCATGCCCTCCGTGGCGGCGAGCGCCGCGTCGAGCAGCGGCCCGACGGCGACGACCACGCCGGAGCGCCCCTGCCGGACGGGCAGGAACCCTTCCCCGTCCACCGGCCGTCCTTCGGTGTTGGCCTGCACGGACAGCCGTACGTAGACCTTGTCGTCCCCGGCGGCCACCGCGTGCCGCAGCAGTGCCTCCGCCTCGTCGGGGTGGCCCGGCACGTGCACGGTCCACCCGTCCAGGGTGTCGAGCAGGGCCACGTCGCCGGGCGCCATGTGGGTGTAGCCGCCGGCGGGCCAGTCGAAGGACGCGGCGGCGCTCACCAGCACCGCACCCACGTCCTGGTGCCCGAGGTCCAGCTTGACCTGCTCGAAGGGCCGCTCGACGAGAAAGCTGGCGAAGGTGTGTACGACGGGCCGTATCCCGGTCAGCGCCAGCCCGGCGGCCGCCCCCACCAGGAGCTGCTCGCGGATGCCGACGTTGACGACCCGGTCCGGATGCCGGCGCACGGCCTCGGCGAAGCCGTCCCTGCCGATCTCGGCGAGGACCACGGCCACGCGCGGGTCCTCGTCCAGCAGCTGGGAGACGACGGGGGCGAACCGGTCACGCATGGTGTCCATGACGGAGAGCCTTTCTGACTGGTGGGACGGCGGTCCGGCGGCTGCGGGGAGCACGCCGGAAGGGGATGACGGCATGAGCGCGGGAGGGAAAGGCACGGGAGCGGGCGCGAAGGGCGAAGGCTCAGGCGGACTTCGGCTCCACCCTGGCCACCACCACGTGCGGGCGTCCCGGATGCGGGGCGGTGAAGGCGGCGTACAGCGCCTCGTGGTCCCGCCCGTCCACGGTGACCGCCGACCAGCCCGCGGCCTCGAAACGGGCCGCGATGCCGCCGGGCAGGGCATGGCTGGCGGACGCGTTGTCGACGACCACGGTGTGCAGCCGTTCCAGCCCGGCGGGCCCGGCGAAGGCGATCGCCTCGTGGTTGCTGCCCTCGTCCAGCTCGGCGTCCCCGATCAGCGCCCATACCCGCGGTGCCGCACGTCCCTGAGCGCGCAGCCCCAGCGCCGTGCCGACGGCGATCGGCAGGCCGTGTCCCAGGGAGCCGCTGCCGATCTCCACACCGGGCACCAGCGTGCGGTCGGGATGGTGCCCGAGCGGCGAGTCGTAGGAGCCGAAACCGGGCAGCCAGGCCACCGGCAGGAAGCCCTTGGCCGCCAGCACGGCGTAGTACGCCATCGGACCGTGTCCTTTGGACAGCAGGAACCGGTCCCGCTCCGGATCGTCGACGCGCTGCGGGCTCACCCGCAGCACCCGGTCGTACAGGACCCACAGCACGTCCAGCGTGGACGTCGCCGCAGGGCCGTGCTTCTCGTCGCCGGTCATCAGGGACATCAGCTCGGGCAGGTCGGCGTACCCGTAGGTGCGCCCGCGTTCCTCGGTGATCGTCATACCGATGAGCGTGCAACCTCAAGCAGAGTTGAGGTCAAGGGCCGCTCCCGAAGACCCGACCCGCAAGCGGTGCGCGACCACCGGCACGAGTGCGGTATGGTTTTCCTGCGCGTTCGGCCAGGGGAAACCCCAGGTCAGGCGGGCAACGGGACGTGGCGCAGCTTGGTAGCGCACTTGACTGGGGGTCAAGGGGTCGCAGGTTCAAATCCTGTCGTCCCGACTCGTGAGAGTCGCAGGTCAGGGCCGGTTTCGGAGGTATCCGAAACCGGCCCTTGATCGTTTTGGGGGCCAGTTGGGGACCGGTGCTCCTTGACCGGTGTCAGCGGGTGATGACGATCGGGCTCGGGAGCGAGCGGGGAGCGCGGACCGCGCTGAGGTGCGCGGGGAGCGCTGCGCCGGCGGCCGTGATCTTGTGGACGTCCGGGCGGAGGTAGCGCTGGGTGGGCGGTCGATCCCGCAGCGCCGACCGGTCCGGCTCGCCGCGCGAGCCCGGCTCATCCAGGACCGGGCGGTGCGAGTTCGCCCGGACCGGGCCTTGCTCCACTCGGTGAAACGCCGGTGCGCGGCAGGATCCGACGGACCGAAGATGGGCGGCGAATGCCGCCAGGTGCAGCCCGCGGTGGCCGCGAAGGCGCTCGCCGCGAGCACCTCGCGGTCACCGTACCGGCGCCGCCCACCGCCTCGCGGTCGCGTCGGAGGTGTTATGGCGGGGCGCCCGGCTGCCGGTCGGGGCGGCCCGGCCGTGGATCGGCGATCTGCCTGTGCAGCTCGCAGGCTCCGGCCGCCCGCCCGGCTCCACCCGCTCCGTGGTCAACCCGCCTCGGGCCGATCGCACGCCTTGAGCCGGACCGGCCGTCCGATGTGCCGGTTCGCCGCCGATACCACCGCGTTGATCAGGGCCCTGGTGAGTTCGGTCTCGATGCCGACGCCCCAACGCACCTCGCCCTCCACCAGGCATTCGGCGTAGACGCAGACCGTCTGCCCGGCGGCCATGTCGAGGGGCTGGCTCACCGTTTCCAGTACGGACACCTGCCGTAGGGGCGTCAGGGCCTTGGTCAGGGCCTCGCACAGATCGGTGCCCGCGCCGGTGAGGGCCGTCGGCTCGTCGGCGGCGTCCACGTCGAGAGTGAGGTGGCAGATGCCGTCGGCCGTGGTGTCGATGTGGTGGTCACGGACCGAGATCCGGCCCCATGGGGTGTCGCGCTGGGTGAGGTAGGTGTCGGAGAAGAGGAACCAGATGCGTTCCGGGGTGACCTCGCCGCCTCGCGCGTCCGTGTAGTCCTGGATGACCCGGGAGAACTCGATTTGCAGGCGGCGGGGCAGGTCGAGGTGGTGGTTGGTCTTCAGTACGTAGGCGACACCGCCTTTTCCGGACTGGGAATTGACGCGGATCACCGCTTCGTACGAGCGGCCGACGTCCTTGGGGTCGATCGGCAGGTACGGCACCTCCCAGGGGATGTCCGCCACCGGAAGGCCGAGGGACGCGGCTTTCTCGTCGAGCGCCGCGAAACCCTTGTTGATCGCGTCCTGGTGCGATCCGGAGAACGAGGTGTACACCAGGTCTCCGGCATAGGGGTGCCGGGCGTGGACCTCCATCTGCGTGCAGTACTCGGCCGTACGCCGGATGTCGTCGATCGCCGAGAAGTCGATCAGTGGATCCACGCCCTGGCTGAACAGGTTCATGCCCAGGGTGACGAGATCGACGTTGCCGGTGCGCTCGCCCTGGCCGAAGAGGCAGCCCTCGATCCGGTCCGCGCCCGCCAGTACGGCGAGTTCGGCCGCCGCGACCGCAGTGCCCCGGTCGTTGTGGGGGTGGGCGGACAGGCATACGTGAGCGCGGCGCGAGAGATGGCGGGACATCCACTCGAAGCGGTCGGCGTATGTCGACGGAGTGGAGCGCTCGACGGTGGCCGGCAGGTTGAGGATGATCTCCCGTCCCTCGTCGGGCTGCCATACGTCCATCACCGCCTCGCAGACCTCCAGCGCGAAGTCCAGCTCGGTGTCGGTGAAGATCTCCGGGCTGTACTGGAAGCCGAACACCGTGTCGCCGCCCAGCAGTTTGTCGGCGTACCGCATCACCAGGCGGGTGCCGTCGACGGCGATCCGCCGGGTTCCCTCCTTGTCGTTGCGGAAGACGGTGCGGCGGAAGAGCGGGGCGGTCGCGTTGTACAGGTGCACGGTGGCCCGGTCCGCGCCCACAAGGCTCTCCACAGTCCGCTCGATCAGTTCCTCACGCGCCTGGGTCAGCACCGAGATCGTCACGTCGTCCGGGATCGCGTCCTCTTCGATGAGCGAACGCACGAAATCGAAGTCGGTCTGGCCCGAAGCGGGAAAGCCGATCTCGATCTCCTTGTAGCCCATCCGCACCAGCATGTCGAACATGGTCCGTTTGCGGTCGGGCGGCATGGGGTCGATCAGGGCCTGGTTGCCGTCGCGCAGGTCGGTCGACAGCCAGCGCGGGGCCGCGGTGATGCGGTTCGATGGCCAGGTGCGGTCGGGCAGGTCCACGGCCTCGTAGGGGCGGTACCGGTGCACGGGCATGCCGGACGGCCGCTGTCGTACGGTGGCCGCGGTGATCGGTGTCGGGCGGCGTTCCGGCCGCTGCACGGGGGCCGGGGCGGCGACGGGGGCGGTCACAGCCGCTCCATGGCGCTCTTGATGCGGTCCACAGCTTCGGCGAGGGTCTTGTCGTCCGTGGCGAACGCCAGCCGGATGTGCCGTTCACCGCCGGGGCCGAAGGCGGAGCCGGGGGTGACGGCCACCTTCGCCTCGCGCAGCAGCCACGTGGTGAAGGCGGTGGGGTCGGCGAATCCGGCGCCGCTGATGTCGCAGAAGGCGTAGAGGGCGGCGTCCGGGCTCGGGCAGACGAAGCCGGGGATGCCGGACAGACCCTCCACCAGGAAGTCCCGGCGGGCCTCGTACGCCGCGCGCATCTCCTCGATGGGTTCCTGGGGGCCGGTCAGCGCGCCGATAGCGCCCCGCTGCACGAAGGAGCCGGCGCAGCCCACCGTGTGCTGCTGCACCTTCAGCATCTGGGCCGAGACGTCCTCGGGCGCCGCCACATAGCCCAGTCGCCAGCCGGTCATGGCGTAGCCCTTGGAGAAGCCGTTGACCGTGAGGGTGCGGTCGGCCATGCCGGGCAGCGCCGCGATGGCGATGTGCTCGCCGCGGAAGCGGACCTTCTCGTAGATCTCGTCGGTGATGACGAACAGGTCGTGGTCCCGGGCGACGGCCGCGACCGCCTCGGCCTCGGTGGCGGTGAGGACGTTGCCGGTCGGGTTGTTCGGGTTGTTGATCAGCAGGGCGCGGGTCCGCGGGCCGAGGTGCGCCTCCAGGATCTCCCGGGTGACGCGGAAGCCGTTGTCCGCGCTGAGCGGGGCGAAGACGGGGTCCGCTCCGGCGAGACGGGCCATGGCGGGGTAGCTAACCCAGCTCGGGGTGGGGATCAGCAACTCGTCCCCCGGGCCGAGCAGCGTCATGACCGAGAGGAACAGGGCATGCTTGGCGGAGGGGGTGACGATGACCTGGCGAGCCGGGTCCACGGCCAGACCGTTGTCCTTCAGCAGCTTGTCCCCGATGGCCGCCAGGAGTGTGGGCAGGCCGCGGCTGGGCGTGTAGTGGGTGAAGCCGCCGTGCAGCGCCTGCGTGGCCTCGGCGGTGATGTGGGCGGGTGTGTCGAAGTCGGGCTCGCCGCCGTTGAGGTCGAGGATCGACTCGCCCTGGGCGCGCAGCTCCGCGGCCAGGTCGAGGATCGCGTAGGTGGGGGACTTCTCGATCCCTGCGAAGCGGGAGGCTACGCGAGAGACGGGCACAGTGGTTTCTCCTGTCGGTAGCGCACGGGGTGAGGTGCGCGCCGCCCGCACGCGGGGGGTGAGGCGCGGGCGGCGCGGGAGAAGGGGACCGACGCCGGGGCCGGCGTGTTCCGACGTCAGTCGGCCACACGGCCCCGTACGCCGTCGAGCCACGCGTCGGCGTAGCCGTCCGCGGTGGCATCGTCGCGGAAGGCGTAGGTCTTCAGCAGCCAGCGGGACTTGGCCCTCACCGGGTCGTGGATCTCGATCTTCTCCCGGCTGTGCATGCCATCCTGGTTGGCCAGGACGAACAGGTCGCCGGTGAGGATGCGGTGGCGCTGTTTGTCCGCCTTCGCGAGCGCGTCCTTGACCGCGATGATCGCGTCTCGGGCCTCGACCGGAGCGTCGGGGGCGAAGGTGGTCGCGGTGTCCATGTACCGGAAGCTGTGGTCGTTGTAGAGGATCGCGTGCTTCTCGGACTCGGTCAGCGCCGGGTTGAACTCGCGGGAGAAGACGTCGAAGGAGGTGACGAAGTACGGCTGCCGCAACGTCTTCTGCGTGTCCTCGTCGAGGTGTTCCAGCAGGGCCGTGCCGTCGACGTACCCGGTGTAGATGACGTCGTCTGGGCAGCGCATCCCGAGCAGTGAGATGTAGTCGGCGCGGACAGGGTGGGCGGTGCGGTCGTTGTGGAAGTACAGCTCGCTGTCGCTGTAACCGCTGAACATCCCGTCGAAGCGGTTGTAGGCGACGACGTCGGTGAAGAAGTCACCCTGGTTGCGGGCGTAGGTGAGCAGCGGCGTCCCGACGAGCTGGTTGAACAGCTCCAGCAACCCCTCACCGACGAAGGTCTTCTTCTTCTTGTGCTTGTCGCTGACCGGATCGTCGTGGTCGAGGAACGGCACCTCCGCGTCGATGGGGACGTTGCGCAGGACATGCGCCTGCGAGACGCCGGAGCGGCGCTCGTCCTTGATACGGCCGCACACCTCGCTGAAGAAGGCGGGGACCCGGCCCTGGTCGATCAGGTCGGAGATCGACCGGGAAAAGGCCGGGTAGTCCTCGTACGGATGCTTTCCGACGGAGTCGAGGAGGTCGTACAGTTCGTCGTGTTCCGACTTGTCCAGTACGTGGATGGGTCGCATCGCTCGCTTCCTTATGCTAATCGCCAGTCGCCACACGTGTATGCCGCAGCCAGGGACGCGTGGGGGATTCGGGAAGGAATATCCGACGGGCGCCGAGATACTGTCAACGGATCTCATCAAAAGGTGGAGGCGTCCATCAGGAAGGTGGAGGAATTCCAGGCGCCGTTCCTCCGTTGTGCGGGCACCACGACCCAATGCCGCTGCGTTGTGATTACCGTGGCCGTGGCTTCATGAGCGTTTTGCATGACGTATTTCCCTTGAGGAAACCCGTTATTTAACTCGAGGAGACCAGGTGAAACTGTCGCAGTGCTCCGCGTTCGTCGCAGTGGCCGAGACGGAAAGCTTCACCCGGGCCGGACTGCGGCTCGGCATCAGTCAGTCGGCGGTGAGCCATGCCGTGGCGGCGCTGGAGAAGGAGCTCGGGGTGGCACTGCTGCGCCGCGAGCGCGGCGGCGTCATCCTCACCGCGGAGGGCAGAAGGGCGCTCCGGCATGCCCAGGCCGTGGTCCACCACGCCGAGCTGGTGGTGGTACGGGCTCGCGCCGCCCGGGCCGACGACGGTCCGCTGCGGGTGGCGACGGTGCCCACCTTCGCCTCGCAGCTGCTACCGCGGCTGATGGCGGAACTCGCCGCCACGGGCCGGGAGCCGGCCATCACCGTCAGGGAGGCCGACGACAAGCAGATAGGCCGCTGGCTGCGGACCGGCGGTGTGGACGTGGGGATCACCTACTCCACGCCGCCCGGAGTGGTCACGGCGCCCCTGGTGCGCGAGACGCTGTACGCCCTGGTCGCCCGGGGCCATCCGCTCGCCGGTGCCAGAGCCGTGCCGTACGAGCAGGTGGCGCGGCTGCCACTGATGATCCCCTCCTGGGACCCCGAGGCGGCGGTGCTGCGCGCTCTGCGTGAGGCGGACGGGCAACTGGTGCCCCAGCACCACATACGCGACCTGAACACCGTGCTGTCCATGGTCGGCGAGGGCTTGGGGGCGACGATCCTGCCGGACACCGTCCTGCCGACGGTACTGCCCGATCTGCGGATCCTGCGGCTGACGCCCGGCCGCTCGCGTCAGCTGTCCATCAGTACCCAGTCCGGGGAGGGCGACGACGGCCGGGTGCGGGCGTTCGCCGCCGCCGCCCGGGAGATCGCCGGGCGGCGGATCAACGAACTGCGGGCTCTCGCCGGCC
Source organism: Streptomyces sp. NPDC052020 (assembly GCF_040680575.1). Lineage (NCBI taxonomy): Bacteria > Bacillati > Actinomycetota > Actinomycetes > Kitasatosporales > Streptomycetaceae > Streptomyces > Streptomyces sp. NPDC052020. The sequence continues at coordinate 40,065 of NZ_JBFAWY010000035.1, forward strand.
GTCAGAGCGAGGTTGTCGCGGGCATGGCCGATCGGCGCGTGCTCTCGTAGGCGGCGATGGTGTCCTCGTGCCGCAAGGTGTCGGCGATGAGGTCGAGGCCCGACAGCAGCCGTCGCCGGGCTCCCTCCTCGACGTGAAAGGAGGCACTGATCTCACCGCAGCGCAGGCGCGACTCCGTCAGGTCGATGGTGACCCGACGGGCCGGCTCGGCGGTGACCGCGTCCCACAGCCGCTCGACCGTCTCTTCGGGCAGCGTGACCGGGAGCAGGCCGTTCATCAGGGCGTTGCCGTGGAAGATGTCGCCGAAGCGCGGCGCGACCACGGCGCGGAAACCGTAGTTCAGCAGCGCCCACACCGCGTACTCGCGGGAGGAGCCGGTGCCGAAGTCGTTGCCGGCGATCAGCACGCTGGCGCCCTGATACTGGGGCTGGTTGAGCACGAACCCGGGGTCCGTACGCCAGTCGGCGAACAGCGCCTCGGCGTGCCCGGTGCGCTCGGAGTGGTTGAGGAACCGGACGGGGATGATCTGGTCGGTGTCGACGTCGCTGCGGCGCAGCGGCATCGCCGTTCCGTGATGGACGGTGAACTTCTCCAAGGCAGCCTCCTTACAGGTCGTCCGGAGCGGCCAGCCGCCCGGACACGGCGGTGGCGGCCGCGACCGCCGGGGAGACGATGTGGGTCCGCGATCCGCGGCCCTGCCGCCCCTCGAAGTTGCGGTTGTTGGTGGAGGCGGCCCGCTCCCCGGGGCGCAGCCGGTCCTCGTTGAGGGCCGCGCACATCGAGCACCCCGCGCCGGCCCGGAAGTCCGCGCCCGCTCGGGCGAACACGTCGGCCAGCCCCTCCGCCTCGGCCTGCCGGCGTACGCTCGCCGACCCGGGGACGATCATCATCCGGACGCCTTCGGCCACCTTTCGGCCGTCGAGGACCTCCGCCACGGCGCGCAGATCCTCGATGCGGCCGTTGGTGCAGGAACCGACGAACACGACGTCCACCGGCACATCCCGCATCGCCGTGCCCGGACTCAGCGCCATGTACCGCAGGGCGTGGCGGGCCGCCGCGCGCTCCGACTCGGTGGCGAAGGTTTCCGGGTCCGGGATCCGACCGCCGAGCGGCACGCTCTGCGCGGGGTTGGTGCCCCAGGACACGAACGGGGGCACGGCTTCGCCGTCCAGGACGACCTCCTTGTCGAACACCGCGTCCGGGTCGCTGCGCAGCCCCATCCAGTACTCGGCTTCCGTGTCCCAGGCCGCGCCCCGCGGCATGCCCGGGCGCCCGGCGAGGTACTCCAACGTCGTGGCGTCGGGTGCGATCATCCCGGCCCGCGAGCCGGCCTCCACCGTCATGTTGCACAGGGTCATCCGCCCCTCCATCGACAGGGCGTCGATGGCAGTGCCGCGGTATTCCACGATGTGGCCCTGGCCGCCAGCGGTACCGATCTCGGCGATGAGGGCGAGGACCAGATCCTTCGCCGTCACCCCGGGACGCAAGGTGCCGCCCACGGTCACGGCCATGTCGCGGGGGCGCTTCATCGCGAGGGTCTGGGTGGCCAGCACGTGCTCGACCTGGCTGGTGCCGATGCCGAAGGCGAGCGCGCCGAAGGCCCCCTGTGTGGTGGTGTGCGAGTCGCAGCACACGATCGTCATGCCGGGGCGGGTCAGGCCGAGCTCGGGTCCGATGACATGGACGATGCCCTGCTGGGGGTCGCCAATGCGCAGCAGCGGGATGCCGAACTCGGCGCAGTTCTTGCGCATCAGTTCCGACTGACGGCGGGCCACCGGGTCCTGGATGGGCTTGTCGACGGCGATGGTGGGGATGTTGTGGTCCTCGGTCCCCAGTGTCAGATCCGGGCGCCGTACCCGCCGCCCCGCCGCCCGCAGGCCGTCGAACGCCTGCGGGGTGTTGACTTCGTGCAGCAGGTGCAAGTCGATGTAGAGCAGGTCCTCGCCGCTGTCGCCGGGCCGGACGACATGCGTGTTCCATACCTTTTCGGCCAGGGTCGAGCCCATGGTCGCTCCTCGTGCGGTGGCGGTCAGTGGGACAGGGCCTGGGCGACGGTGGTCACGGTGGCGGTGCGGGCCAGGAGCCTGACGGCGGCTCGGTGCAGTTCGGCGTCGGCGGCCGCGGTGGCGTCCTCCAGGACCTCCACCTGGTAGTCGCGGTCGTGCGCGTCCCGTGCCGCCGACATCACCACGAGGTCGGTGGACACCCCGCCCAGGAGCAGCCGGTCCACGCCCTGGGCGCGCAGGACGACGTCCAGCGCGGTGCCGTGGAAGGGGTTCAGCCGGTGCTTGGCGATCAGTACCTCGCCGGGGTGTGGCCGTACCAGCTCGTGCTGTTCGGTGCCCCACGCGCCGAGTTCCAGCCGCTTCTCGTCGCGGCACGGCGCGAAGACGGGGGAACCGGCGGGCCATTCGGGATAGCCCGGGGAGAAGCCGACGGTCACGTGGACGACCGGGATGTTCCGCTCCCGGGCGAGGTCGGCCGCGGCAGCCGCCCGCTCCAGTACGCCGCGGGAGGCAACCTGCTCCGCGTAGCCGTCCTTGGCGTAGCTGCCGTCGGGATGGACGACGTCGTTGATGAGATCCATGAGGATGAGTGCGGGGCGTCCCACGATGTGTCTCCACTGTCGCTGGGGGCGAATCATTGATTTCGCCACTGCGGCAAATCAATTAAGTGCGATGCCACAATAGTCGCCGCACAGCAGCCTGCGCTATTTCCATGAAGGCTGCTCATGGCGATATGAATGAATTTGTTTGGTCTATCGACCGGAATCCCGGTAGTCTGCTTTCCACCGAAAGAAGTTCGCAATCCCCTTCGAGGGCGCACTCAGAATCCCTTGGAGCCTGCACGGGCCCTCGGTTCCAAAAGATCCAGGGGGCCCGTGCAGCATCTCGGAGAAAAAGCCGAAAGGTCCCATGTGGTGGAAGACTCACATCGCATCGTCATAGTCGGCAGCGGTCCACGGGGAGTGGGGGTTCTGGAGCGGCTGGCCGCACGGCTGGCCGAGGGCGCGTCCCGCAGGACGGACATCTACCTGGTGGACGCCGTGGAGGTCGGATGCGGCCGGATCTGGCGTTCCGACCAGCCCAGCTGGTTTCTGATGAACACGGTCTGCGGCGAGGTCACCATGTTCTCCGGGCCGCCCGACGACGGCCCGGACCGCCCCGGCGCCGGCCCGTCGCTGGCCCAGTGGTGGGAGCGGCACGACCCCGACTGCGCCGGGCCCAACGCCTACGCCCCCCGCGCCCTGCATGGACAGTACATGCGCTACGTCGTGGACACCGCCGAGGCCCACCTGCCGTCGTCGGCCACGCTGCACCGCATCACCGCCGCTGTCGAGGACCTGGTGCCAAGCCCCGTCGGGTACAGCCTCCGGCTGTCCGACGGCACCTGGCTGAGGGCAGACCGGGTCGTGCTCGCCACGGGCCACCCGACGCCCGCCCTCACGGGCACGCAGCGCGAACTCGCCGAGTTCGCCGCCGCTCGCCCGCACTTGCGCTACATACGCGGCGACTCCCCGGCCGACATGCCGCTGGACGAGATCCCCGCCACGGCGACCGTCGGGATCGTAGGCATCGGCCTGTCCTTCTACGACGTCATGTATGCGCTCACCGTCGGGCGCGGCGGCACGTTCCTGGAGGACCCGGACGGCGAGGTCCGCTACGAACCGAGTGGCGACGAGCCCCTGATGCTCGTCGGCTCCCGCAGCGGCATGCCGCTGCCGGCCAGGGGCCGCAACCAGAAGACGGCCACCTACAAGGCCGGCAGCACCCTGTTCACCCCGGACACCGTCCGGGCGCACGCCACCCGCGCGCCTTTGGACTTCAGCCGGGACGTGCTGCCCTGGCTGGTGGCCGAGATCCACCTGACGTACTTCACCGCGGTGCTGCGCGCCGAGGCTCCGGAGCGGGTGGACGCCTTCCGCGCCGAGGTCGTGACCCGGTCGCGGCAGGGCGTGCCGGACGTGCTCGCCCTCGCGCGGCTGCACGGCGTACGGGACACGTCGGCGGCACCGGACCTGTGGCGGCTCAGCCGGCCCTTCGAGGGGCGGACGTTCACAGGAGTGGACGACTTCGACCGGGCGCTGGTCGAGGCGATGCGGCTCGACCTCGAACACGCCGAACGGGGCAATGTGGACGACGCCCTGAAGACCTCCCTCGACGTGCTGCGCGACACCCGCTGGGTCATCCGGGAGCTGATGGACTTCGCCGGGTTCCACCCGCGGGCCCACCGCCACTTCCTCGCCGACTTCGCACCGCGCCACTCCTTTCTCGCGGCCGGCCCCCCGCGGATCCGGGTGCGCTACGCCATGGCCCTCATCGAGGCCGGACTGCTGCGCGTCGTCGGGCCCGAGACCCGCTTCACCGCGGACGCGGAGTCGGACTCCTTCGTCCTCTCCTCCGACGCCGTCCCGGGCTCGGCGGTCTGCGCGGACGTCCTGATCGACGCGCGCATCCCCAACCCGGACGTACGGCTCGACCCCTCGCCGCTGACCGTGAACCTGCTGCGGCGCGGGGTGTGGACGGAGTTCGTCAACGGCGTGGGGAAGGATGCCTTCCCCACCGGCGGTGTCGCCGTCACCCGCTCCCCGTTCCACCCTCTGACCGCCGCAGGCCGCCCGGAGACCGGGCTGACCGTCCTGGGTCTGCCGACCGAGCACACCCGCTGGTTCACGCTGGTCGGCAGTGGGCGCCCCGGGCCGTGGAACGAGTTCATCCGCGACGCCGACGCCGTCGCCGCCGCGGCCCTCGGCGCGGCACCGGCGACCGCCTCCGGTGCCACGAGCCCCGCACCCTACGCGGTCGTGGAAGAAACCGTTCCCGCCCCAGAACCGGAAGGAGCCCCGGTATGAGCGGCACGCTCGCAGACCGGACCGAAACCCCCCAGCAGCGCACCGTCACGGTGCTCCGCGATCTGCTCACCGCCGAGGGACGCGAGGCCGTCGAATGGAGCGGTTGGGACGAGCCAGGCCGGGCGGGGGTGCAGATACGGCCGTTGTACGCCACCCCGGCACCGCAGAGCGCCACCGCGTTCCTTGTGCGCTTCGGCCCGGGCGCACACGGCGACCTGCACGAACACCTCGGCTACGAACTGATGTTCATTCTCGATGGAGAGCTCATCAACGACAACGGCGACCGCTACACCGTCGGCGACCTGATCATCGAGGACCCAGGCAGCGTGCATCGGGTGCGCACCGAGACCGGCGTTACCGTGCTCGGGGTGCGGGAGGCGCCCACGGTGTCCCTGGAGACCCGCTGACCCGGCCGGGGACGGCGCCGCGGCTTGGGTGGCTCAGTCGGCGATCTCGATCCGGAAGGCGTCCCGCACCCCGTCCTTGCCAACGTCGGTGAGATGGACGACGCGTGGCGAGACGCCGTACCGCAGCCAGTTCAGGGCGAAGAACCGGGCGGCCAGTGCGGCGCCCAGCGCACCGGCGAGATGATGCCGCCGCTCGCTCCAGTCGACGCAGTAGCGCACCACCGGACGCCGCCCCCGGACCAGCGCGTCCACATCGATACCGAATCCGGTGAAGCGCTCGGTTCCTCGGGGAGTCAGGTGATACGCCGCCTGCCTGCCGTAGGAGGCGGGCTGATCGGGGCGGGAGCCGGACGTGGGGTCGCTCTCCTCCCGCCGTAGCAGCCCCTGGTCGAGGAAAGTGCTCATGAGCGCCACGCCCAGAGACCCCGCGAGGTGGTCGTAACAGGTGCGCGACCGCCTCAGCGCGTTGTGCCGGCTGTGGGCGCGCAGGGTGGTCACCGGGGTGGGATCGGGCGGCGCGATGATGGCCAGCGCCTCCAGGGCGGTGGCGACGTCGGGACTGGCCAGGCGGAAGTAGCGGTGCCGTCCGCAGTGTTCGGCCCGCACGAACCCCGCCTCGGCCAGGTGCGCGAGGTGCACGCTCGCCGTCGGCACGCTCACCCCGGCCTCGGCTGCCAGGACCGAGACCGCCAGCGGCCGGCCGTCGGAGAGCGCCTTGAGCATCCGGGCCCGGGAGGCGCTGGCCAGCAGACGCGCGGCGCGCGCGAGCTCCGGCTCGGTCGTGTCCATGACTTCGTCCATGTCCGCCATACAAGCACACTTTGCCGAACGACTAACTGTTGGAGGCCGACGATTACTCGCATGAGTACAACGACCGGAACGGCGGCGGCACAGGACGGGCCGCCCCCCATGACCGAGCGACTGTCGTGGCCCCCGCTCATCGCCCTCAGCCTGGGCTATTTCCTGGTGATGCTGGACGTCACCGTCGTCACCGTCGCCGTCCCCGTCATCCGTGAGTCGGTCGGTGCCGGTACCTCGGAGATCGCCTGGGTCGTCGACGGCTACAGCGCCGTCTTCGGCGGCCTCCTGCTCCTGGGCGGCGGCTTCGGCGACCGGCTCGGGCACCGGAAGGTGTTCCTCACCGGCCTCGGCGTCTTCGCCCTCGCCTCGGTCGGCTGCGCCCTGGCCACCACCCCGGCGGCCCTCATCGCCTCGCGTCTCGCCCAGGGTGCCGGCGGTGCCCTGCTGGTGCCCACCTCGCTGGCCCTGCTGACCGCGGCCTACCCGGTCACGGCCGTGCGGGCCAAGGCCCTCGGCGTCTGGGCCGGCATCTCCGGCATCGCGTTCGCGGCGGGGCCTCTCGTGGGCGGTCTGCTGGTGGCGGGACTGAACTGGCGCGCCGCCTTCTGGATCAACGTTCCCGTCGCGCTGCTGGCCGTCTGGCTGACCCGCAGATGCGTTCCTGCGCCCGCCGGCCGGGCGGGGGCACGCGGCCTGGACCCCCTCGGCCAGGTCCTGGGCATCGTCGCCGTGCTGGCGCTGGCCGGCATGCTGAACGAGGCCGGCACCCAGGGCTGGACCTCGCCGGTGGTGCTGAGCGGCGGTGCCCTCGGCCTGGTCGCGCTCGTCCTGTTCATCCTTGCCGAGCGGCGGACGGAGGCCCGCGGGATCCCGGAGAAGCCACCGCTGCTGCCCCTGTCGCTCTTCCGGTCACCCGGCTTCTCCTCCACCGCCGCGGTCGGCGTCCTGCTCAACCTCGGCTACTACGGCATGCTCTACCTGTCCACGCTCTATCTGCAGAACGAGCGCGGTTACGACGCACTGGGCGCCGGTCTGGCCCTGCTGCCGACGGTGTGCATGGCCGTCGTCGCGGCGCCGCTCTCCGGCCGCCTGACGGCCCGTTACGGCCCGTACGTCCCGATGACCGGAGCCCTGCTGCTCGGCGCCGTCGGATTCGTCGGCTGGCTGCTCGCCGGGCCCGACACCCCGTACTGGATGCTGCTGCCCGCTCTCATCGCGACCGGCCTCGCCACCCCGAGCACGGTACCGGCGGCCACCGCCGCCATCGTGCAGGCAGCGCCCACCGAGAACGCCGGTGTGGCATCGGCGGTGTTCAACGTGGCACGCCAGATCGGCAACTCGCTCGGCGTCGCCCTCTTCACCTCCCTCATCGCGGGCCGGCAACTGGTCTCCGGCCTGCACATCTCGGCACTCATCGCCTCGGCGGCCTTCTTCGCCGCGGCCCTGCTCGCCCTGTCCTCCTGGCGGAACGCAAAGGCGCGCGCCGCTGCCTGACCTTCTGGAAAGCTCTGGAACAAGGAGTACCGGCACCATGGCAATCCGCATCGCCATCAACGGTTTCGGCCGCATCGGACGGACGGTCACCCGCGTCGCGCTCACCCGCCCGGACATCGACATCGTCGCCGTCAACGACCTGACGGACCCCGAGCTCCTGGCCAACCTGCTGCGCTACGACTCCGTCCACGGCCGGCTGGCCGAGCCGGTCGACGTCCGGGACGGCCGGCTCGTCATCGGTGAGCGCACGATTCGGGTCCTGCGCGAGAAGAACCCGGCCGACCTGCCCTGGGCGCAGCTCGACGTGGACGTGGTCGTCGAGTCCACCGGCGTCTTCACCGACGGCAAGGCCGCCGCGGCCCACCTCGACGCGGGCGCGCGCCGCGTCCTGATCTCCGCACCGGCCACGAACGTCGACTTCACCGTCGTGTACGGCATCAACGACGGCGCCCTGGACGCCTCCCACAGGATCGTCTCGAACGCCTCCTGCACCACCAACTGCGCCGCTCCCCTCGCCCACGTGCTGCACCAGCACTTCGGTGTACGGCGCGGACTGATGAACACCTCGCACGCCTACACCAGCGACCAGCGCCTGCACGACGCCCCGCACCGCGACTTCCGCCGCGCCCGGGCGGCTGCCCACAACATCATCCCCACCACCACGGGTGCCGCCCGGGCCATCGGCGTGGTCCTGCCCGAACTCGCCGGACGCATGGACGGCCTGTCCATGCGGGTCCCCGTCGTCGACGGCTCGATCGTCGACCTGACCGTCGAACTGCAGCGCTCCGTCACGGTGGAGGAGGTCAACGCCGCCTTCGCGGAAGCGGCACGCGGTCCCCTGAAGGACGTCCTCGTGTACAGCGAGGATCCACTGGTCTCCACGGACATCATCGGCACCTCCGCCTCCTGCACCTTCGACGCCCCGCTCACCATGGTCATCGACGACGGGCAGGGCGGATCCCTGGTCAAGGTCGTGGGCTGGTACGACAACGAGGCTGGCTTCTCCCACCGCACCGTCGACGTGGTCCGCCTCCTGGGCGGCACCGACTGACCACCCGGCCGAGCGCTTGCGGACCCCTGCACACGACACGTGTGAGCGCTCGGCCGGCTCCCTCGTCCTCACCCAGGATTGTTTACTCCCGCTTGGTCGTGTCTCCGGCGATGGATGGGAGAATACGTACGGCACACGAAAGGTGACAGGCGGTCGTCCGAGGGGGGGAACGACGGTTGGCAGCGCACGAAACGCCTCGCTCCTTGTTCACGGCTGCGACGCTTAGCGAGCCGGTACCCGGAGGGACCGGCCGCGGACCCTGTCACCCCGCTCACGCCCCGCGCACTCACGCGCCCAGAGACCGCGTGCGATGTGCCGACCGGCGCGGTGCCAGGCGGCGGAAGGCGTCCGGCATGTGAGTCACGGTGGCGGCAGGCACCCGCTCCTCGGCCGCCGTTCCCCCTCTCTCCTCCCGGCTCCCGGGCCCGCGCCCCTTCCACAGACGCTCCGCTGCGACGAAGCAGCCCAGCCGGGTGATACGCCCCCGCTGCGTCCGCCTGCACCGGCGACCCTCGTTCACGCCGACACGTTAGGGAAACAGACATGGCAGAGAAGTTGCTTCCAGGCAGTGCTGTGAACCTCCGCACCATCCGCGATGCCACGGCCAGACCCAAGCACTCCCCGGCCCCTGCCGTCCTGGTGGCGGATGGCGATCCGCTCTCCCGTCACATCATCGGGACGACATTACGGGATAGCGGCATGGTGCTGGCGGTGACCACCGTCGACGCCGGACGGCCGCTGCGCGAATGGCGGCTCGACGGAGTGAAGGTGGTGCTGTGGTCGATCGGTCCCGGCACCGACGTGAGCCGTCAGGTGCGGACACTTGCCGCCAGAGGCATACGGGTCCTGCTGCTGAGTACCCGCTGGACCGGGGGAGAGATACGCACGGCCCTGGCCGCGGGTGCGGCGGGAGTGCTCACCAAGGACTCCACACCGGACCGGCTGGTGGTCGCGGTCGGCGCGGCGGTCGCCGGCTACACACTCGTCAACTCGGAACTGGACTCTTTCGCCCGCCCCGCTGTGCGCGGAGGACACAGCGAGGCGGGCGGTGCGAAGTCCGGTGCCGGGTGTGACGCCGCGAAACCTGATCCGGCACAAAAACTGCTGAACCTCTCCGACCGCGAGTTCGAGGTGCTGTCCCACCTGGCCTCCGGACGGTCCACGGAGGAGGTGGCGAAGCTGCTGGCCATCAAGACGGCGACCGTCAAGAGCCACGTCTCCCACCTGCTCGCCAAGCTGGAGGTCCGCAACCGGGTCGAGGCGGTCCTCATCTACCAGCAGGTGATCACCCAGCACACATCGGTCATCGCCATGGACTCACACGCGCCGGCCATGCACCAGGTAGCGACGGCGAGGGACAGGCCGAGGGCGAGGTTCGCTTCCTGAAGGGCTGTTCTGGGCCCGGCTGAGGTGCGCAGTGGCTACGGCCCGTGCGGTGCTCGCTCGCCGCGAACCGGACGCCCGGCAGCGCCTCCACGGGCGTCTCGGCCATGCCCTGCGCATCCGCCTCGGCCGCAGAGGGCGTTCAGTGGGCGTCTGATGGGTCGGTGTCCGTTTCGTCTGGGCCGGGTGTGCTGTCCGGGACGTTGATGACACGTGTGCTGGGCGCCCGAACGAGTGAGGGCCTTCTGGGTTCGGTGTGGATTGCGGCATCCACGTCCGCCCAGGAGGCCCTCCTGCCGCACCGTAACGCCTCGCTGACCCCGACGGACGGCTGCGTCTGGCCCGGCGGCGCGTCGTGGACGACGGATGGCCGCTGCGGCGGGCCGCGGAACGCTTCCAGGTCGGCCACACCACCGCCGCCCGGTGGGCGGGCCGCTACCGGCAGCCGGGCGCCGCGGGCATGACGACCGCTCCAGCCGCCCCCACCACAGCCCGCGCCGAACGCCGGCTGCCTTCGCACGGTGGCGAAGGAACGCCGCACCGGCTCCACGGTCCCGGACCGCCAGCGTTCCAGGGCGACGTGCGGGCCCGCGCACAGGAAGGTCCGCTCCACGTTCCGCCCCGAGCGGTTCCCCGGCCACCCGCCCGGCCGGGACGAACCGATCCCCCAGGGGAGGGGACCCGCGCACCGGACACCGCTGCCCCGGCGAGGCCATGGCGGTGGGCATCCCGGAGACGCTCGCCCGGCGCCTGGCGGCCCTGGACCACCGGGTCCACCGCAGGACCCGACCATCCCCCTGATCCGCATTCCCACCCGGCCACGCAGTGGAATGACCATCCAGGCGCTCGTTCAGAGGGCGGATATTCAGGGGCCGACAAGGCCACCGAGGACGACGGTCCGCTCTCCCTGGCTTCCGTGTGCCCGCGCCGACGCCGAGGTCCGCCGCTTGGTCAACGGCGACGGCGCCACGTGATGACGTCGTGCCGGAAGGGGGGCCGGCGGTATCCGGAGGAGTCGTCCATGGCGACCATGCCGGCGAGCCACTCCCGCAACCACGTCGCCTCGCCGGGCTACCGCGGTGCGGTGGGGCCGGGAGAGGGAGTGGCAGTTTCCTCTCGCATGGCGGCAAGCCTGCCACTGTCACGGGCGGTCGCCGCGGACGATCATCGATGCCATGAACGACGTGATGACCACCGGCGTCCCGCCGCTCCCCGACACCCCGGTCGCCCGCCGCGCGCTGGCCCTGGTGCGCGAGACGGAGTCCACCGCGACCGCCAACCACAGCGTCCGCAGCGCGCTGTTCGCCCGCCTCCGCGCCGACCACCAGGGCGCGAAGCCGGGGCGCGACTACGATCCGGAGCTGCTGTTCCTGGCCTGTGTCCTGCACGACATCGGCCTGACGCAGGCGGGCGACCGCCACCAGCGGTTCGAGGTGGACGGCGCCGACACGGCCGCGGAGTTCCTCACCGCGCAGGGTCTGCCCGCCCCCGACGTCGACGCCGTATGGGAGGCCATCGCCCTGCACACGACGCCGGGCATCGCCGAGCGCCGCGGCACCCTGTGCGCCCTGGTGCACCAGGGGACCGGCATGGACTTCGGCTGGGACACGGACTGCGTCGACGACGCCACCGCGGCCGCGATCCACGCCGCCTATCCGCGGCTGTCCATGGCCACCACCCTCACCGACGAGATCGTGGCCCAGGCGCGGCACCGCCCGGAGAAGGCCCCGCCTTTCTCCGTCGCGTCCGAACTGCTGCGGGAGAGGTCCATGCCGCCGCACAGGACCCGGATGGAGACCATGGCCGACGCCGCGCGGTGGGGCAACTGACCACCCACCCGTCAGGGCGTCCGCGCCGGCGCCGACGGCACCCTGTGGCGCGTCGGCCACCCGCGCGGGGGCGAGCACGCCCGCGCCGTGCGCCGTGCCCTCCCGTACGGCCCGACGACGCCTCCGTACCCGGCGAACGAGCCGCTCACCCCACCCGTGACCGACCGAGAAGTGGAGTACCGACCGAGATGAACCGCCGTACCCTCCTGCACGCCACCACCGCGCTCGGGGCCGCGACGCTGACCGCCGGCGCCGCCACCCGGGCCGACGCGGCCGTGTCCGCGGCTCCCGGGCGCGACCGTCCCCTACGCGTGCACGTCGTCCTGTTCGACGGTGTGGAGGAACTCGATTTCACCGCCCCGTACGAGGTGTTCTCCGCCTCCGGTTACTTCGCCGACCGGGAGGTGGAGGTCCGCTACGTCACGCTCGACGGCCCCCGTACCGTCGAGGCCGCCTACGGCACCAGGCTGCGCGTCGACCACGGGTGGGCCCCCAAGGAGGCGGACCTCCTCGTCGTCCCCGGCGGCGGGTACGCGCGCCGTGAGGATCCCGGAGTGTGGGCCGAGATCCGGCGAGGCTCCCTGCCCCGGGCCCTAGCCGCCGCGGCCCGGCCGGGCCTGACCGTCAGCGCGCTGTGCACGGGCGTGATGCTGCTCTCCGCCGCCGGGCTGACCTCGGGGCGCCCCTGCACCACCCATCACCGGGCGCGGGCCGATCTGGAACGGCAGGGCGGTGTGCTGAAGAACGCCCGTGTGGTCGACGACGGCGACCTGGTCACCGCCGGCGGGGTGACCTCGGGGCTGGACCTGGCCCTGTGGCTGGTGCGCCGGGAACTCGGCGCGGACGCCGCGGTCGGTCTGGAGGAGATGCTCGAGTACGAGGCCCGCGGCACGGTGTGGGCAGCGCGGGACAGCCGGTGAGCGGAGTCCGGCGGTCACCGTCCCGACGCCCGGCCGGGCAGACCCCCTGGCTCCAGGGGAGCGCTGGTTCCCATCCTGTCGTCGCGATGTGAGAGCCGCAGGGCGGGGGCGGTTTCGGAGGAGCCCGAAGCCGCCCCCGCGTCATACCCGGGGACGGTGGTGTCTCGGTGCCCCGGCGTGTTCATCGCGGGGTGAGCGGCGTCTCGGCCGCGACGCGGGTCAGTTTCTCGGGGTTGCGGACGTAGGACGGGCCGGTGACGCGGGCGTCTTCGACGTCTTCGGGGCTTCGGCCTCACGACACCGGGCGGTCGTTCGCTGTGTCAGTGTCTGAGGGAGGTCACTCTCTGCGCCGGTTGGTGCGGGGCGCGCGGGCGGTCAGGATCGGGCTCAGGGCAGCGGCGTGCGGATCGCGCGCACGGGCACGGTCCCGGGGGGCGTGGCCCTGCGGGAGCGCTTTCGGCGTCGAGCGGTTCGGCGCCGCGGGATATCGGTCAGCGGTGGGACCAGCCGGTCATGCTCTTCCACAGCGTGCTGCGCACCGAGCTGATCGGTACCTGTGTCGGCACGTACTGGTCGCAGCGCGGGTTGTGGCACGGGCCCGCGGTCCAGGAAGGGACGAAGACCCCCATGTTCTTGTGCCGTTCCACCACGGCGTCCACCGGGTGCTTGCATGAGCCGCAGACGTATCCGGTCGGCTTGGTCGTCCGAGATTTCTGTTTGGTTCCCATAGGGCCTTATTTTACGACCCTTTTGCACAATTTTGGGGCCTTTGGGTGTCGCGGCGTCCTGGCCGGGATCACCGGGCATCGGGTGGTCCGGCGCGGTCGTGGGGATCGGCCGGGGGCGCGTGTCCGGGCGGGGGCGGTCCCGGGGCGCTCTCGGCGGCCTCGCTTCCGGCGGTCCCGGCGGTCTGGCCGGAGGAAGGGGGGAGCGTGGGCCCGGTCTGGCCGGGCGGTGGGCGCAGCATGCTGAGCGCCACGGAGACGGCCAGGACGATGACGATGACGGCGAGGCTGAGGGGGGAGGGGACCTCGGGCACGGCCGTACTGATCGTTTTGTGGGACGCCTGGAGGATGAGCTTGACGGCGATGAAGCCGAGGATGAGCGCCAGGCCCTTGCTGAGGTAGTGGAAGCGGTCCAGCAGGCCGGCGAGCATGAAGTACAGGGCGCGCAGGCCGAGGATGGCGAAGGCGTTGCTGGTGTAGACGATGAAGGCGTCGCTGCTGACGGCCAGGACGGCGGGCACGCTGTCGACGGCGAAGACGAGGTCGGCGGCCTCGATCGCGGCGACGACGGCGAGCAGCGGGGTGGCGACGCGCCGTCCGGCTTCCTTGACGAAGAACCGGGTGCCCGCGTAGTCGTCCCGCACGGGGATGATCTTGCGGAGCAGCTTCACGGCGATGCTCCGGCCGGGGTCGAAGCTGTCGTCCTCCTCCTTGAGGATCTTGTAGGTGCTGTAGAAGAGGATGGCCGCGAAGACGAACAGGACGGCGGAGAAGCGGCTGACCACCGCCACACCGGCGGCGAGGAAGACGCCCCGGAAGACCAGGGCGCCCAGGACGCCGAGGAACAGTACGCGGTGCTGGTAGGCCCTGGGCACCTTGAAGTAGCCGAAGATCAGCGCGAAGACGAAGAGGTTGTCCACCGACAGGCTCTTCTCCAGCAGCCAGGCGGTGGTGTACTCCACTCCGGCGGCCGTACCGACCACCAGGAACACGGCGACACCGAAGACGACGGCCAGTCCCACCCAGACACCGCTCCAGGCGGCGGCCTCGCGGAAATGGATCACGTGGGCCCGCCGGTGCGCCAGCAGATCGACCGCCAACGACACCAGCACGGTGGCGACGAACACCATCCACAGCCACAGCGGAACATCATGCACGGGTCCGGCCCCTCAAGTGCGATCGACCGGCGGTCTTCTTACGAGTCTGCGGCACGCCGCGGCGGTTGTCGCCCAGTGCGGGCTCCGGCCGGTGCCGGGGCCCGCCGGCCGCGGACCGGAGGCGAGTACGCCGGACGCGGGAGCCCCGTCCGCGGCCGATGAGACACCTCTCCGGCGGGTCGCACCCGCTCGTGCCCCGCCGCCTCCGGGCTCGCCGGCGTCAGGCGCGCGTGGCTCGGCGAACGCTGGTGAATCTGCCACTTCCCTGGCGGGGCATCGCCGTGCAGAGTGAAAAACAGCACTACTCGAAACCGGAGGCGGTCATGCTCCTCCTCGGCGTCATTCTGCTCGTCGTCGGATTCCTCACCGGCATCTCGATCCTGTGGACCATCGGGATCATCCTGGTGGTCATCGGCGCGATTCTCTGGATCCTCGGAGCCACCGGACACGCCGTCGGGGGACGTCGGCACTACTGGTGACCTTCCCCGTCACTCGTGACCTCGTCCGTTCCGCCGGGGCCGGGATCGACCACGATCCGGACCGGATCCTCCGCCCCGCGGGGCCGACGCGCGCCACCGCGTACGGCTGCCCGGGGCGGCGGGCGGATCCCGGTCGGCCGTCCGGCGGCCGCCACGCGGTGCGGGCGAGTCCGGCCCGGATCAGGCCGGCGGGCTCGGTGAGCCCGAAGCCCAAGATCCTGCCGATCCGACCGTGTCGTCTTCCCCGACCGGCGCCGGGCGCTCCGGACGCCTCGGGGGGCCCGCCGGTGGTGCGGACCGGGGCAGGGGGAAAATAGTTGCCCGAAGAAACCAGGGCGCGCGAAAGGTCCCTCATGCCGCACCTCACCATCGACTACTCCTCCCGGCTGGCCGACGTCTTCGACCGCGCAGCTCTCGTGAGGGAACTGCACCCGCTCGTGCGGGAGGTCGCGGGGTCGGCGGGCGTGTGCAAGACGTTCTTCCGCCCGGCCGAGACGTACGTCGGCGACGGAGGGGGCGACGGGAGGGATTTTGTGCACGCGCAGGTCGGTCTCATGCCGGGACGGTCCGAAACGCTGAAGGCGCGTCTGTCCGAGAGCGTCCTCGCCGTGCTGGCCAAGCACCTGCCGACGGGCGGCGCGGACGGGGTGGTCCTCTCCGCGGAGGTGCGGGACCTGCCCGGCTCCTACCGTCTGTTCCCGGCCGGACGGCCGCAGGCGGACGCGCCGGTCCCGGTGCCGTGCGCGGCTTCGCTGCCCCGTTGACCACGTGCCGGGCGCGCCGCGCCGGGCCTGGCCCGCGGCGAGTCACGGCCGCGGACGCGCCGTCTCGTCCCGGGCCGGCGGGCCGCCGCCCTCACGAGCGGCGCGGGCGGCATGGGCCGGACGCCCCCGCCACCCTCGCGCGAGGTAGTCAGATCACGCAGCCCACATGCGCCAGCGCCTGCTTCAGCAGCACCCCGTGGCCGCCCGGCATCTCGCTCTGCACCGCCGGGGACAGGGCCTCCTGCGGGCTGAACCAGACCAGATCGAGCGCGTCCTGCCGGGGGCGGCAGTCGCCGGTGACCGGCACGACGTAGGCGAGCGACACCGCGTGCTGGCGGGGGTCGTGGAACGGGGTGACGCCCTGGGTCGGGAAGTACTCCGCGACCGTGAACGGCTGGAGCGAGGACGGCACACGGGGCAGTGCCACCGGGCCGAGGTCCTTCTCCAGATGGCGCAGGAGGGCGTCGCGGACCCGCTCGTGGTGCAGCACCCGGCCGGAGACCAGTGTCCGGCTGACCGTTCCGTCGGGCCCGATGCGCAGCAGCAGGCCGACACTGGTGACTTCACCGCTGTCGTCGACGCGCACCGGTACGGCCTCGACATACAGGATCGGCATGCGGGCGCGCGCCGCTTCGAGTTCGTCGGTCGTCAGCCAACCGGGCGTGGTTTCGGTCATGTCAGACATCGCTTGATCATACTTTCAGGGCGGCCGGCGTCCCGGATGGCGCTCCGGGGCGACTGTGATCCGTACCACGCCGTTCAGTCACCGCCGGGAAGGCGCCACCGCCGGGCCCGTGCGGACCGCCGCCCGCGCCGGGCGGGGCCGGGCGGGGGAGGGTCAGCCGGCCCGGTCCAGGCAGTCCTCCGCCACTTCCCCGTCCACCGCCGCGCGCACCAACGCGGCGGCCAGTACGGCCGGTTCGGTCGTACCGGCGAGTTTCGCCAGCCGGTCGGGGTCCTGCGGCAGGCCGAGCCGGTCCGCGCCCTGAAGGGCCTTGCCGTCCAGATACGGCGCCGCCTCCGGCCACACCCGCTGGGCCTCGCGCAGGAAGATGTCCGCCCCGGCCGGTCCCACGCCGGGGAACTCCTGGAGCAGGCGCCGCAGGGCAGAGACCTCGCCGCCCGCTTCCTTCCGCAGCCGGCGCAGGTCCCCGCCCCACCGCTCGGTCAGCAGCGCGGCCGCGTCGCCGAGCTGGGTGGCGGTGCGCTCGTCGTAGCGCCGGTAGCCGCCGCGGCCCAGCGCGTCCACCCGCTCCTGCCAGTCGGCCCCGGCCATCCGGCGCGGGTCGCGCAGCCCCGCCTCGTGCAGGGCACGGGCGGTGGCCACGGCGACCGAACCGCGGATGCGGGCACTGAGCAAGTGGGCCAGGACCAGCAGCCGGTACAGCGGCTGCGGGGTGTCCCGCAGCCGGATACCGGCCTCCTCGGCGTACGTCCGCCCGTGGGCGTCGACGAGTGCGCGCAGGACGCGCTCGTCGCGGTTCACGTCACGCCTTCAGCGGGTCGTGCCCGAGGGTCATCAGCCGGTGCCGGCGGCGGGTGTCCTCGGCCTCGGGCTCGTTCTCCACGTCCGTCTGGGCGGTGACGGCGTCCACGACCTTCCGCATCACCCGGACGTCGTCCTCGGTGAGATCGGTGCGGCGCTTCTGCAGGATCGCCAGGACGTGCCGCCCGGTGGGCGTGCCCGCGTCCTCGGGCAGCGGCTCGGCCCGCTCGTCGGCGTCACGGACCCGCAGCCAGGCCGCGAGTTCCGCCGAGGTCATGTTCACCACGCGGTGGAAGTCCTCCCACAGCGTGTCGAGTTCGAGGGCGTCGGCCATGAGGTGCCCCTTCGGTCGTGCTGCGTGCGGGTGTGCCGCCCCCCGCCAGGGGAGCGGAGCCGGTCGTTCAGCCCTCCTTGGGCCAGTTCTCGGCGTCGAACATCCAGCGCTGCTTCTCCAGTTCGGCGGTGATGGCGATCAGCAGGTCCTGGGTGACCGGGTCCGGCTGCTCGGTGGCCTCGATCCGCTCGCGCAGGCGCCCGATCGCGGCTTCCAGGGACTCGACCATCAGCTGGACGACGTCGCCGTCGCGGACCCAGCCCTCCTTGGGGCTGGGCAGCGTGAACGCCGACGCGATGGTCTCCGGCCGGCCGTCGGCCGGGATGCCGAGCGCCGCCGAGCGTTCCGCGACCGTGTCGGCGAACGACCGGGTCGCCGACACCACCTCGTCCAACTGGAGGTGGATCGACCGGAACCGCGGTCCCACGACGTTCCAGTGCACCTGCTTGGCGATCAGGGAGAGCCCGAGAAGATCCACGAGCGTACCCTGAAGGGCGTCGCCGACCGGACGGCGGGCCGACTCGGGGATCGTGCTCTTCACGACAGTCATACGGTGGTGCTCCTTGCGGCGTCGTCTCTGATGGTGTGTTCGTCGGTACGGAGCAGTGCGACGCGTTCCTCCTCGCAGGTGCCTCCCCACACGCCGGACGCCCGGCCGCAGCCGAGGGCGAACTCCAGGCACTCGGCGGTCACCGGGCAACGGGCGCAGACCTTCTTGGCCGCGTCGATGTCCCGCAGCGCCGGTCCGGTCGTGCCCACGGGGAAGAACAGTTCGGGGTCCTCATCCGCACATGCGGCGCGGCGCAACCACTCCATGCAGGCGCGGGTGCCCCGGGCTCCCACGGGCAAACACCGCGGCCCGCCGGGTGCGCGGGGCTCCCGTCACCGGGTGAGGACGCCGTCCAGGAAGCGCGTGAGGTCCGCGAACACCTCCGCCTTGTTCGTCTCCTGGAAGACCTCGTGCCGTGCTCCCGGGTAGATCCGCTCGGTCAGGTCGCCGCCGCTGATCCGCTCGACGCCGATCCGGCTGCCGGGCAGCGGGACCAGCCGGTCGTCGTCGCCGTGCAGCCACAGCAGCGGCAGCCGGCCGGTGTCGCCGCCCTCGGACACGGCCGCCAGCGTCCGCACGAAGGCCTCCAGCGTCGGCCGCTTCATCGGCCCGTGCCACACCAGCGGGTCGGCCGCGTACGCCGCGCCGACCGCCGGGTCCCGGGAGAGCGCGGCCGGGTTGACCGGGGTGCCGGGGATCTCCTCCAGGGCGAGCAGCCGCCGGGGCAGTTCCCAGTCGCCGATGACCGGCCCGGACAGCACCAGCGCGGCCAGGCGCTCTCGGTGGCGCTGGGCGTAGCGGGCGGCGATCAGGCCGCCCATGGAGTGGCCGATCAGGACGACCGGCAGGCCGGGGTGGGCGGCGCGGGCCAGGTCCGCCACGGCGTGCACGTCGGTGACCACGTCGTCGAAGTCCTCGATCAGCACCCGCTCGCCCGCCGACCTGCCGTGACCGAGGTGATCGGGCCCGAACACGGCGGCCCCGTGCCCGGTCAGGACGCCGGCGACCTCCTCGTAGCGGCCGATGTGCTCGCCGTACCCGTGGACCAGGAGCGCCACGTAGCGCGGGGCGGGGCGGGGCCACTCGCGGGCGGTGATCCGGCCCCGGGTCCCCGTCAGGACGTGCTCGTGGGCCTCGGCCATGGGCTCCTCCAGCTGCGTCGTCGAAGGTTTCCGGAGGATCTTCCCAGGGAGCGTCCCGGCGGTCTATAGTCCAAAACTAGCAGTGCTAATTAAGCTCTTGCGAGGTCGGTACGGCGGTGGCGCGCCGCCCGGCGACCGAGCGCCGACGGTCAGGAGTCCCGTTGCGTCCCGTCCACTTCGCGGCCGCCCGCCGCACCCCGATCGGCAGACTGCGCGGCGCCCTGTCGGGCGTGCGGCCCGACGATCTCGCCGCCGCCGTGATCCGCGGCCTGGTCGCCGACGTGCCCGCGCTCGACCCGGCCCGCGTCGACGACGTCTACTGGGGCGCCGCCAACCAGGCCGGCGAGGACAACCGCAACGTCGCCCGCATGGCCGCCCTGCTCGCCGGCCTGCCCGAGACCGTCCCCGGCGCCACCGTGAACCGGCTGTGCGCCTCCGGCCTGGAGGCGGTCACGACCGCCGCGCGCACCATCGCGGCCGGCGAGGCCGACATCGTGCTGGCCGGCGGGTCGGAGTCGATGAGCCGCGCGCCCTTCGTCCTGCCCCGCCCCGACGAGGCGCTGCCCCACCGCATCGAGACCGCCGACACCCGGCTCGGCTGGCGCCTGGTCAACCCGGCGATGAAGGAGCTGCACGGCCTGCTGTCCATGGGGGAGACCGCCGAGGAGGTCGCCGCCCGGTACGGGATCTCCCGCGAACGTCAGGACGCCTTCGCGCTGCGCAGCCACCGCCTGGCCGCCGACGCCCGCGAGAACGGCCACTTCGACGGCGAGCTCCTGCCCGTCGAGCGGCCCGACGGCGTGGTCGTCGACACCGACGAGTGCGTCCGCGAGGACACCTCCCTGGAGAAGCTGGCCCGGCTGAAGCCCGTCTTCCGCGAGGGCGGCACGGTCACCGCGGGCAACGCCTCCCCGATGAACGACGGAGCGGCCGGCCTCCTGCTGGTCAGTGAGGACGTTCTGAACGAGCTGGGCCTGGAGTCCCTGGGCCGCTATGTCGCGGGCGCCTCGGCCGGGGTCCACCCGGACGTCATGGGCATCGGGCCGGTGCCCGCCACCCGCAAGGCGCTGGCCCGGGCCGGCTGGAGCGTCGGCGACCTGGCGGAGGCCGAGTTCAACGAGGCGTTCGCCGCCCAGGCACTGGCCTGCGTCGACGAACTCGGCATCGACCCCGGCCTGGTCAACCCCAGCGGCGGCGCCATCGCGCTGGGCCACCCGCTCGGCTGCTCGGGCGCCCGCATCCTCACCACCCTGCTCCACCGCATGCGCCGCACGGGGGCGGCCCGCGGACTGGCCACCATGTGCGTCGGCGTCGGGCAGGGCAGCGCGGTGCTCGTCGAGAGGCGGTAGGGCCTGGTGCGAGACTCCCGCCCGCCCGCGGGACGTTCGCCGAACCGCCCGAGCAGCACCCCCGCACACTCCCCGCAGAGCCGCAGCAAGGAACGGAGCAACACCCCATGGCAACCCTTTCCGTCGCCGCCGTCCTCGCCGAGAACGCCCGGCGCCGCCCCGCCAAGGAGGCACTGGTCGAGGGCGACCTGCGCCTGACCTTCGCGGAGGTGTGGCAGCGCGCCCTGGCCCAGGCCGGCGCCCTCGTCGGCCTGGGGGTGCGGCCGGGGGACCGGATCGCCCTGATGGCGCCGAACACCGCCGAGTTCCCGCAGGCGTACTACGCGATCGCCGCGGCGGGCGGTGTCGTCGTACCGGTCCATCTGCTGCTGTCGCAGGCGGAGGCCGGGCACGTCCTGACGGACAGCGGAGCCACGCTGCTGCTGTGCCACCCGGCACAGGCGCAGACCGGTGCGGCCGCCGCCCGGGCCGCGGGGATACGGACGGTGCTCCTCGGGGAGGAGTTCGGCAAGCTCGCGGCGGACGCCGAGCCGCTGCCGTCGTACGTCACCCGCGAGGCCGACGACCCGGCCGTCGTCTTCTACACCAGCGGCACCACCGGCGTGCCCAAGGGCGCCGTCCTGAGCCACTTCAACCTGGTGATGAACGCGACGGTCAACGCCTTCGACGCCCACGACATCCGGCCCGACGACATCGCGCTGGGCGCCCTGCCGCTGTTCCACGCCTTCGGCCAGACCGTCTCGATGAACTCCACCTGGCGCGCGGGCGCCACGCTGGTGCTGCTGCCGCGCTTCGACGCGGCACGCGCGATCGAGCTGATGGTGAGGGAGAAGGTCAACACCTTCCACGGGGTGCCCACCATGTTCGTCGCGCTGGCCGCCGCCGCGGCCGGGGCCGGCGCGCTGCCCGAGCTGCGGGTGTGCATCTCCGGCGGGGCCTCGCTGCCGGTGGCCGTGCTGGAGCGGTTCGAGGCCGCCTTCGGGGCCACAGTCTACGAGGGGTACGGGCTGTCGGAGACCTCCCCGGCCGCCACCGTCAACCAGCCGATCCTCGGCGCGAAACCGGGCACCATCGGCCACCCGCTCTGGGGCGTCGACGTGGAGATCGCCCGCGCCGACGCCGAGGACCGCATCGAGCTGCTGCCGCCCGGCGAGCTGGGCGAGGTCGTCGTCCGCGGCCACAACGTCTTCTCCGGCTACCTGGGCCGGCCGGAGGCCACCGCGGAGGCGCTCGTCGACGGCTGGTTCCGCACCGGGGACCTCGGCACCAAGGACGACGAGGGATTCCTCCGGATCGTCGACCGCAAGAAGGACATCATCATCCGCGGCGGCTACAACATCTACCCGCGCGAGGTCGAGGAGGTGCTGATGCGGCACCCCGGCGTCGCGCAGGTCGCCGTGATCGGCCTGCCCGACGACCTGCACGGTGAGGAGGTCTGCGCCGTGGTCGTCCCCGCCCCGGACGCCGCCCCGGAGGCCGCCGAGATCAGCGAGTGGTCCCGGGAGCACCTGGGCAAGCACAAGTACCCGCGCCGCGTGGAGTTCACCGACGCGCTGCCGCTCGGCCCGAGCATGAAGGTGCTCAAGCGGGAGCTGCGGGTACGGTACGCGGCCGCCCGGTAGGGGCCACCAGGCGGGACGGGCTTCCCGGCCGCCACCCGGTGAGACGGGCCGCGCGGGTGTCCACGGCCGGGCATAGCATCGGTCTCGGCATGGACACGATGACACTCTGGCACCTCACCGGCTGGGAGTTCGCGGCGCTCGCCTTCGCGGCCCTGCTCGTCGGCTTCTCCAAGACCGCCGTCAGCGGGGCCAACACGGTCAGCCTCGCGATCTTCGCCGCGGTGCTGCCGGCCCGCGCCTCCACCGGCGTCCTGCTGCCGGTGCTGATCGCCGGCGACGTACTGGCCGTCCTCACCTACCGGCGGCACGCCCACTGGCCGACGCTGTGGCGGCTGTTCCCGGCGGTCGCGGCGGGCGTCGTCGCCGGCACGGTCTTTCTGATGCGGGCCGACGACGCGCTGGTCCGCACGTCGATCGGGGCGATCCTGCTGCTGATGGCGGCGGTGACGGTGTGGCGCCGGAGGCAGGCCGACGCGCGGCGGGAGCCGGAGCCGGTCACCAGCGGGGCGGGCCGGATCAAGGCCCGCTCGTACGGCGTCCTCGGCGGATTCACCACCATGGTCGCCAACGCCGGCGGGCCGGTGATGTCCCTCTACCTGCTGTCCGCGGGCTTCCGCAAGCTGGGCTTCCTCGGCACGTCGGCCTTCTTCTTCCTGATCGTCAACGTCTCCAAGCTGCCCTTCAGCGCCGGCCTGGGACTGATCGACCGGCACTCCCTGGTCCTCGACGCCGTTCTCGTGGTCTTCGTCGTGCCCGGTGCGCTGCTGGGCACATGGGCCGTGAACCGCATCGACCAGCGGCTGTTCGAGCAACTGGTCATCGCCGCGACGGTGGCGGGCGGTGTGCAGCTGCTGCTGCGCTGACGGCGCCGCCGCACACGGCCCGGACCCGTGACCGCTCCGGCCCGGCGACGGCCTCCCGGCCGGGCGCCCGTACGCTCGACCCATGCCCCTCCACGTCCTCGTCCTCGGCGGCACCACCGAGGCCCGTCTTCTGGCCGCCGAGCTCGCGGCCCGCCCCGGCGTCCGCGTCACCACCTCCCTCGCGGGACGCGTCACCCGGCCGGGCCCCCTGGAGGGGGAGGTACGCGTCGGCGGCTTCGGCGGTGCCGAGGGGCTGGTCGGCTGGCTGCGCGAGCGGCGCGTGGACGCCCTCGTCGACGCCACCCACCCCTTCGCCGCGTCGATCACGGCGAACGCGGCCCGCGCCGCGGCGGCGGC
Source organism: Streptomyces sp. NPDC052020 (assembly GCF_040680575.1). NCBI lineage: Bacteria > Bacillati > Actinomycetota > Actinomycetes > Kitasatosporales > Streptomycetaceae > Streptomyces > Streptomyces sp. NPDC052020. The sequence continues at coordinate 63,630 of NZ_JBFAWY010000035.1, forward strand.
CGGCGTGCCCGCCGTCGTCCTGCGCCGTCCCGGCTGGCGGCCCGGCCCCGGCGACCGCTGGCACCCGGTGCCCTCCCTGGCCGCCGCCGCCGAGGTGCTGCCCGCCCTGGGCCGCCGGGTGCTGCTGACCACCGGCCGCCTGGGCCTGGCCGCCTTCGCACATCTGGCCGATCTGCACTTCGTCGTACGGTCCGTCGAGCCTCCGGACCCGCCGATGCCGCCGGACGTCCATGTGCTGCCGGCCCGGGGGCCGTTCACCGTGGCCGGCGAGTCGGCCCTGCTGCGCGGCCACCGCATCGACGTCCTGGTGACCAAGGACAGCGGGGGAGAGGCCACGGCCGCCAAGCTCACCGCCGCGCGCGCCCTCGGCGTGCCCGTCGTGATCGTCCGCCGCCCGCCGCTGCCGGACGGAGTGACGGCCGTACCGGACGTGGCGGGGGCCCTGGAGCGGCTCGGCCTCGGCGGACCATGACCGAGACGAACGGCCGGAGCCGGGTGAGCCGCGCCAGGGCGTAGGCGCGCGTCCGGCCGGCCCTGCCGTCCCGCCGGACGCGCGCGCCTGTCAGCGGGGCGCGCCCGCCACCGGCTGCCGCGGCCCGTCCGGCAGGCCGCTGCTCAGGTCCTCCACCAGCAGCCGCTTGGCGATCGTGTCGACCGCGGCGCGCAGCTGCGTGTCCGAGGGCCGGCCGATGTCTTGTTCCACCCGGTCCTCCAGCCAGGTGGCCCAGGCCCGGCCGATGACGCCGGCCTCACGGGCGCCCGCCCCGGTGTGCGACAGCAGGGAGTCGTCACGGGTCAGATAGCCCTCGTCGACCATCCGGTCGAAGACCGGCAGGAGTACCTCCGGCGGCATGCGGCGGCGGGCCGCGATCAGGCCGAGGCTGGCATGGCCGACCAGCCGCGTGAACAGGTCGACCTGCATCACGGCCCAGGCACCGGCGATGTCCAGCCGGGTGTCGGAGCCGATGATGATCCGGCGCGCGGTGTCCAGGTCCGTACTGCCGATGATCTTCCCGACGGCGGCTTCCAGCACGCGCTGGGCGTTGGCGTCGTGCGGAGAGGCGAAGCCCTCGCCCATGTCCGTGGAGCCCATCCGCGCGCTGTCGCGCAGCTGGACCTGCTTGAGGAACAGGGCGATGACGAACCCGAGGGCCGCGACCGGCACGGTCCACAGGAACACGGTCTGGATGGTGTCCGCGTAGGCGCCGATGAGCGGGGCCGCCGCGTCCGGCGGCAGCCGGTGCACCCCCTCCGGACTGGTCGCCGCCCGCCCGATCGCGGCCGGATCCGCCGCGCCGGTGGCCGCGGCGGACGCGATCCCGTCCCGCAGGTTGGGCGTGAGGGCGCTGGCGTAGATGGTGCCGAAGACGGCGGTGCCGAAGGAACTGCCCAGGGTGCGGAAGAACGTGACACCGGAGGTGGCGGTGCCGAGGTCGGCGTAGGGGACGGTGTTCTGCACGGCGATCGTCAGCACCTGCATGCACAGTCCGATGCCGGTGCCCAGCACGAACATGTACAGCGACTCCAGCCAGGCGCCGGTGGCCGGCCCCATGAGGGACATCAGGTACAGGCCGAGCACCATCACCAGGGAGCCGAGGATCGGGAAGAGCCGGTACCTGCCGGTCCTGCTCACCACGGTGCCGCTGAAGACCGAGGCGAGCAGCAGTCCGGCCACCATCGGCAGCGTGCGCACGCCCGAGGTGGTCGCCGAGTCGCCGTCGACGTACTGGAGATAGCTGGGCAGATAGGTCATCGCACCGAGCATCGCGAAGCCGACGATGAAGCTGAGGACCGAGCAGACCGTGAACACCGGGTTGGCGAACAGTCGCATCGGCAGCATCGGCTCGGCCGCCCGGGTCTCGGCCCGGCAGAACAGCGCCAGCGCGACCAGTCCCAGCGCGAACAGGCCGATGATCACCCACGAGCCCCACGCGTACTCGTTGCCGCCCCAGCTCGTCGCCAGGATCAGCGCGCTGGCACCGACCGTGACGAGCGCGATGCCCAGATAGTCGATGACCGGGCGGGAGGCCGACTTCACCACCGGGATGGTGCGCGCCGCCGCGACCACGACGGCGATCGCGATGGGCACGTTGACGTAGAACGCCCACCGCCAGGACAGATGATCCGTGAACAGCCCGCCGAGCAGCGGCCCGATGACCGTGGAGACCCCGAACACCGCGCCGATCGCGCCCTGGTACTTGCCGCGCTCGCGGAGCGGGATGACGTCCGCGATCAGCGCCATCGAGGTCACCATCAGGCCGCCCGCCCCGACGCCCTGCATCGCCCGCCAGGCGATCAGCAGCGGCATGTTGGTGGCCAGGCCGCACAGGAACGAGCCCGTGATGAAGACGACCGCCGAGACCTGGAAGACCACCTTGCGGCCGAACAGGTCGCCGAACTTGCCGACCAGCACCGTCGCCACGGTCTCCGCCAGCAGATACGAGGTGACCACCCACGACATGTGCGCGGCCCCGCCCAGGTCCGAGACGATCGTGGGCAGGGCCGTGCCGACGATCGTCTGGTCCAGGGCCGCGAGCAGCATGCCCAGCATGATCGTGACGAAGACGACGTTGCGGCGGCGCCTGTCCAGCACGGGCGGCTGGGCGGCGGGCAGCTGCTTCTCCTCGGCGACGGTCACCTGGTCACGATCACATCGAGGCACCGGCCGCGCATGCGGGACCGGTCCGCCCGGGTGCCGCGCGAGCCGCCGCTCCCGCCGTCTCCGGCAAAGCGGACGCGAGCCGCCGCCTCTACCGCTCCCCGGCGCGCCGGCGGAGCAGATAGGTGTCCATGATCCAGCCCTTGCGCTCGCGGGCCTCGGCACGCAGCCGCTCGATGCGGGGCGCGGCCTCGGCGATCGGACCCGACACGAGGATCTCGTCCGGGGTGCCGATATAGGCGCCCCAGTAGATGTCGATGTCCTCGTCCGCGTACCGCCGGAAAACCTGATGGGCGTCGAGCATGACCACGACGTCGTCCACGCCCTCGGGGAAGCCCTCCGCGAGCCGCCGCCCGGTGGTGATCTGCACCGGCCGGGCGACCCGGTTCAGCCCCGTCCGGTGCCGGGCGACCAGGGCGGAGACACTGCTGATGCCGGGCACCACGTCGTACTCGAACGCCACCGCGCCCCGTCCCAGCACCTCCTGGAGGATCCCGAGCGTGCTGTCGTACAGCGCCGGATCCCCCCACACCAGGAAGGCGCCGCTGTCGTCCTCGCCGAGCTCCTCGGCGATCAGCCGCTCGTAGATGCCGGCGCGGGCGCTGCGCCAGTCCCCGACGGCGGGGGAGTATCCCGCGCCGCCCGCCGTCCGGTCCCGCTCCGGGTCGCGCGCCTCGACGACGCGGTACGTCCCCTCGGGTATGTGCGTCTCCAGCAGGTCCCGGCGGAGCCGCACGAGGTCCGCCTTCGCCTCGCCCTTGTCCAGGACGAAGAACACGTCCGTGCTCCGCAGCGCCCGGACCGCTTGCAGGGTCAGCTGGTCGGGGTCGCCCGCGCCGATACCGATCACATGAATCTTCCGCACGCCCCGAGTCTGCCGTACGCCACCGACAGCGCGCGCACCGCGTCCGCCCCGGCGCCGGGGCGGACTCCCCGGTGAGCGCGGCGTGGGTCTCGATCGAGCGGGTGCGGCT